>JBEIRX010000096.1:0-2754 GCA_040375715.1 Aphanothece sp.
AAGTATTCATGGGCGATGCGATTGCGCAGGCCCTTGATAGCGCGCCAAGCAGATCCACGTCGCTGCTGGCGGTGGCTTCATCGGTGGCGAAGGAGCCGAACAGCTGCAGGCTGCTGAGCTTGAACTCAGAAGCCAGGGCTGGGAAGTGCTCGCGCAGCACCGCCAACACCTCGGCGCGACTGGTGCAGGGGTGGGCGACGGAGGCCGTCATGGCCGGCACGATCATGCAGGCCACAAAACTACCGCTGACCTCCTGGTTCCTGGCCTTCTATCTGATCGGTCAGGCAGGCTGCAACTGATCTGGTGGTCCTCCAGCTGTTGCCGGTGTGATGGGCATGCCGCGAATAGATTTATCCAGTTGCTATTGGCGTCAGTCATGGCTCCAGTCTTCCGGGACGTGCGATAGTTGTACCGCACCTGGGCAGGGCAATTATACAAGAGCTCGCGGAAGAAATTTAGCTTCACCAATAGCTTTGTTCTTCCGTGCATGAATACGTGAGCACAGCGTAATCCTGCTAAGGCTATTGTGGGCATTGCTACGGCATCTAGAGCTTGCTCTTTAAGCTTGTATTGGAATCCAACCAGCAAGTAGCTTCCAGCCCACAGGCCCCTCTGCCCACTCCTCTATCGGCGGGTCCCAAGGTACACCGAGACTGATCACTGCATAGCCCTGCTGTCCAATGAATGTTCGAGCATTAAGCTGTTCAGTAAGTAGGCAGTCTGTGACGCTGATTCCTCGAAGCTCAATACCTTCGGCTGTGGCCAGCGTGGCTTTCCACTTGCCGCCGCTTTGATCAAAACCAATGCGCTGCACCTTGCGCAGCTCAAGGGTCGTGCGCTCCACGAGCGGCTTTGCCCCGATAATGTCGGGACGTGTGTACTTGGCGTGAGAATGCAGGATCCTGGCTGAGTTACAGAGGTAGCGTTGAAGATCTTTGACGCCAGCTACACTTAGTTTGGACCAGGGTTTCGCCTCGATCCAGCGATTTTCTTTCGCGTGGCAGTAGTCAAACCCAGCAGGACCATCGTGAGCCAGATCCATCTGGATTAGATCCAGGGGTTGCGGCTCTTGGCCATTTACCTGACGTTCGCGAAGCGGCACCTCCCCTTTTGGGGTATGGCGGCTTACGGGGCGCACCCACTGCCCGGTACGCACATCGATGCCGGCGATGCAGCGTTCGCCCTCCTTTTTAGAGTTGGCCAGACAGAGCACAGTAGTTTCCATCGCTCAGAGGTGCACGATCTCTACTCCTCCTCCAAGATGATTCCTGAAGAACTCTGCTGCCAGCCTTCTGTGGCAATAGTGTGGAGTTGCCTCACTGCAAAGCAAGCAAGCCCCATCCAACATGTCGGCTGGAAAGAGCTCTTCAACATGGCGCTTGTCGATCAAATCGTTATAAGCGTTGGCATATATATTCCAGCTGATCTCACCTTTCTTGTAGCTCTTTAGAATGTCGTCAGTAGGCGCAAGCTTCAGGGCATGATCATAGCTTACCCCCGCAACCTTTTCCAGGAAGAATGCAAGATCATCCTTCTTGGTGAATCCCGCTAGCTGCGAAACATTGTTCAGTCGCGTGTCCAGCACTTTATTTACGCCACTCTTCTGTATCAATTCAAAGAACTGTTTGGCATTCTTCTTGGTGAATCCAATCGTGTAGAGCGTGATCTTCTTACCCATGGGAATGTCTCAGGCGGCAATCAGTGGTTTGGTGTAAGCAATCCGCCGCCCTTGTTGGCGGTAGGCCTCATCAAGCTCGTCTTCTGGGCTGAGTAGTCGGCCCTGAGTGACCTCGCGACCTAGAAGATCCAACTGGACATCTCCTCCTGAGACCTCCAAGATGCCGAGTCTCTGCAAGGCCCGGCGCATGCGCTGCTCGAGCTCTTGATGGCTCTCCAGTGATCCATCGCCAAGGATGTGCTGCACGTCCACCCCCCTGGCCTGAAGGTGCCGGCATACCAGGATCGCCCGATGGCAAGTCAAGGGATCCCGCTCTGCGCATAGCAGCGCCAGGGTCAGCCCTCGGCCCAGCCCCTTCAGCACCCGGCTCAGGCCTAGTTGAAAGGCTGGCAACTGAGCCACACGTTCATAAGCAGCCTGCAGCCCGTCGTAAGCCGATCCCTCCTCCCGCCGGGCGCCCAGCTCCTCTCCAAGGAACACGTAGCGGATGCCGTGCTTGTGGAACTCCGCCTCAAGCTCAGGCCTGTTGAACTGTGGTAGGCGGCGGCTGTAAGGCATGGAGCGGACATCCGCCACAGCGTTGATCCCATGAAACTGGATCAGTCCAACCAGCTGGCCCAGAGTCTGGTTGGAGTGGCCCACCGTGTAGAGACGCACTGGATGCAAGCTGCTCAGCGTCCCCATTCTGTCAAAGACGCCCCGGATCGAGCAGGGCCTGGCTGGTCCTTCAGTTGCGGACTGGGATTTCGGCGTGCCGGGCCTCGACACGACTCCATGACAAGCGTTGTGGGCGGTCATGGTGGGCTGGGCATGGGGCTGGCGATCACGCCACCCGGCCTGTCCTGGCTTGCACACCGCGGGGCCTGAAGGAGTGGGCGGGTCTTGTGCGGATTCACCGGTAGAGCCGGTGATCACCGGAGCGGGTCTGGACCCTCCTGGTGCGCCCGCTGGAATCCCTTCCAACGGCTCTGACGGTGAAGGGTGCTGGGGGGAGGAGACAACAGGGGCGAACACCGTTGTTGGTGTTGATGTTGGCCGGGTTGTTGCTGTTCCGGTTGGCGGCGCGGCAGTTGTGC
>JBEIRX010000023.1:0-23935 GCA_040375715.1 Aphanothece sp.
AGGTGGTGGCCACCAAAACCATGGCCAAAACCCTGCCCATGACCCTGCAGTGGGATGAGAGCTTCGACATCGGCTCCGACACGCTCACCAGCGTCAACGATGCCGACTACCAACCGCCGTTCCGATTCACAGGAACGCTCAACAAGCTCACGATCAAGATCGATCGGCCCCAGTTGACCGCTGCTGACATCAAGAGCCTTGAGGCGGCGATGCGCACCAAGGCGGTCAGTGAATAAAGTTGTAGCGCTCTACCAGAGATGCCGAACAAGCCCCTCGAGTGGACAGGCCGCCAACAAACTCTTAACTTCGCCACCCCAATCTCCTTGCCTGCCACTCAGGGGCAGCGTTGGGCCTACCTCTGCGAGCAATTACACAGCCCACCTCAACACAGAACCCCCTGGAGCCAGGCCTGCGTGATTGCATCCTGCTGGTCAACGATTTCAGCCGCCTGTTGTCATGGGGCTTTCAGGATTGAATCGAGCTTGATGCATCGTTGGGGGATCTCAATAATCCCGACTCGATTCATGCCGATTCTGCACGCCCAAACTGCTTCAACCCAACGGCTGCAATAGCGCCAGGGTGCGCTCCATCACCCAGTGGGATCCCAGGCTCCCCACCAGGTTGCCGGGGCAACGGCGCAACCAGAGGGGGACGGGCCATCGCCGCCACCGCCAGAGCCCGATCGCCAGCCAAACGGCGGCCACAAATACCAGCTGGCCCAGCTCCACCCCCAGATTGAAGAGGACCAGGGCCTGGAGCAGGCCGAAGGCGAAGGCCACCAACCAGAGATGGCGAATGGTGAGGCTGGTCTGCCCGCGCCAGGTGCGCACGATTTCCGGCGCCAGAAAGAGGATCGAAAGGGCAATGGCCGCCTCCAATGGAGGAGTGGGCACCCGCCATGCCCCGAGGGTGGTGACCGCCAGGGTGAGGCTGTGGGCCACGGTCAAGGCCGTGATCGTCTTGATCAACACCCTGCAGCGCTGGCCCACGATCAGCAGCAGGCCCAGCACGAACAGCAGGTGATCGGGCCCCAGCAGGATGGGCTCGACCCCGAGCCACAGATAGACGGGCAAGGCAGGGGGCCCGGCTTGAGAGATCTGGGCCGAAAGTAGCCAGTGTCCTGCGGGAATCGATCCTAAGGGAACAGATCTTCCTAGAGTCTCAACGTAAGAAAAAAAACCATGTCCAAAGCCCAGCTCACGGCGTTTTTCGCCAAGGTGGAAGCCAATCCGGCCCTCAAGCTCCAGGTGGACGCCGCCGCCGATGCCAGCGCCGTGGTGGCCATCGCCCAGGCGGAAGGCTTTGCCTTCTCGCCAGCCAGCCTGCAGCGCCACCTCCGGGGGTAGGCCGCCGCTGGGAAGAACCTGGCCACCAGGCAGGACAATGGCCAGGTCTTCCACCCATGGCGATGAAGCTCCTCTCGTTGGCTCTGCTGGCAGCCCTGGCAACGGGCCTGGCAGGCCCTGCTCAGGCCAAACCCTCCCTGGAGCAGGCCTGCGCCCGCTTCTCCAGCAAAATGGATGCTGCTATTGCCGCAGGCGATACCGCCAAGGCCCAGCAGATTTACAAGGAGGGCAGCAAACGGGTGGCGGCCAATTTCAACGGGGCCACCTGCCCCAACGTCAAGGCGCCATGAGCTCAGCCGGCACGGAAGGCCCCCTGGGGGCCCTTCCGGCCATCAGCCGCGCGTCCGTTCCAGCAGTCCTTCTAGCAAGGCCAGCCCCCCGGGCCAGTCGCCAAAACCGCTCTGGTCATTGATGTGGCCGCAGGGCCCCAGCCGCACCACCTCCAGCCCCCAGTCCCTCGCCAACTCCAGGCTGAAGGCCTCCTCGGCGTAGGGATCATTGCTGCTGATCACAACCAGACCTGGCACGGCAAAGGGCACGCGGGCGGGGGACGCGAAATCGGCGATCTGCCAGGGCGTATCGGCCCGGCTGGGATCGGGCGGCGCCACGAGCATGGCGCCGGCAATCGGCGGCGGGGAGGGTAGGGCCATGAGATTGGCGGTGGCCAGTGAGCCGAGGCTGTGGGCGATCAGCACAGGCGGCCGGGGGCAGGCCAGCACGGCCCGCTGCAGATCAGCGGTCCAGGCCTGGGGCTCCGGATCGTCCCATTCGCCGAAGGTCACGCGCCCCAGGTCGGGCCGCAGCCGTTGCCAGCGGCTCTGCCAGTGCTCGGGACCGGAGTTGAGCCAGCCCGGCACCAGAAGCAGGGGAGGGGAGTCCTCAGGCATGAATCTCCGCTGGGCTGGTGAGCGGACGCAGCTCCAGATCGCCAACGGTCTGCCGCTCAAGGCAGCCGAAGATCGCCTCGGGGTGCACGTAGTGCTTGAACTCCAGCCAGTGGTGATCGGGATCGATCAGGAAAAAGCTGTGGTGCTCCAGCACATCACCGCCGTAGCGCACCTTGGGCTCCACGCCGAAGCGGAGGCCCGCCCCCCGGGCCCGATCCAGCCACAGGGTCCACTCGGCAAGGGTGTCAAACGTCAGGCCGAAATGGCGCGGGTAAATCCCCCGTTGGGGTCTTTCCTCGATTTCGGGGGTGTGCTGGGCCACCAGCTGGTGCTCCCCCAGGTTGAGGATCAGGGCCTGGGGGCTGCGGCGCCCCACTCCGCAACCCAGCCCACCGGCATACCAGTGCTCCGTGGCGGCCAGGTCCACCGAAGGAATGGAGAGATGGAAACGAATCATGGGGATGGCGCCGGGGCCAGCGGAGCTGCACCCAACCTATGGGCGATCCAGGACACCGGGGCTCATCCATGGGCACTTGACATCCCTGGGGACGGGGGCTCCGACTCCACCCGGGTGGGCGGCAGCCGCAGGCTCGCCAACCACGAAAGCAACACCAGCAGGGCCGAGCACCACAGGCAGGCCACCATCCCGCCCTGGAGATACACCCAACCCGAGAGCAGGGTGCCCAACAGCCGACCGGCCGCGTTGGCCATGTAATAGAAGCCCACGTTGAGGCTCACCGCTTCCGCGTCGCTATAGGCGAGCACCATGTAGCTGTGGATGGAGGAATTCATCGCGAACACCCCGCCAAAAATGGCCAGCCCCACCACGATCACCAGCCCCGGATGGGCCAGCCCCCGGGCCAGGGCCAGGGCGATCAGGGCCGGGATGGCCGCCAGTACAACCGCCCAGAACCGAACGGCGGCAGGTCCTGGCGGGCGGACGCTCCCCCAGCTGCGCCGCAGGGCGGGCGCTGCGCCCTGCACAACGCCATAGCCGATCAGCCAGAGCCCCAGAAAGCCCCCCACCTCCCAGAAACGCCAGCCCAGGGTGGCCTCCAGAAACACGGGCAACGCCACCACGAACCACACATCACGGGCCCCAAAGAGAAAGAAGCGAGCCAAAGAAAGCCAGTTGATGCCCTCGCTCTTGGAGAGGAGGGCCGTGAAGGCGGGTTTGCGCTTCATTCGCCCGATCTGTTCTGGCAGCACAAGGGTGAGCAGGAAGGCCAGGGCCAGGCCGACCGCCAGCAGTCCCACCGCCCGGTTGAAGCCAACAGCGGCCAGCAGCACCCCACCCAGGAAGAAGCCCAGCCCCTTGAGGGCATTCTTCGAGCCGGTGAGGATCGCCACCCAGCGGAAGAGCTGGCCTTCCCCCCGGCTCCGGTCGTCCGGGGTCTCGGGCACCACGGTTTTGATCGCGCTCTTGGCACTCATCTTGTTGAGATCCTTGGCGATGCCACTGAGGGCCTGGGCGGCCATCACGTAGGTCACGCTCGCCCAGCGGGGCCAGCTCTCGGCCACGGGGATGAGCATCAGCAGGGCCCCGATCTGGAGCAGGGTGCCCGCCCAGAGAGTGAGCCGAAGCCCGAAGCGGGCCCCCAGCCAGCCGCCTGTGAGGTTGGTGACGATGCCGAAGAACTCGTAGAAAAGAAAAAGAAAGGCGATCTCCAGAGTGGAGTAGCCCAGCTGGTGGAAGTGAAACACCACCAGCATGCGCAGGGCCCCATCGGTGAGGGTGAAGGCCCAGTAGTTGGCCGTCACAATCCCGTACTGCTGAAGGGGGCTGAGGCGTTGGGAAGTGGAAGCCATGGCTCAGCGGGCGTCGATCAGGGCCACGTGACACGCCAGATCGGCCATACGGGAGCTGTAGCCCCATTCATTGTCGTACCAGGCGTAGACCTTGAGCTGGGTGCCATTCACCACCATCGTCGAGGGACCATCGACGATGGCGCTGCGGGGGTCGTTGACATAGTCGACAGACACCAAAGGTCGGGCTTCAAAGCCGAGGATGCCCTCAAGTTCACCATTGGCCGCCGCCTCAAAAGCTCGATTCACCTCCTCCACGGTGGCGGGGCGCTGCAGCTCGAACACCGCATCGGTGAGCGAGGCATTCAGCAGGGGCACCCGCACCGCGTGCCCATTGAGCTTGCCCTGGAGCTCGGGGAAGATCATCCCGATCGCCCTGGCGGATCCGGTGGTGGTGGGGATGAGCGACTGCAGGCAGGAGCGGGCCCGGCGCAAGTCGCTCTTGAAACCATCCACCACCACCTGGGTGTTGGTGACATCGTGCAAGGTGGTGATGGAGCCATGGCAGATCCCGAACCCCTCCTGCACCACCTTCACCACCGGAGCCAGGCAGTTGGTGGTGCACGAGGCGGCGGTGATCAGGCGATGCTGGTCGGGGTCGTAGAGATGGTGGTTGATGCCGTACACGACGTTGAGCGCTTCGGCACCGGCGATCTCTCCCTTCACCGGACAGGCCACCACCACCCGCTTCAGGCCCACACCATCGAAATAGGGCTGGAGGGTTGCGGGGGTCTTGAACCTGCCGGAGCACTCCAGCACCATCTCCACGCCCGCCTCCCGCCAGGGTACGGCGGTGGGATCCTTTTCCTGGCTGAAGCTCACGGGGGTGGTACCCACGAAGAAGCCCCGGGTGTTGGCCTGCACCGCCTGGGGCCAACGGCCATGCACCGAATCAAAGGCCAGCAGGTGGGCGGCGGTGGCCGCATCCCCTGCGGCCTCGTTCACCTGCACCAGCTCGATGCCGGGCCGGCCCCAAAGGGCCCGGAACACCAGGCGACCGATGCGACCGAAGCCGTTGATGCCGATGCGCATGGCGAGGAGGGGCGGAAGGCTGAAACCTAAATCAATTAGAGTTGATGGATCAAGATCTGTTGATGTGATCTAGGCAACATTTCTTTGTCAGGACCTACCGTCTTGCTGGGTCCACCGTTTTGCAGGTCCCCCGTTCGTTTTTCCGAGATGGGCCATCCTCAATCCACCGGAACCCACACGCCCTTTGCCCCCACAGGATCTGCCGAGCAGACGGCCGTTACCGCCCTGCTGAAAGCCCTGGCCGATCCGATCCGCATGGACGTGGTGCAGGCACTGGCAGGGGGAGAACGCTGCGTGTGCGAGCTCACCAGCTCCCTGGGACTGGCCCAGTCGCGCCTGTCGTTTCATCTCAAGGTGATGCGCCAGGCCGGGTTGATCAGCGCCCGGGAGGAGGGGCGCTGGGTGTATTACCGCCTGGAGCCTGGGGCGTTCGGGCACCTGAGCCGCTGGCTGGAAGCCCTGGAAAACCTCTCCCAGGCGCCGGCCAACCGCTGCAGCTGAAGCGGAACTGGCCTGCTCCCACCAGCAAGCCTGAGGCGAAAGCCCTTGCCCTGCTGACGCCTGCCTGATCAGGCCAGCTCGCTTTCCACCTCGGCGCGAATGGTGCAATCACCCTTGGGATAGCTCACGCAGAGCAGGGCGTAACCCGCCTCGATCTGCTCATCATCAAGGAAAGATTGATCCGATTGATCCACGGCGCCGGAGAGCACCATCCCCGCGCAAGTGCTGCAGGCGCCGGCGCGGCAGGAATAGGGCAGATCAATGCCCTGCTCTTCGGCGGCATCAAGGATGTAGGTGTCATCCCCGCAGGTGAAGGTCTGCCCGCTTTCGATGGTGATGGTGTAAGTGGCCATGGAAAATCCTGCTCAATGGGCTCATCGTTGCCGGGGACGGGAGCGATGGACTGTTACGCCGAACACCGCGTGGGGCGATTCACACAGCATCCCCAGAGCCAGCGGCCGGGCTGCGGCCCTGGCGCCGGCAACGCTCAGAGCAGTAGCGCACCTCCTCCCACACTGCCTTCCACTTCTTGCGCCATTGAAAGGGACGGCCGCACACGGGGCAGATCTTGGTGGGGCGATCGGCGTGGTGGGGCATGGATTGGGCAGGGCGCGGTGAAGATAATGATCCACAGGCCGTCCATAGGTGTCACAAAACACCTTTTACATCTAGACCATCGTACCTGGAACATCAGGCCCAAAGTGATGGCTCAACTACGTTGTGCATGAGGGCACCTTGAACCTCTAATTTGTTATCCACTTCTCACACCAACCTTTGCTCATGACTCTTCGTACTGTCATTGGTCTTTTCACGGAAAACAATCATGCTTCCAGGGCTCTGGAGGATTTGGCTTCCGCTGGGCTTCACCGTGATGCCCTAGACCTGCTCAGCGCCGATGATGCCTCGGATGCTCCAAAACTTCGCGCCCTCTCCGATCTGGTTCCCGATCCCGATCTCTCGATCTACCTGGAAGGAGTCCGTCAGGGCGGCACCCTGCTGACCGCCCAGGTGCCTGCCAACTCCGAAGCCCGGGCTGCTGCAATCATCAGCGCAAATACTCCTGTAAACCTTCGCGAATATGTGATCACTCTTAAGCAGCGCAATCCCCAGTTCCAATCGGAACTGATTGATGCCAAACACGATCCCAACGTGCTGGAAGTGGTGGAGGAAGTGGTGGAACTCGGCAAGGAAAAGGTGGAAACCGGCCGGCTGCGCATCTACAACGTGGTGTCTGAGAGCAAAGTCTCCAAGAGCATCCCCCTGGTAGATGAAACCGTGACCGTCCAGCGCCGCGCCGTGAACCGCGATGCCCTGGAAGACGCCTTCAAGGAGCGGGTGTTTGAACTGTCGGAGTTCGACGAGCGGGCCATCGTGAGCAAGCGCGCCCAGGTAGTGGAGGAAGTAAACCTCGCCAAGCAGGCTGAAACCCGCGACCAGACCGTGACCGAAACCGTTCGCCGCTCCGACGTGCGTGCCGAGCGCGTGGATGCGGACGGGCGTGTGATCGAAACCGTTCACAGCAGCGAGCGCAACTGATCCAGGAGTTCCACTCTTCCACGGGGGGCTCCGCCCCCCTTCAAGACTGTTTAGTGAGCGTCAAGAACGCATCCAAAAGGCTTCGCAGGGGGTGCCTCTGATCAGTGTCATGGCCAAGACCTACTGGCTTGGCGTTTTGAACGACAGCAAGCTGTGGCCCCAGAGGCATGGGCTGGTGCATCCATCAACGGTTCAACCGGTGGAATCGCCGTACCTTTTGCAGGTCAATCGCATGGTTGTTATGGCCTCCGATCACTTCTACCTTTTCACGGCCTGGGCAAGCTTCAGCACAGAAGCACAGAAGCGTCTACAAGCCGTCCAAACGCCTCAGGAGATTGTGGATCTGGCTGCCCAAAGGGGCTACGAGATCTCCGTGGAGCAGCTGCGGCTGTTTGCCCGCCGTTTGCAAGAACCCCACTGGGTGTGGAACCAGCACGATGAGCAGTGGAACCAGGACTTTTTCTCAGGGCGGAGCCTGGGCCAACCGCTGGAGTGGAGGCTGCAGGGCTGAAAAGGCTTTGCGCATTAGTCGACCGGTGGGCCGCCCTGGTGGTGGCGGTGGCTGGAGACCTGAGTTTTCCACAACTACAGGGGTGGTTGAAACTGCTTCAAACCGTCCAGTTTTGGCGCATCACCAGGCTGTAAGTGCCCAGCAGCATTGGTGCTTCCTAAGGATAGGGCTCCCCGGGGTGAAAGGAACAGGGCGGCTGGTGTTGGCCTTGGGCACCGCCATCGTCTGCATCCTCAGGCCACAAGCGGCAAGCGCTCCAGCCCAGCCATCCCCAGCCCGAGAGCTCGGGGTGGTGCCCACGGTGATCGGCCTCACCCTCCTGCTCTTGCTGGTCTACGCCGTGAGTGGGGAGCCGTGGAAAGTGCTCTGGGGATGGCTTGCGCCGGCCGCTGTCACGGGATGGCCCAACTCCTGGCCAAAGGGTCGTCTCTCCGGGAGGTGGAAACCAAGAAAGAGAGTGGCCAGGTCCGCGCGATCCATCGGGCTGAGCTCGCCGTTGCTGCTCCAGTGCAGGCTCCAGGGAGGGAGGGGCTGGCTCATGGCAGGGGCGGAATCAGCAGGTGTTGCCCCAGCTGATGCCCGCCATCCTCTCGGGGGTGGCCCAGGGCTACAGCCGAGCCGTGGGGGAATACGGCTCGGTGGTGATGATTTCATCCAATGTGCCCTTCAAAGATCTGATCACCCCCACCTTGATCATCCAGAAGCTGGAGGAATACGACTTCGCTTCCGCCACCGTGATCGGGATGGTGATGCTCAGCTTTTCCCTGCTGAGCCTGCTGGTGATCAATGGTCTGCAGGTGTGGGGCCGCCACTGGGAGGCCAATCCGATGGTGGGCGGCTGACCCCACCCTGTTTTCGATTCATTTGCCCCCGTCATGGCTTCCTCTCGCCGTCTTCGCCAACAGCTCCGCGCCCTGCCTAGGCCCAGCGCCTCGGTGCTGGTCCCGTTGATCGCCGTGCTCTACGTGGCGGTGCTGATCCTGCTCCCGGCGTTGCAGGTGGTGGCGGGCGCCTTCGCCAAGGGGCTCGGCCCCTTCCTGGAGAACCTCTCTTCTCCGGACCTGATCTCCGCCGTGAAGCTCACCCTGCTGATGGCGGCCATCGCCGTGCCGGCCAACACCATCTTTGGCCTCGCCGCCGCCACGGCCATCGCCCGGCGCCAGTTCCCCGGCAAAGCGCTGTTGCTGAGCGTGATTGATCTGCCGTTTTCGATTTCCCCGGTGGTGGTGGGTCTGATGCTGGTGTTGCTCTACAGCCCCACCAATGGGTTGTTGAAGAACGTTGTGGGCAGCCTGGGCTGGACGATCATCTTCTCCTGGCCGGGCATGGCCCTGGCCACGATCATCGTCACCTTCCCCTTCATGGCACGAGAAGTGATCCCCTTGCTGGAGGAGGAAGGCTGGGATCAGGAGGAGGCCGCCCGCACGCTGGGTGCCACCAGCTGGCAGGTGTTCCGCAAGGTGACCTTGCCCACCGTGCGCTGGGCCGTGCTTTACGGACTGGTGCTCACCACCGCCCGGGCCCTGGGAGAATTCGGCGCCGTGGCTGTGGTGAGCGGAAACATCGCCGGGCAAACCCAGACTCTGCCTCTGTTTGTGGAAGACAGCTACAAGCAATACAACACTGAACTGGCCTACGGGGCCGCGCTGGTGCTGGGGGGCGTTGGCATCGTCTCACTGCTCTTGAAGATTCTCGTGGAACGGCTGGTGGGCGGAGGAGTGAAGGAAACCAAGCCGATGAACTGATTCAGAGGAAGAGATCTCCCTGCCAGCACAACATAGGGGCCACTCCCTGACGGCGCCTTGCAGTGGCTCTGGATGGGGACCTGCGGCGATGGCAGGAGGCAGCCTTTGCCGCCCTGGCCTGGGTGGCGCGGGGTTCAGCGGCACGACCAACCTTGAGGGCCGTGAGCGCCAGACCTTCCACTGACGCAGAGCAGACGGATTCGGCAGCCGGCCCGGCCTGGGCAGCGGGGGAGGACGGAGGAAGGGGCCAGCCGAGATCGACGGCCCGGAACACGACATAGGGGGAGGAAATGGACATGGTCCCCTGACAAGTACGCCTGTACTATAGGGGAGGATCTCGAAATTGCACGTTCAAACTTGGGGCCCTGTTGAGGGCTACAGGGAGGAGGGGGCTCCCAGCTGCTGGCCGATCACCCAGTTGGTGGCCGCCTTCTGGGTCTGCCAGGCCTGAAGCAGTTGCTTGGCGATGGCCTTGAGGGCTTCCGGATCAGCGGTGGCGTCGATAGCCCGGCTGAAGCGCTCAATTTCAAATTGCTGGCCGATCGTGAGTTCAAGGGATTGAGGAATCGCAGATTCGGAAAAGTCACCCATCGCGCTCAGGTCAAGAGTATTTAACAAATCTAAAGATACCGCAGATGTCTTGGCTCCCGGTAGTCGCTGCTACCCGGGAAGGTCCCTGTCAGTATTTCGGAGTATGAAGAGGCCACCGGTGATTAAGATTTCCCATCACAATCATTAGTATTCCCAAGCGGTGGCGACATGCGACTCACCTGGCCGCAACACCTGGCGACCGCTCGCACCCTTGAGCTCACCGGGGACGGTCAGCGGGGTGAGGCCATGGCCCTGATGGGAATTGCGCTGTTGATGCTCGCCCAGGATCTGCTGGAAGAAGACGCTCCAAGCTCTGGAGCTGCGGGCAAAAACGCCCCAGCCTGACGGCCGTGCTGCGGGATGGGGGCACCGGTCTGGTGGCCAGAAACCTCGATCGACGCCTGCAGATCTTCGCCCCCAGCCTGGAAGAGTTGCACCATGAAGCCCGGGACGCCTCGATCCACCATCTGGGATCCACCCACGGCACCTATCGGGAGAAGTGGCGGCGGATCTGGCCCAACCAGTCCCTGGGCCGATCCTGAGCCCGGAGCCGCACGCTCACCATGGAGCGGGCCAGGGGCAGCCCCCCTCGGCTGAGCACCCCCCCCAAGTGCAGCACGACGGCGGCCATCAGCCCCACCCAGGCCAGGAGATGCACGACGTACACCCCCTGGTTCAACAGTCCCTCCTCCAACCAGTCTTCATCCATCAGCTTGCCGCTACCCACCGCCAGGGCGAGGGCCACCAGGGCGAGGGCATTGGCAGGTTGGGCCAGGCGACGGCGGCCCAGGGTGAGGGCATAGAGGGCAAACAGCAGGGCCACGGGCCAGAGCAGCACCCCAACGCTGCCGTGGATGTCGATCCAGTCCCCCCCATCCAGGGCAAAGGGCAACCGGCCCCAACGGCCATCGAATCGGCTGTACACCACCAGTCCGGTGCACCAGGCCCCGAGCGCAAGAAGGGCCGTGGCGCCATGGAGCAGGCGCAGGAGGGAAGGCTGGTAGGGGCGGGCCATCACGCAACCCTCACCGGAGGGCCTGTTGCAGTGCTACCAAGCCAAACACAAGGAAGAGCCCACCGCTGAGGCGATAGAGCACCTGTTCACTCAACCGGCCGCCGATCCACCGGCCGGCGCCCACCGCCAGGGCGGTCACCAGGCCATGGCCCGCCAGGGTGCCCGCCAGCAGGCCGGCGAAGGTGAACGCCGGGGCCGCCGCCAGGAAGATCGTGGTGAACTGGGTGCGATCCCCGAGCTCCGCCAGGAACACCAGCACGAAGGCCTCCCAGATCACCTCCAGAGGAGTGCGCACCGCGTGCTGACGTTCCGCCCTGTCGATGGTGGCCTCCGCATCCCGCTCCTCCTCCTGGGCCTCATCGGTGGCCATGCCCTGGGCATCCCAGAGCAACTTCAGGCCGAAGCCCAGAAAGAGCAACGCAGCCAGCCAGCGTACCAGGGCTTCCGGCAGCAGTTCCCGCAGCCCATAGCCCAGGGCCAGAGACAGCAGGGTGACCGCGGCGAGGGCGGCGAAAGCCCCCACGAACACATCCCGGGCCCGATGACGGGCCGCCAGGATCAGGGCCATGAAGAAGGTCTTGTCCCCTAGTTCCGCCAGGGTGATCGCCGTGAAGCTGGCCCCGAAGGCCGCCCACCCCCCCGGCAGTGGACCTGTCATCGTCTCTGCTCCATCGGCTCGTTGGGCCTCTCCAGCCGGTTGATCTGCAGAGTAGTTTTACGGAACGCCCCCCTGCAGCCACCAGCGCAGCAAGCAACGCGCCCGGGGCAGGCCCAGCTGCAGGGGGGAGGAGAATCCGGTGCCATGGGGAAAGGCGAAGGCCGGCACCCGCAGCAGGCTCGCTTCCCTTTCCCTTCCATAGAGGGTGCACGCCAGGGCCTGCAGGGCGGGTGGCTCCAGGCTGTGGGTGCTGAGGCTGGGGGTGTCGAGGCCGGGAGAGTTCAGGCTCGACTGGGCTGGCCCGAGCGGTTCGATCCAGGGCTCCGTGGTGCAGGAGGACACGCAGGCATCCAGAAAGAGCACCCGACTGGCCTGAGCCAGCGCCAGGGCCAGCTCCGGCGTGAGCTGATGCACCGCTTGCAGCTCTGCAGCTGGGGTGCTCCAGCCCCCCAGCTCCTCAGCCAGCTCCTCCAGCAGGACCGCCGCCACACCGTCATCCCCTCTGAGGGGATTGCCAATGGCGATCAGCAGAGGGCGCTGCGACCCAACCCCATCCATCAACGACGCCGCTCCGTCAGCACCTCCCCCCCCGCGGCCACCAACTGCACTAGCAGGGGCATCTGTCCCGCCGCATGGGTGGAGCAGGAGAGGCAGGGATCGAAGCAGCGGATGCCGGCCTCGATGCGGTTGAGAATCGCTTCTGGGATCTCGGCATTGGCCGGCACAGGATCGGGAAGAAACTCCCGCGCGATCTGATGCACCGTTCGGTTCATGGCCAGGTTGTTCTGGCCGGTGGCGATGATCAGATTCACCCGGGTGAGCAGGCCCTGGCCATCCACCCGGTAGTGATGGAACAGAGTTCCCCGCGGTGCCTCGCTCACCCCCACGGCCTCGTCGGCATTGAGGCTGGCCCGGGCCCGCACGCGTCCCGTGCCCAGCTCCGGATCATTCACCAGCTGGTCGATTCCCTCCAGGCAGGCCACGATCTCCACCAGCCGGGCATGGTGGTAGGCAAAGCTGGAGAGGGCCACCCGGCCGGAGCGCTGGCGGAACTCGGCCAGTTCCTGGTCGGCCCAGGGAGTACCGATGGCCTCGCACACATTCAGGCGGGCCAGGGGACCCACCCGATAGAGCCCCTGCGGATAGCCAAGGGGCTTGTAATAGGGAAATTTCAGATAGCTCCAGGGTTCCACTGCTTCCCCGAGGAAACTGGCGTAGTCGTCCTCACTGAGCCCATCAGCCACGATGGCTCCATCGGCTCCGCGGAAGCGGATGCGCCCATCGATGTGCTCCCAAAGCCCATCGGGGCTCACCAACCCCATGAACAGGCTGGGGAAGCAGCCGAACACCCCCTGCTCCCGTTGCAGCGGCCCATCCAGCAGGCCCTTGAACAGGGCGAGGGCTGCGGCGGCCGTGGTACGGGCCTCAGGCAGGCGGGAGAGGATCCACCTCCGGGCTTCCTCGCTGAGGGGGGTGCGCACCCCACCGGGGACGGCCCAGGCCGCATGGATTTTGCGCCCGCCCAGGAGCTCGATGATCTGCTGGCCGAACTGGCGCAGGCGGATGCCAGATCGGGCCAGCTCCGGATCGGCGACCATCAGGCCGAACACATTGCGGCGGGCTGGATCGCTCTCCCAACCGAGCAGGAAATCAGGACTGCTGAGATGGAAGAAGGAGAGCGCATGGCTCTGGGTGAGCTGGGCAAGATTGAGCAGCCGCCGCAGCTTGCGGGCAGCAGGGGGCACCTGAACCGCCAGGAGCTTGTCGCCGGTCTTGGCGGAGCAGAGCAGATGGCTCACCGGACAGATGCCACAGATGCGGGCCGTGATCCCCGCCATCTCCGTGAACGGACGCCCCTCACAGAATTTCTCAAAACCCCGATACTCCACCACATGAAAGCGGGTGTCGCAGAGCCGCCCCTGATCATCCAGGTGGAGGGTGATCTTGGCGTGACCCTCGATGCGGGTCACCGGATCGATCAAAACGGTGCGGCTCATGGGCAACTCATCCGAAACGCAGCATCTCCGTTCCCTCCAGCAGGGGCAGCTGCCCGGCCAGCAGAGGGATGAGCGCCTCCTTGATGCGTTGAGCGGAGGGAGGACAGCCCGGCAGCCAGAGATCCACCGGGATCACCTCATGGAGTGGCCGCACCCGATCCAGCAGCTCGGGCACGATGCCAGGCGCCCTGGGCAGCTGGGCCCCATGATCCGCCAGCTCCAGATATCCCCTTTGCAACACCGCATCGGCACCATCCAGCAGGTTGCGCATCCCTGGCACATTGGCACTCACCGCGCAATCGCCGAAGGCCACCACCCAGCGGCTGCGCTCCCGCACCTGAAGGGCCAGGGCGAGGTTGTCGGCATTGGCCACCGCCCCCTCCACCAGAACCAGATCCACCCCTTCGGGATAGTGCTTGGCATCAGAGGCCACGGGCGAATACACCACCTCCACCTGCTCAGCGAGATCGAAGAGAAATTCGTCGAGATCCAGAAACGACATGTGGCAGCCCGAGCAACCGGCCAGCCAGACAGTGGCAAAACGCAGGCGGGTCATTGGTTGTGCCACTCCTGCTGCTCCCGGGCGGCACGCAGGGCCGCGGGCCAGCTTGGGTGGGGGTGCTTTTCCTCGCTGGTGTCTTCCTTGTGAAAGAGCGCACCGGTGGGGCACACCTCCACGCACTTGCCGCAGGAGGTGCAGGCGGCCACCTCCCCCCAGGGCTGATCCAACCCCGCAATGATGTGGCACTGGGCGCCGCGACTGGCCACATCCCACACGTGGGCGCCCTCGATCTCATCACAGACCCGCACACAGCGGGTGCAGAGGATGCAGCGGTTGTGGTCGAGGCTGAAGAGTGGATGGGAGGCATCCACCGAGCGCCTGGGGTAGCGGTAGGGGAAGCGGGAGTGATCCATCCCCACCTGCACCGCCACATCTTGCAGCTCGCAGGAGCCGTTGGCCACACAGAAGGCGCACACATGGTTGCCTTCCGCGAAGAAGAGCTCAACGGCCATGCGCCGGAACTCCTGCAGCTGGGGCGTGGCACTCTGCACCACCATGCCCTCGGCAGCAGCGGTGGCGCAGGCCGGCAGCAATCGCCCGCTGCCCGCCACCTCCACCAGGCAGAGCCGGCAGGCCGCCACCTGGCTGAGGCCATCCAGATGGCAGAGCACGGGCAGCTGCACCCCCGCCGCCCGGCAGGCCTCGAGCAGGGTGGCACCCTCGGGAACGGCCACGGGCTGGCCATCGATGTGAAGCGTGAGCACGGTCATGGCACAGGCACCTCGCCATGGGCGGCGGGCACACAGGTGCGGGGTTCGCGGCAGGCCGCCTCATACTCCTGGCGGAAGTGGCGCAGGGTGCTGAGCACGGGATTAGGAGCGGCCTGGCCCAGCCCACAGAGGCTGGTGCACTTCACCATCTGGCAAAGCTGCTCCAGCCGCTCCAGATCCGCAGGGGTGGCCTGGTGGCTGGCGAAGCGATCAAGCAGCAGCAAAAGCTGCACCGTGCCGGCCCGGCAGGGCACACACTTGCCGCAGCTCTCACTCACACTGAAGCGCATGAAATGCTGCGCCACCCCAGGCATGGAGGTGGTCTCCCCCATCACCACGAGCCCTCCGGATCCCATCATCGAGCCGAGCGCCAGCAGGCTCTCATAGTCCACAGGGGTGTCCAGCAGGGCGGCGGGGATGCAGCCTCCGGAGGGCCCGCCGGTCTGGACCGCTTTGATGGTGCCCCCATCCGGCACGCAGCCCATGGTCTCCACCACGGTACGGAGCGTGGTGCCCATGGGCACCTCCACCAGGCCGGAGTTGGCCACGGCGCCGGAGAGGGCGAACACCTTGGTGCCCCTGCTGCCGGGGGTGCCCATCGCCGCATACCAGTCGCCGCCCTCCCGCAGGATGGCGGGCACGGCGGCGAGGGTTTCCACGTTGTTGATCAGGGTGGGAGCCCCCCACAGCCCCGACTGGGCCGGATAGGGGGGCCGGGTGCGGGGGGTGCCGCGCTCCCCCTGGATGGAATGGAGAAGGGCCGTCTCCTCCCCGCAGACATAGGCCCCAGCCCCCACTCGCACCTCCAGGCTGAGGGAAAAGGAGGTGCCGGCGATGGCCTCCCCCAGCAGCCCCGCCTGCCGGGCCTGGCGGATGGCCTGCCGCACCCGCTCGATCGCCAGGGGGTATTCCGCCCGCACATACACATAGCCCTTGTCCGCGCCCACGGCAAAAGCAGCAATGGCCAGGCCCTCCAGCAACCGATGGGGATCGCCCTCCAGCACGCTGCGGTCCATGAAGGCGCCGGGATCCCCCTCATCGGCATTGCACACCACAAAGCGGGGGCCGGGGGGCTGGAGGGCCACCGTGTCCCACTTCAGGCCGGTGGGATAGCCAGCGCCCCCCCGCCCCCGCAGGCCGCTGCGTCTGATCTGCTCGCGCACCTCCGCTGGGGTGCGCTCCTGCAGGCAACGGCGGAACTGGGCATAGGTGCCGGCGGCGCGGGCCGCTTCGATGGATTCCGGGTTGATGCGGCCACACTGCTCGAGCACCACCGGAGTCTGCAGGGCAAAAAAAGGATGGGCCGGATCAACGCGATGGGCTGCAAGAGGGTGGGCCGACAGGGGGTGGGTTGGCCCCTCCGACGCGGCGCGCCCCGCCTCTTGCACCAGCTCGGCCGCCAGTTCCAGGGGCACGCCTCCGAAGAGGTCCTCCGTTCCATCCGCCCGATCCACCGCCAGCAAAGGTGCCCGGCTGCAGAGCCGCAGGCAGCCCACCGGCTCAATGGCCACCTCCTCCGCCGTGAGCCCGAGGCGATCCCGGGCACTCTCGAGGGCTGAGCGCAGGGCCATGCTGCCCACACTCCGGCAACCGCTGGCCTGGCAGCAGCGCAGTCGGGCTCGGCCGGCACTCATGGCACCCCTCCTGCAGCAGCGGGGAGACCCGCCTGATCCAGCTGCCAGCCGAGGCGGGATGGGGCATCCACCTCCAGCCGGGGAACCATCTCCCCATCCACCAGCAGCACCGGCGCCTGGCCGCAGGCCCCCAGACAACTCACCGCCTGCAGCGCCCAGGTGCCATCGCCTTCGGGAGCATCCAGCCGCACCCCCAGCCGTGTTTCCAGCTCCCGGGCCAGATCGGCGGCTCCCTTCACGTAGCAGGCCGTGCCGAGACAGACCGCGCAGCGGTGGGCCGTGGGGGGCGCCAGACGGAAGAGGTGGTAGAAGGTCGCCACCCCTTGCACCCGGCTGAGGGGGAGGTGAAGCTCCCGGGCCACCTGGAGCAGGGCAGACCTGGGAAGGTGGCCATGGAGATCCTGCACCTGGTGCAGCACCTCGATCAGAGCATCGGCCCGGCCTCTGTGACAACGCACGATGCGACTGATGCGAGCGGCGGTGTCCATCTGAGGGCTTTCGGTGGACACAAGCAGGACGGCACCTCTTCCTGTCTTAGCTCCGGCCCGCTCAGAAGACCCGCAGCGGCTCCAGCGCCCCCTGGCCATGGAGCTCCGCCAGGGCGTCATACCCCCCGATGGGCGCCCCATCGATGAACACCTGGGGGAGCGTGGTGCGGCCACTGCGCTGGGCAACGGCGGCCCGCTCCTCCTCGGAGCGCACCACATGCACCTGATGGGGAATGCCCAGGGTGCGGAGGAGTCGCTGGGCACGGGCCGAATAGGGACAGCCACTGCGCACGGCGATGTGCACCTCATGGGACGTGGCCTGAGCCGGGGCGGGACTTTCCTCAACTGATGGGGAGAACAGACCCACCAGGAGCTGGGCACCCTTGCGAACAAGGGTTCCATGCTCCAGGTGCCCCCCCCACACCTGGCAGGCCCCATCAGACAGGCTGAGGTGCAGATGCACCCCCTCCGGAGCCAGGGTGCCGTTCAGGGTGATGATCTCCAGATCTCCCTCGATACGGGTGGGCTGGGGCTGGCCGGGGCATTGAAAGGCCGCCTGGGACAGATCTCCCACCACCCCCAACACAAAACCTGAGGCGGCCCGGGCCACGGCAAACTCCTCCAGGCTGCGGCGCAGATCGCTGCCGGGGGGCAGCTGCAACGGCACGGCGTGCATGGGAAGGAGCCAGGAGAGGTCAGATTACGTGGCAGATGGCCCGCCAAGGCATGGCATCCCCTTCCTCTTTCCCAAGGGGATGCTTCTCAAGGTGAGTGGGGTGCTCAGGCTCTGGGCCGTGGTGGTGATGGAGGCCTTCCGCTGGCGGCACCTGGCTGGGTTGAAAGGGCTGCTCTGATCAGGCGATACCCTGGCGTCGGTCCGTTCTCTCCCCCCGTGGATCTCTCGACACCCAGCACCCAGGCCAACCTGGAAGCCGCCTTCGGAGGAGAAAGCATGGCCAATCGCAAGTATCTGTTTTTCGCGGAGGTGGCCAAACAGCTGGGCAACGGCGACCTGGCGCGCCTCTTCCGCGACACCGCCAACCAGGAAACGGAACATGCCTTTGCCCACTTTCGTCTGCTCCATCCGGAGCTGGTGATCGATAACCCCGAAGCCCTCCCTCCGGAGGAGAAGCAGCGGATCCTCTCGCGCTGCCTGGAGCTGGCGATCGAAGGCGAAACCTACGAGTACACCACGATGTATCCGGAATTCGCTGCCCAGGCCAGGGTTGATCGGGATGGGGAAGCGGCCGCGGAATTCGAGGGGCAGATCGGCGAAGCGAAGGACCACGCCGCCATCTTCCGCCGTGCCGCCAGCACCTTCGGTTTCCTGGAGCCCATCGAGCAACACCACGCCGAGCGCTATGGGGTGGCCCTGGAGGCTCTGGAAGGGATGGGCGTCGCCGGGGAAGCGACAGAGCCGCAACCAGGCCTGTGGATCTGCAAGGTGTGCTCGATGATCTACAACCCGGCCGTGGGGGATCCCGATTCAGGTGTTGCTCCAGGCACCCCTTTCGAGGCGATTCCTGACTCCTGGGTCTGTCCCATCTGCGGAACCCGCAAGGCCAACTTCATCCCTTATCGGGAGCCGGAGCTCAAGGCCGCCTAAGAATGGAGCCTGTGGAGACTGAAGATCGTTTGGCTATCCGCTTAACAAAGCCATAAGTTGACAAGAAAGAGGGAAGTCCAAAAACCCTGATGAAACGTCGGATCATTGGATCAGGTTCCCGCTCTGCATCCACAACGAAATCAGGATCAAGTTCATAAATCCTGTCAAGAAGGTCGCGCCATTCATGCGAGCCGCCCTGAGCCAAAAATGGCATGAATTTATAGTAGGTATTTGCGAGGAGCCTCTTGCGCTCAGGGGTCAAGTTTCCGCCCCTAGCCAATTGCATCTCTACCTTCTTGAAAACATCGTAGCGAATTGACATGTAATTATCATATAGTCTTTCAGCCTGTTTTTCCCGACTCTGAGCTGAATGTGGATGCAATCGCCAATAATAACTGATCGTATTCACACTCGTACTCTGGGGAGCACGTGTTGCCATACGACAAAACCAATCAAAGTCATCAATGGTTGCTGCATGGGCATCCCAAAGCTCAGATTGAATGAAGGAGCGCTTGTAGAGAACAGCTGAGGTGAAAGGAATGGGGACTTCACTCAGCACAGCTTCAATCAAGCGAGAAGGATCAGGAGGGCTAAAAACCTTTAAGCCAGATCGCTGAAAGCGGCCATCAGCATCAATGGGCACAACACCCCAACGAGACATGACAATATCTGCATTCGTACGCTCGGCCTCATCACATTCAGCCCTGAAACCCCTTGCGAGGAGCAGGTCATCATGATCGAGAAACTTGATGTAGCGTCCCTTGGCGAGGCTAATACCTAGATTGCGACCTGCAGCACCTGATCCGCTATTTTTATCCGGAAGTCGATACAAGCGGACCGAGGGGTAATCCCTTGCCACTCGCTCCGGAGTTCCATCCGTTGATTGATCGTCAACGACGAGGATCTCAACGATTGGGCCATTGATTTTTAAACAGGACTGAAGGGTATCATTTAACAAATTACCACTATTATAAGAAGGTATTACTATAGAAACTAAAGGGTCCGACATCCTCCCCTCCCCGGATTGATCAGCCGAGACTGACGCTTTCACATGACGGTCACATTTGCAGGAACCCTACAACAGTTCAGGGTTTGACTTTGGCCCATAGCCGCAAATTTGCACATCACTGCAACTTCAATTGGAGACCAGACTCTGCAAGGTTGCGGATTGCCAGGCTCCGCTGGAGTCGTAACGGCGGATCAGTCGCTCCATCCGTCCATCTCTAGAGAGCCAGCCCCCCTCCACACTGAAGGCCTCCCGATGGCTCACCTGCCCAGGGAGGCAACAGAACCCTCCATCGGGGAGCAGCCGCAGCCCATGCACATCAGCGGGGCTGAAAGCCACCTGGCAGCGCTGCACCTCAGGCTCCGGCCAATCGGCCGTGATCGTGAATTCCTGCCCTTCCCAAGACCCCACCAGCTGCTCCACCGTGGTGGCCGGTCGCTCGGTGGCACCGCGACCAGCGCGAAACTCCCGGATCAACACCAGCTGAGCAAACGTGCCAGCCTCGCTGTAGAGGAACACGAGGCGATGGCGCCGGTCCTGATCAATAAATCCGAATTCACCGCCGAAGACCGTGTTGGGCGCCACCTGGAGCGAACCTTTGCAGAACGTGCCGGTCTCGAAGAACACCACCTGCCGCCCGAGATTCCGGTAGTCCTGCTGGATGACGCGGGTAGGCTCCGCCGCTGCCCCCTCAGGCCCTCCCCCAGGCGCCACGGTCGTGCCCGCCGGCCAGCGGCGCAGGCCGAACCGCACCAGTCGGTCCTCCTCCGCCTGCTCCAGGGTGAGGATCGATGGGGCGATGTCCACCAGCTGGCCTGTCCCATCGACGGTGGCGAAGGAACCACGCCATTCCCCGAGATTCTGCAGGAAGTTGTGCCACTGGCTGGTCATGGAGGGGGGAATGGAGGGGAGGAGGTCGGTTCAGGCGGGAGGCTACCGGGCCTTCCCCTTCTCAGGAGCCCTTCGGTGATGCGGGCCACGTTGTCCCAAACCGGGAAAAGAATTCCCCAGCGGCAAGGCTGAGCGTCAGCCACTGCACAGCCAGACAACGCTCGAGGAGTCGGTGCCGCACCTCTTGAGCAAGCCCTCCCCTGCCGATTGTGCCCATGGCGTCCAGCCGGGAAGATAAGGAAAGAAACGTATCGGGCTGCCTCCCAAGATGACTTCTGTGGATGTGGTGGTGGTGGGAGCTGGCCTCTCGGGCCTGATCTGCGGGCGGGAGCTGCGGCGCAGGGGCCGAGGGGTGAGGATCCTGGAGGCACGCGATCGGATCGGCGGGCGTCTGCAGAGCTTCCGCACTGACTGCGGAACGGTGGTGGACCTCGGGGGGCAGTGGCTTGGACGCACCCACCACCGCGTCAGCGCCCTGCTGGAGGAGCAGGGGATCCAGCCCTACCCCACCCACTCCAGCTCCCACGGCGGGGAGGGGGTGTTCCACTGGCAGGGGGTGGGCCATCGGGCTGGCCTGGAGAAGGATTTCAGCAGCAGCCTGGTGTTCTTCCGACCCGATGCCCTGCCGCTGCCCACCGATCAGGTGGTGCAGACCCTCCAGCTGCAGCGGGAATTCCTCCATCTGGTGCAGCAGATCCCAGCAACTTCCCCCTGGGAGGCCCCGGGCGCCCTGCAGCTGGACCGCACCACCATCGCCTCCTGGCTCAGCCGGCGCCGGGCCTGCCCCCTGGCCCGCTATCCCTTCAGTTGGCTCACACGGGTGGGCGGATCCGGGGGATTCGAGCCCTGGGAAAGCTCCATGCTGCACCTGGCCTGGACCCAGGCCGTCGCCCCCCAGCACGAAACCCCGGAAGCCTGGCTTGTGGAGGGCGGCATGGCCCAGCTCGCCGAGCGGTTGGCCGCGGACCTGGCGGAGTGTATCCAGCTGCGGGCGCCGGTGGAGGGGATCGAGCAGACGGGAACAGGCGTGCGGGTACACCACAGGGGCGGGGAGGTGCTGGAGGCCCGCAGCGTGGTGGTGGCGATTCCGCCGCCCCTGCGGCTGGCGATCGGGTTCGACCCACCCCTTCCGGCCCTCTGGAGGGGCCTGCTGCAACGCTCCCCAATGGGGGCCATGGTGAAGGTGCTGGCGATCTACCCCGAGGCCTTCTGGCGCGAGCAGGGGCTGAACGGCCTGGGCATTGGCACCCTACCCACCCTTGAGCTCACGGATGATGCCTCCCCTGTGGGGGGAAAGCCCGGCATCCTCGCCAGCTTCATCGGCGCCGAGCGGGCGGTGCACTGGCAGCAGCTTCCTGCCGTTCAGCAGCAAGCCACTGTGTTGGCGGATCTGGCGGCCTTCTGGGGTCCGAGGGCCGGCAGGCCCTCCCAGCTGATCCTGCAGAACTGGACCAGCGAACCCTGGAGCACCGGCGGCTTCACCACCTTCCTGGTGCCGGGTGCCTGGAACACCTATGGATCCACCTGGCAGAGGCCCCACGGGAGAGTGGTGTGGGCCGGCACGGAGGCGGCCCTGCGGTGGCCCGGCTATGTGGAGGGGGCCATCGAGGCCGGCCTGTCCGCAGCCGAACAAACCCAGGAATGGCTTGGCTCCTGAGCCTGCTCGGCGACCCTGCAGGATGATTTCACTCACCTTGGCACCCCTTGCCCTACCCCGTCGCCGCAGGCAACAGCGAGTGGGCCCTCGGCCTCACGGTGCTGGCGGGTCTGTCCACCGGGATCGGCAGCCTGATCGGGCTGGGATCCAGCCGCAACAACCGCAGCTTTCTCACCCTCTCGCTGGGCTTTTCGGCAGGAGCCATGGTGTATGTCTCCCTGGTGGAGATTCTTCCCAAGGCCCGGCTGGTGCTCACCCCCCTGTTGGGCCAGCGTGGGGGCTACGGCGCGGCAGTGCTGGCCTTCTTCACGGGAATGGTCGCCATGGCGCTGGTGGATGGCTGGCTCCCTGTGCACGACCCCAGCAAAGCATTCGGCCAGGTGAGCCCAGGGGAGGGCGACAGGGCGCACCCTTCTGAATTCGGCCCGAACGAGGGAGGGACACCACCGGTGCATCCCGCCGATCGGCGCCGCCTCCTGCGCATGGGGCTCTTCACCGCTCTGGCGATCGCCATCCACAACTTCCCGGAGGGTTTGGCCACCTTTCTCGGGGCCCTGTCCAATCCACGGCTGGGGGTGAGCATCGCCGTGGCCATCGCCATCCACAACATTCCCGAGGGACTGGCTGTCTCAGCCCCGGTGTATTACGCCACCCGCAGCCGCCGCACCGCCTTCTGGGTGTCGTTTCTTTCAGGGGTGGCCGAACCGATCGGTGGGCTGCTGGGGTTTCTGCTGTTTCGCTCTTTCCCCAATCCGCTGGTGTTCGGCCTGGTGTTCGCCGGAGTGGCAGGGGTGATGGTGTACGTCTCCCTGGATGAACTTCTGCCAGCAGCCCGGGAATACGGCGACCACCATCTGGCCATCAGCAGCCTGATGGTGGGCATGGCTGTGATGGCCCTGAGCCTGGTGCTGCTGGCCTGATGGCCATGGGAAGGCATTGCTGGTTGGATAGGCCTGAGGTCTGCGTTCCTTCCCGGCCATGGGCACCCTGCTGCTGACTGCTCTAGCCGCGCTTCTGGGCTACGGCCTGGGGCAAGGGGTGCCTCGGCTGGTGCAGCGCTCCGGAAGCCTGGCGCGGCGGTCCCAGGCCAACCAGCTCGCTCTGGCAGGCCTTCTGCTCACTCCCTGGATCCTGGGAGGAGTGGGAGTGCTGCTGCTGTTCAGCAAACCCTGGCTGCTCGTGCCCCTTCTCGGCTATGCAGGGGGGATGGCTTGGGGACGCTGGCGCATCGGGCTTTGAGATCGCCTGCCGTTGGCTGTCAGGAAGCCCGCCAGGGCTCGGCCACACTGCGCTGGCGATCTCCAATTCCCATGACTCGAGTCTCCCTGCCCCCTCTGCTTTTGGCGAGCGCTCTGGCGGCCCTGGTCCCAGGGGCCGTTCAGGCCGAACTGCCGCCCTGGGTGTATGGCGAGCAGCAGCGCCAGGCGCCGGTGGTGCTTCGCTTGACCGTGAAATCAGCCACCCGGGCGGCAGGGGATCTTGAACTGCGGTGCCGGGTGCTCCAGGTGGTTCGCCAACCCTCCAGCGGTCAACTTCGTTCCGGCCAGACCGTGCTTGTGAGCTATCCCGCACCCCCCAGCCGTCCGCCAGCCATGGTGGGGCCCTCACGCCTGCCGGCGCTCAGCCCGGGCACCACCGTGACCGCCTGGCTCAACCCGATCCCCGAACGTTTGGCCACCTTCGCCCCCGCGGCAGGGGGGCGATCTTTCGGCCCATGGATGGAAGATGCCGTGGAACCAGGTGCAGCTCCCTAGGA
>JBEIRX010000012.1:0-39708 GCA_040375715.1 Aphanothece sp.
AAGCGCCAGGTAGGCACAGGGGAAGAGCAACAGACCGGACCACCCCACGAAAACGAAGCGGTCGCGCTTGAGCCAGTCGTCGAGGATGTCGAACCATCCCCGAGCTGCTGGCGCGCGTCCTACAGCGATCGTCATGGGAAGCTGCTTAACAGAGCGTTACGTTTCGCATCGTAAGGGCAGAGCCGGGCTGGTGCGTCGCCGAAGAAGAGATCCACCGGCAAATGAGCAAAATTGCTCAGCCACAGGCCTTGTCCTCCGCCCTTGAGGCTCCAGAGGGGGCAGTGCATGATCGACAGGCTTTCTCATCTTTGGTCCTCCCTTCCGCCAGAGTGGGCCTGCGCCCGTTTCCGCCATGTACGTCGTCGAGCTGTCCCTCCGCCTCACCCCCATGCCCATCTCGGTGCAGCGCAAGGAACTGGAGCCAGCCCAGGCCCTCTATGAAGAGGTGGGTCGGGCCCTGGAGAGCGGATTGCCCAAGCTGCTGGAGCTCACCTGCGAGAAAGACCCCCAGAAACGGATCCGACTCCTCACCTCCGAAGTGGTGGCCGTGCAGATCTTCGAAAAATCCACCATCGGCGGCAGTGGCAAGCGACCCGGCTTCAGTTTTGACGGCTGATCACCCCACGGCGGATGTCCGGGAGCAAGGGGATCCCCCCCTTGTGGTGGAGGCCCTCGATTTTCGTTGGGCCAGTGATCGTCCGGTGCTGCGGAACTGCTGCCTGCGGATCCCCAGGCCGGGCCTCTGGATGGTGGTGGGCAGCAACGGCAGCGGCAAGAGCACCCTGCTGCGGTTGATTGCCGGGTTGCTGCAGCCTGATGGCGGCAGGATCCTGACCGCCCTGCGGCCGGCGATGGTGTTTCAGAACCCGGACCATCAGCTGCTCATGCCCACCTGCGGCAGTGATCTGCAGCTCGGCCTACCGGAATCCATGGGCCCCAGGCAGGCCCAGCAACGGGTGGAGGAGCTCCTCAGCCTTGTGGGGCTTGCGGGGATTGCCGGTCGCCCGATTCACACCCTGAGCGGTGGCCAGAAACAGCGACTGGCCATCGCCGGTGCCCTGGCGGCGGAAGCCACCCTGCTGCTGCTGGATGAGCCCACCGCACTCCTCGACCCCGACAGCCAGGGTGATGTGCTGGCCCTGATCCGAAGTCTCTGCTGCCAGCCAGGCACCCCCCTGACAGCCCTCTGGATCACCCACCGGCTGGAAGAGCTTCGGGTCTGCGATGGGGCCGCCCGCATGGAGCATGGGCAACTGGGGCCCTGGCAGCGTGGATCCGAGCTGGCGCAGAGCCTGAGCCCCTTGCCCATGGGCGGGGCTGCCGGGTAAGGTCAATTGTCCCGTTTGGGGCGTCAATCCTCGGTAGCTCAGCGGTAGAGCGGTCGGCTGTTAACCGATTGGTCGCAGGTTCGAATCCCGCCCGGGGAGTTTCCAACTTCAACCTGTTTTTGCGGCAGAAGCCCCCTGCAGACCCTGCGGCACGGGCCATCGGCTGCCATTCACACAGAAATCTTTCGGATTTCCCCCAAATTCCGCCGACCAACGCAAAATAAACGTTCAGGCTGGCCCTCTCCATCCTTCCACCCTCGCCCCGCAACGTTTTTCCGATGAAACCCTGCATTCTTCTTGTTGAGGATGACAGCGACATGCGCGAGCTGGTAGCAGGCCATCTGGAGCATGGTGGGTTCAATGTGCAACGAGCGGAAGATGGCATCAAGGGCCAGGCTCTGGCTCTGCAATTCAGCCCGGATGTGATCCTTCTCGATCTCATGCTCCCCAAGGTGGATGGGCTTACCCTCTGCCAGCGCCTGCGGCGGGATGAACGCACAGCAAAGATCCCGATCCTCATGCTCACGGCCCTGGGCGGCACAAAGGACAAGGTGAGCGGTTTCAATTCCGGAGCAGACGACTATCTCACCAAGCCCTTCGATCTTGAGGAGCTGATGGTGCGCGTGAAGGCCTTGCTCCGGCGCAGTGAGCGGGCCCCACTCTCGACAAAACACAACGAAATTCTCAGCTATTCCTGCCTCACATTGGTGCCTGAACGGTTTGAAGCGATCTGGTTCGACCATCCCGTGCGGCTCACTCACCTGGAATTCGAGCTGCTTCACTGCCTTCTCCAGCGCCATGGACAGACTGTTGCTCCATCCCTGATCCTCAAGGAGGTGTGGGGGTACGAACCCGACGATGACATCGAGACCATCCGGGTTCACGTGCGCCATCTGCGCACCAAGCTTGAGCCTGACCCACGCAAACCCCGCTTCATCAAAACGGTCTATGGCGCGGGCTACTGCCTGGAACTTCCCACGGATGAGCAGCTCAAACACCTGAGCCCCCTGATGGAGGTCACACGTCAGGCGTCCTGAGCTCCAGCAGGGTAACTTCCCAGGCCAGCCTGGGTTGCACATGGCTGAGAAGATGCTTGCGCAGGGTTTCAAGTTGCGCCATCTGCCGTTCATCTCTGTGGGAGTCCCAGAGACTGTTCTGCCACCAGTTGATGAGCCAAAGCTGCTGATCTCCCTCCAAGTTTTCCGTGATCGCCCGGGCCAGCTCCAGTGCCGCCAAAGGGCTGGAGGGCAGCTCCCGTAGCCGGGCCACCAGCTCCTCGGGCAAACGCTGCCATTCCCTGCAGTGGGCCAGGAAAGCGCCCGGAGACCCGGCAGCCATGGCGAACAGTTCGGCGGAATCCAGCCCCGTGGGGAGCCCCCCAGAGAAGGCCGTGACCCCGTTCAGCACTTGGCCCATCTGGCCCCGGGAGAGGGGGTGGAACGGAATCAGCTGGCATCGGGAGCGGATCGTGACCAGCAGCTTCTGGGGGGCTGCACTGATCAGGATCAGGAGGCCATCACCCGGTTCCTCAAGGGTTTTGAGCAGAGCATTGGCCGCCGGTTCAGCCATGGCTTCAGCGGTTTCAATCACCACCATCGACCTGGGAGATTCCAGGGGCCGCCTGGCGAGAAAACCAGCCACCTCCCGCACCTGTTCCAGCCGGATCTGGGGAGGGCTGCGGCGGCTCACCCCCAGGGCCTCTGCCTGGGAGGCCGGCACAGCCTGTCCCTGGTGGAGGTGAGTGGGCTCCAACCAGAGCATGTCGGGCACATTGCCTTCTGCCAGGCGGCGACGCAGGACGGGGTGGCTGACCCCACCGGAGAGCACTCCTTCCAGAAAACGGAGCGCCGCCAGCTTTCGCCCCACACCCTCCGGTCCCGCAAGGAGATAGGCGGGGGCGAGACGTCCCTGATCCAGGGCTGCTGCCAGAAACCGGATGGCCAGGGACTGACCCACCAGTTCTGAGAAGAGCGAAGCTTCAACCATCCAGAGCCGATGGCACAACGGAGGGCGCAAAACACTCCTGCAGGGCCTGGCAGCACCGCTCCGTCACCAGGGCGGGATCCCCCATGGCATCCACACGCCGCCAGCCAGTTCCCTGGCAAAGCACCTGAAACCCATTGCGCACCCGCTCCAGAAAACCTTCCCCTTCGGCTTCGATCCGATCCTGTCCACGATCGCGACGCCGGAGCAGGGCCTGCTCCACCGGCACATCCAGCCAGAGGGTGAGATCGGGCTGCAACCCAGCGGTGGCGAATTGTTCCAGCTGATGGATCGCCTCCAGGGGGAGGCCACGAGCATGGCCCTGATAAGCGGTTGTGGATCCGGAAAACCGATCGGAGAGCACCCACTGCCCCCCCGCCAGAGAGGGCGCAATGCACTCCGCCACATGCTGAGCCCGATCAGCTGCATAGAGCAGAAGTTCCGCTCTCACCACAGGCACCTGGTGGGCTGGAGGGTGAAGAAGAAGGTCGCGCAGGGCCTGGCCGAACGCTGTCCCACCAGGCTCCCTGGTCACCACCAGCCCACGGCCAGCGGGGATCAGCCCGCTGGCCGGAAGCCAGTGGCGCAGGGCCTCGATCTGGGTGGTCTTGCCACAGCCGTCGATGCCCTCCAGCACCACGAAACGCCCCCTAGCGGCCATGGCTGGACGCGTGATGGGAAGGGCCCCCGGTGGGCTGAAGAAGGATGGCATTCACCACCACCGTGATGGAACTCATGGCCATCAGGAGGGCAGCCAGGGGTGGGGTGAGCTGAAGACCGAAGGCGGGCAGCAGCACCCCGGCGGCAATCGGCAGGACGATCAGGTTGTAACCGAAGGCCCAGGTCAAATTCTGGCGCACCTTGGCCATCGTGCTCCGAGCCAGCGAGAGGGCCTTCACCACATCACTCAATCTGTCGCCCATCACCACCACATCGGCGGAATCCTGAGCAATCTGGGTGCCGGTGCCCACGGCGATCCCCAGGTCAGCGGCGGCCAGCGCCGGGGCATCGTTGATGCCATCTCCCACCATGGCCACAGGACCAAAGGAACGCCATCGGGAGAGAGCACTCACCTTCTCCTCAGGCCGCAGGCTCCAGGCCAGCTCCTCCTCCTGGAGCCCCAGCTGTGCAGCGAGATGGCGCACGCTGCCCTCCCGATCCCCACTGAGCAGGCCCAGGGCCAGACCCTGGGCTCGAAGGGCCTGCAGGCTCTCGGAGGCATCAAAACGGGGCTGATCCTCCACGGCGATCACTCCGAGCACCCGCTCCCCCTCGGCAACACCGATCAGAGTGGCCTGCGAGAGATGGGGCGAAGCCAGAAGGGCGGGGGCGGATTCAGGACAGGACAGACCCCTCTCGAGCAGCCAGGAGAGGCGGCCGACGGCAATGGGATTGGGCACGCCCTCCAGCCGTCCTTCCATCCCCTCGCCAGACAGGGTTCGACTCTCTAAAACGGCCATCAGTGGGAGACTCCGATGCTGGGCCTCCTGCTTCAGGGCATGGGCCAGGGGATGGCGGCTCTGCTGCTCCAGACTCGCCGCCAGTTGCAGCATCCAGAGCGCTTCCACCCCTGAGCGTCCTGCTGGCTCTCCGGTTTCCATCGGGAAAGGCTCAAGGGTGGTGACCAGGGGTCGGCCGAGGGTGAGGGTGCCTGTTTTGTCAAACACCACGGCACCGAGCTGGGAGGCGATCTCCATGGCATCGCCGCCACGGAACAACACGCCGGAACGGGCCGCAACCGCACTGCCCACGCTGATGGCGGTGGGGGTCGCGAGCCCCAGGGCACAGGGACAGGCCACCACCAGTACAGCGATGGCCAGCTGGATCGCCAGACCAAGCGGGCTGATGTGCCCAGCTCCCTGGCCATGGCCCAGATGGGTGGCATGGGTGGTGGCGCCGGCAGCTGCGGATTGGAGCACCCAGGGCCAGAGCCGGGTGCCCCAGAGCCACCAAAAGAGGAAAGTGGCTGCGGCCAGGGCAAGCACCACCTGGGTGAACCGGCCAGCAACGCGGTCTGCAAGCCCCTGTATGGGAGCCTTGCGGGCCTGGGCCTGCTCCACGAGGTGCACGATCCTGGCGATGGCTGTTTCCTGGCCGCAACGGCTGGCCTCCACCACCAGGGGGGCCTCGAGATTCAGGCTGCCTGCCTCCAGTTCCGTGCCTGCCATCGCCTGCAAGGGGAGGGGTTCTCCCGTGAGAGCACTGCGATCGACGGCTGAGGAGCCGCTGTGCACAACGCCATCCACCGGGAGTCGGTCTCCCGGCAGGACCAGCAGGCGATCCCCCGGGCGGAGACCGCCGGAACGCACGGGGCGGGGAGGGCCGTCCTCCATGAAGAGGAGTGCTTCATCGGGCTGAAGAGAGGCCAGCTCTTCAATGGCCCGGCAGCTGCGATAGCGGGCCCGCTCCTCCAGAAATCGACCGGCCAGCACAAACCCGAGCAACATCACCGGCTCGTTGAAGAAACAGGGCAGCTGGCTGGCGGGCCAGAGCCAGCCCACGGCACTGGCGAGATAGGCACTACCCATCCCAAGGCCCACCAGGGTGTCCATCCCGGGGTGACCCACCAGGGCAGAGCGAAGCCCTGTGGTGAGGATGGGCCGGCCCGGGCCCAGGAGGGCAGCGGTGGCAATGAGGCCATGAAACCAGGGAGCCTGAAACAGGGCCAGGCCATTGGGCCAGGCGCCCGGCGCAGCCATGGCCCAGTGCCCCAGGCTGGAGAGCAGCACCAGCAGAAGCGCCACCAGAAGCTGGCGCCACTGCTGCCACCAGCTCTGCTGACGCAGCTTCTCCTGGCGGCTGAGAACAGCGTGATCTCCCTCCTGCCGAAGCTTCCCATCAAACCCAAGGCTTCGCAGGCTCTCCAACAGGGGGGCGACGGCCTGCTCCCCACCCTCCAGCTCCACCCAGGCGGTGCGTGTGAGCAGATTCACGCTCACCCCCCGGACCCCTGGCTGCTGCTGGAGCCGTTGCTCCACCGCCCGCACACAGCCACCGCATTTCATGCCCTCCAGATCCAGCAGTACGCCACTGCCTCTGGACAGCGAGGAATTCGCTGAGCTTTCGCCATCCAACGGCTTGAGGGAGCCAGTGGGGGGCTGAGCGGTGCCACGGAGAGTGGTGGACAAAGACTGGCTGAAAACCGCTCTCAGCCTAGGCAGCCTGAGCAGCCCCCAACGGCTGGGGGACAGAAGAGGCAGGATGGGAGCAGCTTGTACCAGCCACCGTGCCCCGCTCCCAGCGCAACGACAATTTTATCGACAAGAGCTTCACGGTGATGGCTGACTTGATTCTGAAGGTGCTGCCGACGAACCGCAGGGCCAAGGAAGCCTTCGCCTACTACCGCGACGGGATGAGCGCCCAGGGAGATGGGGAATACGCAGAGGCCCTGGACAACTATGAAGAGGCACTGAAGCTAGAAGACGACCCCAATGATCGGGCCTTTATCCTCTACAATATGGCCTTGGTTTTCACCAGCAATGGTGACCACGAAAAAGCCCTCAACTTTTATGAACAGGCGCTCGATCTCAACAGCAAGATGCCGCAGGCACTGAACAATATGGCGGTGATCCACCACCATCTTGGCTCGCTCGCACAGGAAAAGGGTGATGCGGATGAAGCAGACCGCTGCTTTGATCTGGCCGCTGATTGCTGGGCCAAAGCAATCCGACTGGCACCCAACAATTACATCGAGGCCCAGAACTGGTTGAAAACCACGGGCCGGGGCAACGTGGATGTTTATTTCTGAGCCTTCAGTCCTGCCAGGCCTCTGCGGGATGGACCCCAAGGGCCGCCACCAGCGCTTCGGCCAAGGATGAAGACTCCAGCACCTGCAATCCCAGAATCGCACCACCCCCTCCGCCCTGAGCCGCCCCCTTTGGCACCACAGCCCTGGTGAATCCCAGCCGGCTGGCCTCCTGAAGCCGTTGCTCCACCTGCCCCACCGACCGCAGCTGCCCCCCCAGGCCCAGTTCACCGATCAGCACCGTGCCAGGGGGGAGAGCAAGATCCCGGTAGCTCGCCACCACCGCTGCAGCCACCCCTAGATCGCCTGCAGGCTCCTCCACCTGCAGGCCTCCGGCCACGGCGAGGTAGCAATCGAATCGGGAGAGGGGCAGACCGAGATGTTTCTCAATCACAGCCAGGATCTGGTGCAGGCGGTTGGTGCCGATGCCCGTGGCCGTTCGCCTGGGACTCGCATAGCTCGTGGTGCTCACCAGGGCCTGCAACTCCACCACAAGGGGGCGTGTGCCCTCAAAGGTCACGATGGTGGCCGTGCCAGAGCTGGGTTCTCCTCCTCCCAGAAACAGTTCACTCGGGTTGGTGACCTGCGCCAGACCCCCATCGCGCATCTCGAACACCCCCAGTTCATGGGTGGCGCCAAAGCGGTTCTTGGCGGCGCGCAGCAGCCGGTGGCTGGCAAAGCGATCGCCCTCGAAGGTGAGCACCGCATCCACCAGGTGTTCCAGCACCTTGGGCCCAGCCAGCACCCCCTCCTTGGTGACATGCCCCACCAGCACAAGGGTCACCCCATGGTGCTTGGCCAGCCGCTGCAGAGCTGCAGCACACTCTCGCACCTGGGCCACAGTGCCAGGGGCACTGCTGAGGTTGGGGTCGTGGAGCGCCTGGATGCTGTCAATCATGGCCACCGCCGGCCGCAGGGCCTCCAGTTCTTCGAGCACCCGATCCAGATCTGTCTCAGCCAGAAGCTGGAGTCCCTCCCCAGAGGACTCCCCACCATCACCTTCCGGCCCCTGAGGTTCCGGGAGCGGAGTTTGGTCCACCAGCCGGCGCCAGCGGAGCCTCACCTGCTGGGCAGATTCCTCCGCACTCACGTAGAGCACGCTGCAATGGCCCGCCATGGCCTGGGCCACCTGAAGAAGCAGGGTGGATTTGCCGATGCCCGGATCCCCACCAAGCAGCACCAGGGCCCCTGGCACCAGGCCACCTCCCAGAACCCGGTCCAACTCGCTGAACCCCGTACCGAGGCGGGCCAGGGGAGGTGCCCCCAGTTGATGAATTGGGGTGGAGCGTCGAGGGCCCATGGCCTGATCCCTGCCTTCCTCCACCAGGCGGTGGCGTTCGCTGCGGCCCGGCCCGCCCGCCGGCGCGGCCTGCTCCACCAGGGAATTCCAGCTGCCACAGGCGGCACAGCGGCCGAAGAACTGGCGGCTCTGGGCCCCGCAGCTCTGACAGATGTAGATGGAGGTGGAGCGGGCCACAGGCGTTTGTGAAGAAAGGTGGCTTTCGGTGAACAGGAAGGCCCTCAGGCCTTTTCAGTGGGTCGGATCCGTTGTATTCGCAGCGCCCTTGCAATGACGGCGACGACCCCGGCCAAAGAAACCATCCTTGTGGTGGATGACGAAGCCAGCATTCGCAGGATCCTGGAGACGCGTCTCTCGATGATCGGCTACCAGGTGCTGACGGCCTCCGATGGCGAGGAAGCGCTGGAGGCCTTCCATCGTGCCAGTCCCGATCTGGTCGTTCTCGACGTGATGATGCCCAAGCTCGATGGCTACGGGGTCTGCCAGGAGCTGCGCAAGGAATCAGATGTACCCATTGTGATGCTCACGGCCCTCGGGGATGTGGCGGATCGCATCACGGGCCTGGAGTTGGGCGCCGACGACTACGTGGTGAAGCCCTTCAGCCCCAAGGAGCTGGAGGCCCGCATCCGCTGCGTCTTGCGACGGGTAGAGAAGGACCAGGTGGCAGGGCTCCCCAATTCGGGGGTGATCCAGGTGGGCGACCTGCGCATCGACACCAACAAGCGGCAGGTCTACAGGGGGGACGAGCGAATCCGGCTCACCGGCATGGAATTCAGCCTTCTGGAGCTCCTGGTGAGCCGCTCCGGCGAGCCCTTCAGCCGGGGCGAGATCCTCAAGGAAGTATGGGGCTACACCCCCGAGCGTCATGTAGACACCCGTGTGGTGGATGTCCATATCTCCAGGCTGCGTTCCAAACTGGAGGATGATCCCGCCAACCCCGAGCTGATTCTCACGGCCCGGGGCACTGGCTATCTCTTCCAGCGCATCGTTGACTCCGTTGCCTCCGAAGGACCCTGACCAACTCCGTTCCGCCGGGCGCCAGGCCCTGAGCCGGCGTCAACGCCCCAACCGCACGATCCGGCGGCTGGTGATCTGGTACAAGCGCAATGCCGCTGTCACCAGCCTGGTGGATACGGCCAGTGCCGCTGGATCTGTCGCCGGAGTGGCTGCAGGCACGGTGCTGCAGCCCCTCGTTCTGGATCCGCTCCGCCGCCTTCAGCAGGGTCCGGGAGATCCTGAAGAATGGCCCGTCATCCACGATCGTGAGCGTCTCTGGGTGGCCGTGGATGGGATGGGAGGAGACCATGCTCCCGGCCCCATCCTTGAAGGCTGCCTGCGGGCCGTGCGCGTTCTGCCGCTTCGCATCCGTTTCGTGGCGGAGCAGGAGCCGCTGCGGAAAGCGGTGGCCGCTCTCGGGCTTGGGGAGGAGATCGAGGAGGCCCAGGCCCGTGGGCTGCTTCAGATCGTGCCCAGCGGGGTGTCGGTGGGCATGAACGAGGAGGCCACCGTGGTACGCCGCAAACGGGACGCCAGCATCAACATGGCCATGGATCTGGTGAAATCCGGCCAGGCCATGGCGGTCTATTCCGCGGGAAATTCCGGAGCCGTGATGGCCTCAGCCATCTTCCGCCTCGGCCGGCTGAGGGGAATCGACCGGCCCGCCATCGGAGCCCTCTTCCCCACCAAGGATCCTGCCCAGCAGGTGCTTGTGTTGGATGTGGGAGCCAACACCGACTGCAAACCGACCTGGCTGCATCAATTCGCCCTGCTGGGCTCCATCTACAGCCGAGATGTGATGCAGGTGCCCACCCCCCGGGTGGGCCTGCTCAACATCGGGGAGGAGGAGTGCAAGGGCAATGACCTGGCCCTCAAGACGCACCCCCTGCTGAGGGCAGATCCCCGCCTGCGCTTTACCGGCAATTGCGAGGGCAGAGATGTGCTATCGGGTCGCTTTGACGTTGTGGTGTGTGACGGCTTCACAGGCAATGTGCTGCTGAAATTTCTGGAATCCGTGGGCAGCGTGCTGCTCGACGTACTGCGGGCCGAGCTGCCCCGGGGGCGACGGGGGAAGGTGGGTTCCGCCTTCCTGAGAAGCAATCTGGTGCGCATCAAGAAGCGGCTCGACCATGCGGAACATGGCGGAGCCCTGCTCCTCGGGGTGGATGGAGTGTGCGTGATCGGCCATGGCAGCAGCAAGTCCCTTTCCGTGGTCAGCGCCCTGCGGCTGGCCCACTCCGCGGGCAGCCATCACGTCATGGACGATCTCCATGCCCTGGGTGCCGAGGCTCAGCCCGCAGCCGCCTGTGATTGACTGATCCGAACTGAGGGCCACGGGTGTCGGAGCACACTGCCAGCCACCGCAGCTCCCCCAGCCTCCAGGGGGTGGCCTTGGTGGGCTCGGGCCGCTCCCTGCCAGCCGCCAGCGTCAGCAATGAAGCTCTGCGCGCCTTGGTGGACACCTCAGATGAATGGATTCGCAGCCGCACAGGAATCGGCGCCAGGCGGCTGGCAGGCCCTGGTGAGACAGTCACCAGCATGGCCACGGCAGCCGCACAGGCGGCCCTGCAGCATGCGGGCTGGGTCCCGGGGGACCTGGACCTGATCCTGCTGGCCACCTCCAGCCCCGATGACCTCTTCGGCACCGCCCCCCGGGTTCAGGCAGCCCTCGGCGCCTATGGAGCCGTGGCCTTCGACCTGACGGCGGCCTGCAGCGGCTTCCTGTTTGCCCTGGTGACCGCAGCCCAGTACATCCGTACGGGGAGCGTGGGGCGTGCTCTGGTGATCGGTGCCGACCAGTTGAGTCGCTGGGTGGATTGGAGCGATCGGCGCACCTGCGTGCTCTTCGGCGATGGGGCCGGAGCCGTCGCCCTGGAACGCAGGGAACCTGGAGAGGACGACCTGCTCGCCTTTCGCCTGCGCTCTGATGGCCGTCGCAACGCCTGCCTCACCCTGGCCCAGGGCGAAGCCTTCCAAACACTGCTGGATGGGGTCTCCACCCAGGTGGGAGGCTTCCAGCCCCTCTTCATGAATGGCCAGGAGGTGTACAAGTTTGCCGTTCGGGAAGTGCCGCAGGTGCTGTCCGAAGCCCTGCAGGCCGCTGGCCTTGAGGCCGGCCAGATGGACTGGCTGCTGCTGCATCAGGCCAATCAGCGCATTCTCGACGCCGTCGCTGAACGCTTTTCGGTCCCAAACGAACGGGTCCTGAGCAATCTGGAGTCCTACGGCAACACCTCGGCAGCCACGATCCCCCTGATGCTCGATGAAGCGGTGCGCGAAGGACAAGTTCAGCCGGGACATCTGCTTGCTACCAGCGGCTTCGGAGCAGGGCTGAGCTGGGGGGCCGCCGTGATGCGCTGGAGCGGGCCGTCGGCCTCCACGTAGTCTCCAAGCCCATCAACGCAAGGGTGTGTCATGGCAGTGGCCTGGGTGTTTCCGGGGCAGGGATCACAGAAGCTGGGCATGGCAGAGGCTGTGCTCTCCCTCCCGGGCGCGCAGGAGCGGTTCGCACAGGCCTCAGAGAGGCTCGGGCGGGATCTTCTCGCCATCTGCTCCGGGGCCGAAGAGGGCGACGGACTGCTGGATCTGAACGACACACGCAACACCCAGCCAGCTCTCTTCGTGGTCGAGAGCCTGCTGGTGGATGCCCTGCTGGCCCAGGGGCGCCGCCCTGAACTGGTGGCGGGCCACAGCCTTGGGGAACTGGTGGCCCTCTATGCCGCCGGGGTGTTCGACGCTGGAACGGGCCTGGAGCTGATGCGGTGCCGCAGTGAACTGATGGCCGCCGCCGGCGGGGGGGCGATGACCGCCGTTATCGGTTTCGACAGGGCGCAGCTGGAGGATCTGGTAGCAGTCACTGAGGGCGTGGTGATTGCCAATGACAACAGCGCCGCCCAGGTGGTGCTGTCGGGAACGCCGGAGGCGGTGGCTGCGGTGAGTGGAGCACTCCGCTGCAAGCGCGCAATTCCCCTTGCGGTTTCGGGAGCCTTCCACTCGCCCTTCATGGCAGAGGCCGCGGCCAGCTTCGCTGACGTGCTGGAGACGGTGCCTTTTGCTGAGGCTTCGGTTCCGGTGCTGAGCAACAGCGATCCCACCCCGGAGCGCAACGCGCAAGCACTGAAGAGCCGACTCATGCGGCAGATGACCAGCGGCGTGCGGTGGCGGGAAACCATGGAGCGCCTGCAGGGCGAAGGCATCCGCACGGCCGTGGAGATCGGCCCGGGGAACGTGCTGAGCGGCCTGATCAAACGCAGCTGCCCAGAACTGGAGACGGCGCAGGTGGCCTCCGCTGCCGATCTGGATCCGTGAACGCCCCCCTGCTGCACGCGGCACAGCCCACCCTCCCCTACCACCTGATGCGGTGGTTGCTCGTGTTGCCTGTGTTTCGGTTGCTCCTTCGGGGACGCACCGCCGGAACAGCGAACGTGCCACCCCATGGGGGGCTGGTCGTGGTGGCCAACCACGGATCCCATCTGGATCCGCCACTTCTGAGCTGTGCGGTGCGCCGTCCAGTGGCCTTCATGGCGAAGGAGGAACTCTTCCGGGTTCCCTTGCTGGGGCCACTGATCCGTGCCTGCGGGGCCTATCCGGTGGCCAGGGGTGGCGGGGACAGGGAGGCGCTGCGCACGGCGTGCCGCCGGCTCGAGGAAGGCTGGGCCACTGGGGTGTTTCTGGATGGAACCCGTCAAGAGGATGGCCGGGTCTCCAGCCCGCAGCCGGGAGCAGCCCTTCTGGCGGCCCGCACCGGCCTGCCCCTGCTCCCGGTGGCCATCATCAACAGCCACCGGGCCCTGGGGCCTGGTGGAGGAAGGCTCCGGCTGGTCCCGGTGCATGTGCGGATCGGTACTCCCATTCCCCCACCGGCTTCCACCCGACGCGCGGATCTGGATGCCGTGACCGCGGCGGCCCAGGCGCAGATCAACGGCATGCTCGATGAGGGCCTAATCAGAACCCCCCTGCTCGCCGGAAGCGCTGAACCAGCGCTGATCCCCCCCACGTCCTCAGATCCCGGCCGCTGATCACCCAGACCGCCGCCCGCAAGCCATCGCCCCAGATCTTTTCACGGGTTTCCGTGATGCAGGCGTGACCGCAGGAGACCGACACCGGCGTGAGATGGATGCCGCGGCTGCCGGCCACGATCCGACCCACCAGCAGCGCCCGGTCCATGTGGTCGCTGCTGGTGACAAGAAGGGCATGGCGCACCCGGGCCTGTCGGAGGTCATCCACCAGGGAGGTGAAGTTGGTCAGGGTGTCATAGGCGCGGTAATCCAGCCTCACCTGACCAGGCGGCAATCCCTCCTGCTCGCGAAACAGCCAGGTGGCGAACTCCGGGTTGGTGCCGCCGCTCACCACCACGGGCAGTCCGTCGGCCCTGGCCAGCTGGGCAGCGACCCGTTCCCGCTCCGCATCCCCCCCAAGCACCAGGATCATCTGGGGTGGAGGCGGGGCCGGCCACCACCAGCCTCGGGAGAGCCAAAGCAGCACAAGTCCGGACACCCCCAGAGCCAGAAGGGGCAGGCGCGAGGGTCGTCGTCTGCTGCGATGCCTGCGATGGGCCTGCTTCACAGGGCCCCCACCGGGCTCGTGGGATACAGGGGCACCACGGAGGCCCAGGGAGCCTCCAGACCCTGCCGAGCCGCCGCCTGACTGAACGCCAGCAAGTCCCCCACATCCTCGGGCAGGAGCGACTGTGCCTGATGCCGTGGGTGGTCGCCAAGAGCCCGCCGCAGAGCCTCGTCCGTCAGGAAGAGGCGGGGGGTAACCAGCTCGGTCACCCCACCCGGACGTGAGGGGTCGGCCCCATAGAGGCCCGCCACCTGGCCATGGCGTGGGAGGGTCTGGCAGAGGATCAGAGGAAGCGTTGCGGCCTGGATCCGCAGCAGACGGCTGGCCATGAGGTGGAAACTGCTGATTCCATCGAGGGGCAACCCCAGTTGCTGGCAGAGCAGGCGGGCCATGGACACCGTGAGACGGGTGCCGGTGAAGCCCCCTGGGCCGATGGCCACGGCAATGCGTGCGAGATGGGGCCACTCGCTGGCCGGAAGCACGGCCTCCACACTGGGCAGCAGGGCATTGGCCAAGCCACGTCCGTGGGGAAAAGAGGCCAGTTGGGGGGCCACTTCAGGCTGTCCCAGAGGTTGCAACCCCACGCCAAACACCTCGCTAGTGCTGTGGAGAGCCAACAGCCAACCAGCCCCTCTGGACTCCCCCGCTGCGCTCATGCCGGGATGGCCTCGCCGGGCCGCAGGCGTTGCCAACGCCCAGGATCAGGCTCAAAACTTCCACAGGCGCGCACATCCCACTCGATCCCTACTCCCCCTTCCGACAGCTGATGAATCTGAACATGCACATGGGGCTGCTCCGGACGGAACGTGGGGTGGGGATTGAGATGGGGGACTCCATGCTGGCGCTCCACCGCGTGATAGGCCTGGCAGTGATCGATCCAGTGGCAATCCACACAGATGCACATGCCGCCTGATCCCTCGGACCAGCTCATTTTGGCGTGTCAGACAACGGCACACCATCACCTGTGGAAGGCTCTCTCCGTGCCGCTGTGGCCACTGCCCCTTCACCTGCTTCCCCCTGGGAGTGCTCTGGTGGGAGGGGCCGTGCGGGATGGGCTGATCGGTCGCCTGGGGGTGCGCCCGGATCTGGATCTGGTGGTTCCAGGGGACGGCCTTGCCCTGGCCAGCGCACTGGCCAGGCAGCTGGGGGGGACGGCCGTTGCGCTGGACCGCGAACGGGCCATCGGCCGGCTCGTGCTGAAGGGGTGGACGATTGATCTGGCGAGGCAGGAGGGGGACTCATTGGGGGCCGATCTGCATCGGCGCGACTTCACCGTCAATGCCATGGCGCTTCGTCTTCCCCTTGGGGAGCAGACGCTGGCGCTCATCGACCCGCTGCATGGTCTTGGCGACCTCAAGCACAAAATCCTCCGCGCCATCGGGGAAAGCAATCTGCTGGAGGATCCCCTGCGGTTGCTGCGAGGCGTGCGCCTCGCGGCGGAGCTGGGCTTCACGCTCACAGACCAGACCTGGGAGTGGATCCTGCGCCATCGATCCAGCCTGACCGCCGTGGCCGGGGAACGGGTGCTCGCGGAGCTGCAGCGTCTGGTGGAGAGTGCGGATGCCGCACGTGGTGTCGAGCTGCTTCTCCAGAGCGGGCTCCTGGGTGGATGGATATCCGGGCCGGCCCAGGGCGGCTGCCCCCCGGGGGCCATGGCCCATCTCACCGTGGAGCAAGCGGGTGTGCGGGGCCTGACGGAAGAGGAAGCCAAGGCGGCCCTACCTATCGCCAGGCTGGCACGGCTGCTGGATGAGAATGCTCTGGTGGCCTTGCGCGCCAGCAACCGGCTACGTCAACGCTGCCGGCACCTGCGCCGCTGGCGCCGTCGCCTCCTGGATCCCGATGTCCACCATCCACCGGGATTCCAGTCCCTCCCGGAGAGCGAGCAGCTGGAGCTGCACCGCCAGGTCGATGGAGATCTACCTGCCCTGCTGCTGGAGCTGCCGCCAGCAGAAGCCTATGCCGCGCTGCAACGGTGGCGGGATCCACAGGACCCCCTCTTCCATCCCCAGGCCCCCCTGGATGGCCTCCGGCTCCAGCAGGATCTAAGCCTGCCCCCAGGCCCACGCCTGGGAGACCTCCTGGCGCACCTCACCAGGGAACGGGCCTTCGGACGACTCCCCCGGCAGGACCCCACGGGGGAACAGAGCCTGAGAGCGGCCCGTCGCTGGCTGGAGGCCACAGGAGGCCCTTGCCATGATTAACTTCTCCTTGCAACGGCGTCGTCCACGGCCTGCCGCAATTTTCTTCCTCTTTTGCAATCCCTTCCATGAGTGTTCGTCTTTATGTCGGCAATCTGCCGAATGTTTTTGATGTCAAGGAGCTTGAGGCTCTCCTGGGGGGTGTGGCAGAGGGAATCCGTTTCAAGGCCGTCAACGATCGCGACACCGGCGCCTGCCGGGGCTTCGGCTTCGCCAATGTGGACGACAACAGCATCGCTGAAGCCCTGATCACCCAGCTCAATGGTCGGGATTTCGGCGGACAGCCCCTGCGGATCGAGGTATCCGAGCGCCGTGACGCCCGTAGCTCGGTCCAGCCGAGGGACGAACGTCGTGCCGCCGGGGGAAGCCCCAGCGCGGTGCGCAAGGCAGCGGACAAGGTGGTGCATGCCGATGACGTGCAGACCGATGCCCCTGATCCACGCTGGGCTGGGGAACTGGCCAAGCTGAAGGCCCTGCTGGCCAACCAGACGGTTGGCGTCTGAATTGGAGACGATGGTTTCCCCCAGCCCCCAGTCCTGGGAATGGCGGGGCCATCGCATCGGCTGGAGTCAGGAAGGATCTCCCAATGCCTCCAAGGCGGTCCTTTTGATCCATGGCTTCGGCGCCAACGTGCACCACTGGCGGCACAACAGTCCTGTGCTGGCCCAGGAGGCTGAGGTGTTCGCCATCGACCTCCTCGGCTTCGGCTCAAGCGCGAAACCCCCATCCCAGCTGGAGGGGGAAGTTCCGCTTCCGGGCGCCGTGCGCTACTGCTTTGGCCTATGGGCCGAGCTGGTGGCTGATTTCGTTAACAGCCACGTGGCTCCCTATCCCCACTACAGGCCTTACCACCTGGTGGGCAATTCGATCGGTGGGGTGGTGGCTCTGGCCTCCGCCCGCCTGCTCTGTGAACGGGGCAATCCCCCGACCCAGGTGGTGCTGATCGACTGTGCGCAGCGCACCCTCGACGAGAAACGCATTGGCGAATTGCCTTTGCTCCAGCAGCTCACCAGGCCTCTCCTCAAACGATTGGTTCGCAAGCGCTGGCTCACCACCTCCCTGTTCAGGTTTCTTGCTCGCCCTGCCTATATCCGCCGGGTGCTGTCCGTGGCCTATCCCACCGGGGCGAATGTGGATGATGAGCTGGTGGCTCTGCTCCACCAACCTTCCACCGATCCAGGAGCTCCGGAGAGCTTCAGGGGATTCGTGAATCTGTTTGCCGATCTTCTTGCGCCAGACCTGTTGGCCGAACTGAATGTGCCGGTGCGGATGATCTGGGGGGGGAGTGATCCCTGGGAGTCTCCGGAGGAGGCTCGCCGCTGGTGGCGGGAGTATGCGGCCGTGCATGAGCTCAGGGTGCTGGATGGCCTGGGCCATTGCCCCCATGATGAGGCCCCGGAACAGGTGAATCCCATTCTCCTGGAGTGGCTGAAGGCGGCTTAATGCACCTGGGCCAGCACGTAGGAGAGGGGGAGATCGAGCAGCTTGCCAGCCGTGGGCACAAAAGCCCTGCGATTGAACACATCGAATTCCTGACGCTCAATCACATCCAGGATGCCGCGATACAGCCTCAGCGAAGCCCAGACTGGCCAACGGGCATCAGCGGAAAGCCAACGAACCCCCTCCTCGGAACGGGCAAACCACTCCCGGGCACGCTCCAGCTGAAACGCCATGAGCGCGCGCCAGTTGTCATTCAACCTGCCGGCCAGAAGGTCGGCTTCTGCATAGCCAAAGCGCTCCATCTCATCTTCGGGAAGGTAGATCCGCCCCCGGGCCCGATCTTCGCCCACATCCCGAAGAATGTTGGTGAGTTGGTTGGCGATGCCCAGGGCTATCGCCGCCTCACTGGGATCTGGACGCTCACTCCAGGGCGCTGAGGTGTAAGCAGGATCCAGGCCCATCACCGCCTGGCTCATCAGCCCCACGGTGCCAGCCACCCTGTAGCAGTAGAGCTCCAGCTCAGCAAAGGAGCCATAGCGCTGTTTGCTCACGTCCATGCGCTGACCCTCGATCATGTCGAGATAGGCCTGCTGAGGCTGGGGGAACCGCTCGATGGTGTCCACCATCACACGATCCAGATCATCTTTGCTGCGGCCCTCAAAGAGCCCCCTAGTGCGTTCTTCCCAGGCATCCAGCCGGGAAAGGAGAGCTGGAGCCGGCATGGTCTGGGCCTGGGGGCCGTCCATGAGCTCATCCGTGCGGCGACACCACACATAAATGGCCCAGATCGCTCTGCGCTTGTGCGGAGGCATCAACAGCGTGCCGAGGTAGAAGGTCTTGGCCCACTGGGCCGTTTCCTGCCGGCAGAGCTCGTAGGCCTCTTCCAGGTGGGGCTTGGTGGTCAGGGAGCCCGCCACTCTCAGCCTCCTGCAACCACGCCTGCCATGGTCGGGGCCGGGGCATCTGCGGTAGCCCAGCCGTCAATGGCCTTGGCACAGAGCTTGCCGCTGAGCACAGCACCTTCCATGGAAGCCAGATACCGTTGCATGGTGTAATCACCAGCCAGGAAAAAATTGCTGATCGGGGATCTCTGATCAGGCCGCAGATCCTGACAGCCAGGCACGGTTTTGTAGACAGACAGCGGGGTTTTCACCACAACCGACTTGCGAAGCCTGGCAGGGTTCTCGACGCCAAAGTGCTCGGGAAATAATCTCTTGAGTTCCTCCATCGTGGCATCCACAATGTCAGCATCCGAACGGCCAATCCAATCCTTTGCGGGAGCGAACACCAGCTCCAGCATGGAACGGTCGGGATCGGCGTACTCCCGACAGGTGTTGCTCATGTCTGCGTAGACACTCAGCAGATCACTTCGGCTGAACAGAAGATGGTCGATCTCAGTGAGCTTTCGATCAAACCAGAGGTGAATGTTGATCACCGGCACCCCATTCAAGCCGGAGAGCTTGGAGAAATAGGGCAATGCCTTCCATCGTTCCGGCAGAAGCAGTTTCAAGGGATCCACCGGCAGCGCACTAACATAGGCATCAGCCACCACAGCTTCCGGTGTCACGCCCCGTCCACCGAGCCTGAAGGCGGCAACGCTGCCATCCTCGTTGAGGTCAATGCCGCGCAGGGCGCTGTCCATCACAACCTCGCCCCCCCGGGCTCGAATGGATTCCACCAGAGGCTCACAGAGACGCTGGGGCGGATTGCCATCGAGGAAAGCCATGCGCGAGCCATCCTTCTCCTGGAGAAAGCGGTTCAGAGCAGTGAGCACCACGGTGCTGGAGATCTCATCAGGCCCGATGAAATTCAGGGCCTTGCTCATGGCAATGAACACTTCATCATTCACCCGCTCAGGGATCCTGTGCAACTTGAGCCAGTCCGTCCATGAATACTTATCGCAATCTTCCACATACTGCTGGCCGCGCAGCATGGCAGGCACCAAGCCCAAGCCAAAGGCAATTTTCTCCGGCCAAGTGAGCATGTCGTTGTTGGAGAGAATCGCCGCCACGCCATTGATGGGTGCCGGCAGATCAGGAAAGTCAAAGCGGCTGTAGGTACCTGGCACCTCCCGCTGATTGAAGATCATGCTGTGACTCTTCCATTGCAGCCTATCTTCAATGCCCAGCTCTGCGAAGAGCTGCCGCATGTTGCGATAGGCACCAAAGAAAATATGCAAGCCCGTCTCATACCAATCGCCATCCCTGTCCTGCCAAGCGGCCACCTTGCCGCCGAGCACATCCCTGGCCTCGTACACCACGGGGGTGTGACCTGCATCACAGAGATACTTGGCGCAGGACAATCCGGCCAGACCGGCTCCTGCGATGGCGACGCGCATGGCGTGACCGAGACACTGCCGGCAACCTTATCGGTCTGCAGCCCAAAGCGCAGACGCCTGACCTCTCCCTAGAGTTTCCGTCAATCCTTCAGCTGTTCCTGCCTTCTGCAGAGCCATGGCCGACACCCTCCTGAAATCCACCACACGCCACGTGCGGCTCTTCACGGCACGGGTGGAGAACGGCGATCTCGTGCCCGATCGCACCCAGCTCACCCTCGACCTGGATCCCGACAATGAATTTCTCTGGGATGAGACGGTGATCGGAAAGGTGCAGGGGTCTTTCCGGAATCTGGTGCAGGCCCATGCGGGGCAGGACCTCACGGATTACACCCTGCGCAGCATCGGCTCTGAGCTCGAGGGGGTGATCCGGCAGCTTCTGCAGGCCGGCGAACTGCGCTACAACCCAGACTGCCGGGTGCTCAACTACTCCATGGGGCTGCCGCGCAGCTCTGAATCCCTGTGACCCGCTCCCGACCAGACGATCGCGGCTGGAGCCAGGAGGATCGCCGGGGGACGCGCTCCGCCCGGGAAGAAGGTCGCTGGAACGACCGTCCCCAGGCTTTCGATCGCTCCGAGCGAGATGGCCGTTACCGGGATGGGCCAGGACTCTCCGACCGAGGTGGCAGCCGGGGCTCGGCACCTGGGGGCGGCGGCGGGGGTGGATTCAACACGGCAACGGCTGCCCTCCTGGCCGGTGTGCTCGTGGTGGGCATCGGCATCGGCAGTGCGGTCACCAGCACCACCCAGGGCAACCAGGGGAACATCGCGAGCAGCCAGCAGCTCGACATGGCGGTACCTGATCCGGAATTCTGCAAGCAGTGGGGTGCCAGCGCCTTCGTGATGGATATCGAGCTGTACACCACCATGAACCCCAGCAGCAGCTTCGTGACCCAGCCCACCTTGCAGCCTGGCTGTGTGATCCGCAGGGAGAACTGGGCCGTGCTCCAGAAACAGGGCGCTGTGACAGCCGAACAGATGCGCGAATGCAAGCAACGGATGAACACCTTTGCCTACATCGGCTCCGTCCGCGACAAACCCATCGTGCGCTGCGTCTATCAGACCGACATCAGCGGCAACAAGTTTCAGGTGCCTGGAGTGGCAGGGGCTGCGGACGATTCCGTTGGGGTGACCCCCGAAGGCGATCAATTCTGATTGGATCCAGTCTGAAAGGGATCAGGGCGTCAGAACCTGGCCAGCAGCCTCGACGGTCTTGGCCTGGGCGTTCTGCCGGAGAGGGCTTTCCGGGCTGGCGAACACCGGCAACACCTCCTTGCGGAAGGCCTCCGCAGCCCGGGAGCAATAGCGGGCCGGATGGCTGATCAGCTTGAGCTGGCGGCGCACCTGGAGATCCGCCACCTGGGGTCGGTGCAGGCTGCCTGAAGCCAGTTCCCTCTCAATCGACACCACGGGAAGGAAGGCGGCACCCAGCCCGGATTGCACGGCGTTCTTGATGGCCTCAAAGGAGTTCAGCTCCATCTCGATCTTGATCCGGCCCACATCGAGCTTGGAGCGGGAGAGGAGCTGATCCACCATCTTCCGGGTGGTGGACTGGGCATCCAGGCAGACGAAACCGAGCCGGTAGAGATCCTCCCTGGTGAGTTCCGGGAGACGGGCGAGCGGGTGCTTCGGGGGAAGCACCAGGGCGAGTTCATCGTTGGCGTAGGGCACCACCTGGAGGAGATCGTTCAGATCCGAGGGCAATTCCCCCCCAATGATGGCCAGATCCACCTGCCCGTTCGCCACGCCCCAGGCCGTGCGCCTGGTGCTGTGCACCTGGAGTTGCACGGAAACATCCGGATATTTCTGGCGGAAGAGTCCGATCATCCTGGGCATCAGATAGGTGCACGTGGTCTGGCTGGCCCCCACGATCAAGGAGCCCCCCTTGAGATTGTGCAGATCATCCAGCGCCCTGCAGGCCTCCTGACACTGGCTGAGGATGCGATCGCAGTAGCTGAGCAGCAGATGGCCCGCTTCGGTGAGCTGGGCCTTGCGTCCGCCACGGTCAAACAGAGCCACATCCAGTTGCTTCTCGAGGTTCTGGATCTGCAGGCTCACCGCCGGTTGGGTCACATACAGACTGTCGGCAGCCTTCTTGAAGCTGCCCTCGCTGGCAATCGCGCGGAGGATGCGGAGCTGATCAAGGGTGAAAGGCAGATCTGCCATGGGCTCTGATGGTCCTCGGTATGGTCCTCGGAAGGGTCCTCGGGTTGGCCGATGGCTGAACCGGCAAGTCGGAGCCAACTGTAAAGGGGTTGCCGCTTGGCAGACTGCCTTCACACCACATGCTTCACGACGCGCGCCCATGGTCAGCTCCCCCCACCACAGCAGCTGGGTCATGGCTCTGCTGCTTGTGGGGTTCGCCGTTCTGCACAGCGGCGGAGCCGCCCTGCGGGCCTGGGGCGCCGAGCGGATCGGCGAGCGCGCCTGGCGCCTTCTGTTCGCGGCGGTGAGCATTCCGGCCGCGGCGCTGGTGATCGCCTATTTCCTGAGTCACCGCTACAACGGCATCCGCCTCTGGAACCTGCAGGATCAACCCTGGATGGTGCCCGTTGTCTGGGCCGGCACAGCCGTGAGTTTCTTCTTTCTCTACCCCGCCACCTACAACCTGCTGGAGATCCCATCGGTGCTCAAGCCGCAGGTGCGGCTTTATTCCACAGGGATTATGCGGGTCTGCCGTCACCCCCAGGCCGTGGGGCAGGTGCTCTGGTGCGCCACCCATCTGCTCTGGATCGGCACGAGCTTCATGGCCGTCACCTGCCTGGGCCTGATCGCCCACCACGCTTTTGCCATCTGGCATGGGGATCGCAGGCTCCGCAAGCGGTTCGGCGCTGCCTTCGAGGAGCTGAGGGCCACCACCTCGATCCTTCCATTCCAGGCGGTGCTGGAGGGTCGGCAGCAGCTCCAGCTCTCCGAGTTTCTCAGACCGTCACAGTTGGGCATCGCTGTGGCCATTGGGGTGTTGTGGGGAGCCCACCGCTGGATCGGGACCGCCAGCACGGCCTTTTCGCGAACGGCGATGGCCCACTGGCTGGGCTGAGGTGACAGGCACTGCCGAATCCCATGGGGAGGCTGACTACACTCCACCCAACTTGACTTATGGGGATGCCTGCTGCTGACCTGGCCTGGTTGATACCCCTGCTCCCCCTGCTGGGGGCCTGCATCACGGGATTGGGCCTGTTGTGCTTCAACCGCACCGTCAACCGCCTGCGGAAGCCGGTGGCCTGGTTTCTCATCACCTGTGTCGGGGCAGCGGCCGTGCTGAGCTTCGCTGTCCTCGCGGAACAGCTCGCCGGAGCGGCGCCCAGGGAGATGCTGTTCGACTGGGCCAGTGCGGGCACCTTCAACCTGCAAATGGGCTACCGGGTGGATCCGCTCGCTGCGGTGATGCTCGCCCTGGTCACCACCATCGCTCTGCTCGTGATGGTTTATTCCGATGGATACATGGCCCATGACAAGGGCTACGTGCGCTTCTTCACCTATCTGGCCCTGTTCAGCAGCTCGATGCTGGGCCTGGTGATCAGCCCCAATCTCCTGGAGATCTATGTCTTCTGGGAACTGGTGGGGATGTGTTCCTACTTGCTTGTTGGGTTCTGGTACGACCGAGATGGAGCAGCCAATGCGGCCCAGAAGGCCTTCGTGGTCAACCGCGTGGGCGACTTCGGCCTGCTGCTGGGCATCCTGGGTCTGTTTTGGGCCACCGGCAGTTTTGGTTTTGAAACCGTGGGAGTTCGTCTCCAGGAGGCCGTGGCTGATGGCCGGGTGAGCACCGCGGTGGCGGTCATCCTCTGTCTGCTGGTGTTCATGGGCCCCATGGCCAAATCCGCCCAGTTCCCTCTGCATGTCTGGCTTCCGGATGCCATGGAGGGCCCCACTCCGATCTCAGCCCTCATCCATGCGGCCACCATGGTGGCCGCGGGGGTGTTCCTGGTGGCGAGGCTTCAGCCGGTGTATTCCCCCTATCCAGTGGTGCAGGTGGTGATCGCCGTGATCGGCACCATCACGCTTTTTCTCGGGGCCTCCATCGCACTCACCCAGCAGGATCTGAAGAAGGGGCTCGCCTACAGCACCGTCTCCCAGCTGGGCTACATGATGCTGGCCATGGGCTGCGGGGCCCCGGTGGCCGGGATGTTCCATCTGGTTACCCATGCGTTTTTCAAAGCGATGCTGTTTCTGGGTTCCGGTTCAGTGATCCACGCCATGGAAGAGGTGGTGGGCCATGAACCGGCTCTGGCCCAGGACATGCGGCTCATGGGAGGGTTGAGGAAATACATGCCGATCACAGCCATCACCTTCCTGATCGGCTGCATCGCCATTGCCGGAATCCCCCCCCTGGCAGGCTTCTGGAGCAAAGATGAGATTCTGGGTCAAGCCTTCAATACCTTCCCGATCCTCTGGGCTGCAGGCTTTCTGACAGCGGGCATGACGGCCTTCTACATGTTTCGCCTCTACTTCCTCACCTTTGAAGGCAGCTTCCGGGGAAATGACACGGCGATGCAAGCCCAGCTCCTCTCTGCTGCTGGAAAGGGCGGAGCCGAAGGTCATGAAGAAGGGCAGGGCCATCACAGCAGCCATCCCCATGAATCCGGGTGGCAGATGGCAGCCCCCTTGGTGGTGCTGGCCGTTCCATCGGTGCTGATCGGCCTCCTGGGAACTCCCTGGAACAGTCGTTTTGCCAGGGCTCTCAATGCTGAGGAGGCCGCAGAAATGGCCCACCATTTTTCCTGGGGTGAGTTTCTACCTTTGGCAGGGGCCTCTGTGGCCATTTCCGTCGCAGGAATCAGCCTGGCCGTTCTGGCCTATTTCCTGCATCGCATTGATTTGGGCCAGGCTGTTGCAGCCCGCTTCCCTGCTGTCAACAAGTTTCTCGCAAACAAATGGTACCTGGATGCCATCAATGACAAACTCTTTGTCCAGGGAAGCCGCAACCTTGCCAAACGAGTTCTGGATGTGGATTCAAAGGTGGTTGATGGAGTGGTCAATCTCACCGGTTTGCTCACCCTTGGCAGTGGCGAAGGGCTCAAATATTTTGAAACAGGTCGAGCCCAATTTTATGCTCTCATTGTCTTCGGTGGCGTCATCGCCATGGTGGTTCTGTTCAGTGCCTTCGGCTGAGGCGAAGCTCCCATGGTGAACAGTGTGTGCCATCCCCCACCGGCCTTTGGCCTGACGGGCAGATATTTCTACACTTCGAATAGCGATTTTTGAGGCCGTGCCCTTCCCCTGGCTCAGTGCGGCGATCCTCTTGCCGATCGCCGCGTCCCTGCTGATCTTCTTTGTTCCAGATGAGGGAGACGGCCGCAAGGTGCGCTGGTACGCCCTGGGCGTGGCCCTGGTCACTTTTCTGCTCACAGTCGGGGGATACCTCAATGGCTACGACCCCGCCAGTGACCAGCTCCAGCTGGTTGAACGGTTCTCCTGGTTGCCCGATCTGGGCCTGGCCTGGTCTGTAGGGGCCGACGGGCTCTCAATGCCCTTGATCCTGCTCACCAGCTTCATCACAGCGCTGGCCTGCCTGGCGGCCTGGCCGGTGACCTTCAAGCCAAAACTGTTCTATTTCCTCCTGCTGGCAATGGATGGCGGACAGATCGCCGTCTTCGCCGTGCAGGACATGTTGCTGTTTTTCCTGGCCTGGGAGCTGGAGCTGATCCCTGTCTACCTGCTTCTGGCGATCTGGGGGGGCAAAAAAAGGCAGTACGCCGCCACCAAATTCATTCTTTACACCGCCGGAAGTTCCCTCTTCATCCTGCTGGCTGCACTGGCCATGGGCTTCTACGGAGGGGGAACCCCAAGCTTTGAATACACGGCCCTGGCAGCCAAAGGCTTCGGCACTGGCTTCCAGGTGCTTTGTTATGCAGCCCTGCTCATCGCCTTCGGTGTGAAACTGCCGATCGTGCCCCTGCACACCTGGCTGCCTGACGCCCACGGAGAAGCGACAGCCCCGGTTCATATGTTGCTGGCGGGAATTCTTCTAAAAATGGGCGGCTATGCATTGTTGCGTTTCAACGTGCAGATTCTTCCCGATGCGCACGTGAAATTTGCCCCTTTTCTTGTCGTTCTGGGTGTGGTCAACATTATTTATGCGGCATTAACTTCCTTCGCCCAGCGAAATCTGAAACGAAAGATCGCCTACAGCTCCATCAGCCATATGGGGTTTGTGTTGATCGGCATCGGCAGCCTCACTGCTCTCGGCACAAGTGGCGCAATGCTGCAGATGGTGAGCCATGGACTCATCGGAGCCAGTCTGTTCTTCCTGGTGGGAGCCACCTATGACCGCACCCATACCCTTCAGTTGGATGAAATGGGAGGGGTAGGACAAAAAATGCGAAAGATGTTTGCTCTCTGGACGGTCTGCTCGCTTGCTTCGCTTGCTTTACCAGGGATGAGTGGCTTTGTTTCTGAGCTCATGGTGTTTGTGGGCTTTGCCACCAGTGAGGCATACAGCCTTGGTTTCCGCATCATTATTTCCACCCTTGCGGCAATCGGCGTGATCCTCACTCCGATCTATCTACTCTCAATGCTGAGAGAAATCTTTTTTGGCAAGGAAAATGCCGAACTTATCTCCCATAGCAACCTGGTGGATGCAGAGCCTCGAGAGATTTATGTCATTTCCTGTCTGCTGATCCCCATCATTGGCATTGGTCTGTATCCACGCATCATGACGGACAGTTATAGAGCTTCTATCGAAACCCTCGTGCAGAGAGAAACTCTGGCCCTGGCCAGAGTCGGCCCTCTGCCGCTGCAGAATGTCCTGAGGCCGCTGCAACCTGGCCTCGGCCTGCCGGCAGCAGCGCTACAGGCCCCTCCATTGACAACCTTCCGCCCCACCCCCTAAGCCGGTAGCAGCCTCTGCTCTCCGGCGATGCGTCAGCTCAATTTCCTGCTGATCTTCATCTTTGGCCTGGCCATGGTGATGTTCACCCTGGAGAACACCGCACCCACAACCGTTCGCTTCCTACCAGGGGTCAGCCTCACGTTCCCCCTGGCCGCCCTTCTTCTTCTTGTGGGCGGCCTGGGGGCCACTGCCGCCTGGATCTATGCGGTCTGGAGCGGCGTGGTGCGAAAGGTGGAAACGTTACAGACCCAGGGTGAGCAGGAAGCCCAGAGGGTGAGGATCCAGGAGCTGGAAAACGACCTGCAGCGCTATCGGGCCACGGTGGATGCCCAACTGGGGCTGCTGCCCGCAGCGGGAGAGAGCACAGCGGCTCAAACCAATCCCTGACCCCTGGTGTCTGACTTCGGCGAAAGCTACCTTGTGGCACAACGTCAGTGAGACCGGGTGGCTGTGGCCGAAGTAGGCGCCCGTATGGCTATACGCATGCTGCAGGACGCCGCAGAACAAGGGGAGATCGACCCCTGGGATGTGGATGTGATTGCGGTGATTGATGGCTTCCTCGACAAGCTGCACCAGCGGATCGCCGCCCCGACTCTCCTGCTCTCGCAAGGATCCAGGTATGAGCAGGACCTCGCCGAGAGCAGTGAAGCGTTTCTGGCGGCTTCTGTGCTGGTGGGATTGAAAGCGGAGCTGCTGGAGAAAAGCAATATGCCGCCAGAGCAGGATTTTGAAGAGCCTCTGGATCTGGAGGGGGGCGACGGAGACAATGGCCTTGGCCTCCAGGCCCTGCTGCCCCTGCGGCCTGAGCGGCACCTGCTGCGGCGCCCAGTAGCACCACCGCCTCTGCAGCGGCCTGTGAGCCTTGGGGAACTGATCCGCCAATTGGAGGAGATCGCCGAGCGACTCGAGCAGGAGGAGCGCCGGCCGCGGCAGAGAAGCGGGCGGCGATACAGCGAAAGGATGGCCATTGCTCAGGTCGCCGCCCTTGCCCACCGGGAAAAGCTCCCGGAAACCACGGCTGCTCTCAGTCGCTTCATTCAGTGCTCCTGGCCGGGGGATGGCCAATCCTGGCTGTCCTTCGAAGCGCTGGTGGGTGCCTGGGGCACGTGGAGTGCAAGCCTGGCAGAGGACGATCTGGATCGGGATCGGGTCGGGGTGTTCTGGGCCCTGCTGTTTCTGAGCGCCCAGGGGAAGATAGAGCTTCAGCAGGAGGGGGGCCTCTTCGGCCCCCTGAGCCTTCGCAGGCTCTGGGCGGTAGTGGGGGCGACAGAAGAGGGGGTCCTAGGAGAGGGGTCAGCTTCCCTGCCGGCTCCGGAAGTGATCGCCGCCTGAGAGAGGCCCTAAAGTGTGAGGATTCTCATGAAAAACGCCTGCGAATGAAGGCGATGATTCTCGCGGCAGGAAAGGGAACCAGGGTTCGCCCAATTACCCACACCACGCCGAAGCCAATGATTCCAATCTTGCAGAAACCTGTGATGGAATTTTTGCTTGAGCTTCTTAAGGAGCACGGCTTCGATCAGATCATGGTAAACGTGTCCCATCTGGCGGAAGAAATTGAGAATTACTTTCGAGATGGGCAGCGCTTTGGTGTCCATATTGCTTACAGCTTCGAAGGGCGTATCGAAGATGGTGAGCTCATCGGCGATGCCATGGGTTCTGCGGGAGGGATCAAACGGATTCAGGATTTCCAGCCCTTCTTCGATGACACATTCATTGTTCTCTGTGGTGATGCACTGATCGATCTTGACCTCACCGAGGCTGTGCGGCGCCACAAGGCCAAGGGTGCCATGGCGAGCCTGATCACAAAAAGAGTTCCAATGGAACAAGTGAGCAGCTATGGCGTCGTCGTGACTGACGATGACGGAAAAGTGCTTTCTTTTCAGGAAAAGCCAGCCGTTGACGAGGCGGCCAGCGACATGATCAATACAGGTATTTATATTTTTGAGCCGCAGGTTCTTGATTTCATCCCCTCAGGCGAAGCTTTCGATATCGGAGCGGATCTTTTCCCCAGACTGGTTGGGGCGGGAGCACCCTTCTATGCCTTGCCCATGGAGTTTGAGTGGGTGGATATCGGCAAAGTTCCTGATTACTGGCAAGCCATTCGCAGTGTCCTTCAAGGGGATGTGCGTCAGGTTCAGGTGCCAGGTCATGAAGTGCAGCCTGGCATCTACACAGGCCTGAATGTGGCTGCCAACTGGGACAAAATCAATGTGCAGGGACCGGTCTACGTTGGAGGTATGACAAAAATCGAAGATGGTGCAACCATTATCGGCCCAGCGATGATTGGTCCGAGCTGTCACATCTGTGAAGGTGCCACAATCGATAATTCGATCATCTTTGATTATTCCCGGATTGGGCCAGGCGTTAATCTCGTCGAGAAGCTTGTTTATGGTCGCTATTGTGTGGATCGCAACGGTGACCACTTCGACCTACAGGAAGCGGCTCTTGATTGGCTGATCACCGATGCACGTCGACAGGACAAGATCTCTCCATCTCCTCAACAGAAAGCGCTGGCTGAGCTGTTGGGCACAAATTTCGCCCTGAAAGCCAGCTGATCAAGCTGGTTCGATGCCTGCCATTCGGAGAATTCTGGGGATGCGCTCCTCCGCTTTCACAGCCATCAGGTGCACACCCTGGGCAATCGTTGCGTAGGAATCCACCTGCTCCGCTGCGATCGCGATCCCCTCCTCTGCCGGATCCTGAGCCGCAGCCAACCGATCAATCAGCTCCTGAGGAATTGCTGCGCCCGGCACCACGCGGTTGATGAACTGAGCATTGCGAGCGGATTTGAGGAGAAACACCCCTGCCAGAACGGGAAGGCCCAGGGGGCCAGTGATCTCCTCCACAAATCGCTTCAATGGATCAGGCTGCATCACCATCTGGGTCTGGATGAACCGCGCACCTGCTCCCCACTTCCGCTTCACCCGACTGGCCAATCCGCTCCAGCTGGCGCACTGGGGATCAGCAGCCGCCCCAGAAAACAGCTGAATTCCCCCATCCGGCAGAGCCCCCTGAACGGGATCATCCCCCGCATTCAGTTGAGAGACAAGCCGCAGCAGACGGACGGATTCCAGTTCATTCACAGGTCTGGCATCCGGTTGATCGCCAGCCCGGACGGGATCGCCCGTGAGGCAGAGAACATTCGGAATGCCCAGTGCATGGGCCCCAAGAAGCTCGGCTTGGAGAGCAATGCGGTTCCTGTCTCGACAGGTGATCTGCAGCACAGGCTCGATGCCTTGGTCCAGGAGGAGGCGAGACACCGCAAGGCTGCTCATCCTCATCACCGCCCTGCTGCCATCGGTGACATTCACGGCATGCACCAGCCCCTTGAGAGCAGCTGCGGCTGCCAGGGTACGGCTCACATCTCCTCCCCTGGGCGGGGTGACCTCAGCGGTGATGGCGAACTGGCCAGAGGCCAAAGCTTGAGCAAGCTTCACAGAAACAGCTCCAATGGGCGACATCATGCCCCACGATCGTGCCTAGGATGGCCCAACCCGTAAGGTCTCCATGCCTGAGAGCCACCTTCGCGATCAGGCAACCCCCCAGGGTTTGGAGGGAAGCAGGGGAGACCTCTCGGAACGGGAACTGGAGATCATTGAACTGGTGGCCACGGGGCTTACCAACCAGGAAATCGCCAAACTGTTAATGATCAGCAAGCGAACGGTGGACAATCATGTAAGCAATATCTTCGCCAAAACCGGCGCCAAGAATCGAGTGGCTCTGATCAATTGGGCCATGGACAATGGAAAGATCTGCCGGGATGGATTCAACTGCTGCACCCTCCCGGCGACTCCCCTTCAACGCTAAACGGGCAGGAAAGAACAGAGCTCTTGCGGGGGCCATGTCCGTAGGGGTGTTGCGGCAAGTGCCGCATTGCTGAAGGCGTGTATCCCTGTGATCTCTCTGGTGCACCAGGCAGGAATCGGCGGAGCGGCATCAGGATGCTCCAATTCCACCTCGGCAACCAGCAGGGGAGCATTCTCTCCATAGAAAACATCGAGAACCCACTCTCCACCAGGAAGTTGCAGACCATGGCGCCTTTTCTCCAGGCGCGATGGAGCCAGATTCAACATCGCTTCAGCATCGGCGATCGGAATCGGGTATTCAAATTCCAGCCGGGTTGTGGCGGATGCACCCGCTCCAGGCAAGGCCTTGATGGTGAACCAGGCCTGGGGCTCCCTGTGCTGCGACCGCTGCAGGCGAACCCGCACCGTGAGGCCATCCTGCGCACTGAGCAGATAGCCCTGCCTGATCTCTGCCACCCAATCCACGTGGGCTCGCCAGTCTTCGCCAGTCACAAGAAAGCGGCGCTCAATTTCCAGGGCCATCTGAGCAATGAAAAAAAGGGCTAATTGGGGGAGGGAAGAGCGCCCGTGAGACTTCCTGCCCAATGGAGCTTATGGGTGAGGGTGCGGTCGTAGGAGGGGCTCTGATCCAGCACCACCATCAGGGCCACACATGCACTGCGCTGCACCACGCAGCGATCTCCAGGCTCGAGCAAGGTGGCATGGACCCCATCCTTCCACAACCGCACCCTGCGAGAACTTTCCCCCAGGGGCCAAATGGTGAGCCTGGAGCGGGGGGGCACCACAATGGCGCGGCTGGAGAGGCTCATGGGGCAGATCGGATTGATCACAATGGCCTCGATTCCTGGATGGAGGATCGGTCCTCCAGCCGCCATGGCATAACCCGTAGAGCCGGTGGGTGTCGCCAAGATCAGCCCATCGCCTCGGTATTGGTCGACCACTTCCCCATCAATATCCAGCTCGAGCACACAGGTGGGTGAAAGCTCATCGAGGGAGGGCCTGAGATAGAAATCATTGAGGGCAGTGTGGGGTTCCTGCATCACCCCATCACCGGAATCAATGCTGGCAGCGAGCATCATCCGTCGCTCCAAAGCGAAGTGATCATCACGCAGTCGTTTCCAGAGGCTGCTGGGTGCCTGATCCCCAACCCCTCTCAGCAAACGACGCTCATGGCTGAGAAAGCCAAGGGTACCGCCGACGTTGAAACAGAGAATGGGCACCTGCACTGGTGCCAGATGACGGGCTGCACCAAGAACGGTGCCATCTCCGCCAAGCACAACGGCAAGATCTGGCAGATGGGATTCAGTGGCAAGAAGACCTGGGAAGGGATTCCTAGACAGACCGCTTTCCGCAACCGTCACGGTTACCCCGGCGGCGGTAAGTTCAGCGACACAACGGTCTGCCTCACGACGGGCGATCTGACTGTCCTGTCGAATAACCAGCCAAACCCGTTCAAGGCGCATCAGCGATGGCTTACCAGCGGAGAAGGTTGAAGCGTTCCATGTCGACGGTTTCTCTGTTGCGATAAAGGGAAAGCAGGATGGCCAGCCCCACGGCCGCCTCAGCCGCGGCCACCGTGATCACGAAAATGGCAAACACCTGGCCCCGAATCAGTTCACCATCCACATAGTTGGAAAAAGCCATCAGATTGATGTTCACCGCGTTGAGCATCAATTCAATGCTCATCAGCACCCGCACGGCATTGCGGCTATTGATGAGGCCCCAAACTCCAATGCAGAAGAGCAGGGCTGCGAGGGTGAGAAAGGCTTGAAGAGGAACGGGAGCTGTGAGATCCATGGGGAAAGGGAATGGATTCAGGGTGCGGTGGGCTGCTTCGAGCGATCCATCAACAGAGGAGTGCGTGCCTTCTCGATGAGTCCCTGATCAGCAGGCTCACCGGTGATCACATCGCTGGCAAAGACATCGCGTCGAGCGAGCACGATCGCCCCGATCATGGCCATCAGCAACAGCACGGAGGCCAGCTCGAAGGGGAGCAAATAATCACTGAAGAAGTGTTCGCCGATCCGGATGGTGGCCTCCTCCCCGATCGGACTTGGTCCAGGAAGGGGCCACGCCGTTGTGAAGGCCACACGCAGCAGCAGGATGAACAGGCCAAGACAGACAGCTCCGGACAGCAGGCGTCGGCTAAGGAGACTGGGAATGGAGGCGAGATCCTCCTTCTTGTTCACCAACATGATGGCGAAAAGAATCAGAACGTTCACCGCTCCCACATACACCAGGACCTGAGCAGCAGCAACGAAACTTGCGTTAAGAAGGAGATAAAGACCGGCTACCGAAAGAAACACTCCACCAAGCAAAAATGCGGAGTAGACAATGTTCTCAAGCAAAACAACTCCAAGGGAACCAAGCACCAGGGTGACCGAAAGAACAAGGAAGCAGATCTGCTCGGTGGTGGAAGCAATGGTCATGATGTCTGCTCAGGGGTGGGGCTGGAGGCATTGGAAGGGCTGGGCTTGACCACAATCTCGGAAGGCAGCTTGCCTGCCCTCGGGCTGGAGGCAGGAACTCCATGGGGCTCAATGACACCCTTTGGAAGGTAGGCCAACTCACGCAGGGGGAAGACGGCGGGATCCGTCGTCACACTGGTCGGGAGCCTACCCAGGGCAATATTGTCGTAATTGAGGCTATGGCGATCGTAGGCAGCCAGCTCATATTCTTCGGTCATGGAGAGGCAATTTGTAGGACAATACTCAACGCAATTACCACAGAAAATACATACTCCGAAATCAATTGAATAATTGCGCAATTCTTTCTTCTTGGTGTTCTTGTTCATCACCCAATCCACCACGGGGAGATTGATCGGGCAGACACGCACACAAACTTCACAGGCGATACACTTATCAAATTCGTAATGGATGCGTCCTCGATAGCGTTCAGACGGGATCAGCTTTTCGTAGGGGTACTGAATCGTGACCGGCCGGCGGCGCAGATGGTCAAAGGTGACACCGAGGCCCTGGCTGATGTATTTGGCAGCACTGACCGCATCCTTGGTGTAATCGCCGACTTTCTGGAGAAAACCAAACATGGGTGCAAAAGCGGAGTGGCCTGAATGGGGTCCATGATGCCGGAAACCGGCATCATCTGACGAAGGTGGTGTGGACTTACCCTCCGAAGGCCATGGGGAAGGCAAGCTTCAGAGCAGCGGTCACCAGAAGGTTCACCAGGGCAATGGGGAGAAGGAACTTCCAGCCCAGATCCAGCAACTGGTCAATGCGAACCCGGGGGACGGTCCAGCGAAGAAGGATCGCGAAGAACACAAGGAGGTAGGCCTTGAGCACGGTCATCACGATGCCCACACTGGCTGTGATTACCTGGATCAGGGGGCTGTCGATGGGCTGCCCGAACCACTGCGCGAGCCATTCAACGGGTACGGGGAAGCCCCAGCCGCCCAGATAGAGCACGGAAACCAGAAGGGCCGAGAGCACTAGGTTGATATAACTACCAAGATAGAAGAGCGCGAATTTCATGCCGGCATATTCCGTCTGATAACCGGCCACTAACTCTTCCTCCGCCTCAGGAAGGTCGAAGGGGAGGCGCTCGCATTCGGCCAGGGCGCAGATCCAGAAGATGAGGAAGCCCACCGGCTGGCGCCAGATGTTCCAGCTGAGGATTCCAGCCCCAGTCTGCTGATTGACGATATCCACCGTGCTCAGGGAATTGCTCATCATCACGATCGCCAGCACGGAGAGAGCCAACGGGATCTCATAACTGATCGATTGGGCCGCAGCCCGAAGCCCGCCCAGCAGTGAATATTTGTTATTGCTGGCATAGCCACTCATCAACAGGCCGATGGGCTGGATGCTGCTGAGGGAAATCCAGAGAAAGATGCCCACCCCCACATTGCTGATCAGGAGGTTCTGCCCGAAGGGCACCACCAGCCAGGAGAGGATCACGGGCACGAGCACCAGCACCGGCCCGAGGGTAAACAGCAGGCCGTCCGCCCGGGCTGGGATCACGTCCTCCTTCACCAGGAGCTTCAGTCCATCAGCGAGGGGCTGAAGAATGCCCAGAGCACCTGCATATTCCGGTCCGATCCGCTGCTGCACCGCCGCTGAGATCTTGCGCTCCAGCCACACGTTCACCAGCACGCCGACCACAGCAGCGATGAGCACCAGCAGCATCGGCAGCGGCAGCCAGATCATGCGGGCGAGCCCGGGACTCACCCCCAGCCCCTCCAGCAGAGAACTGAAGCTGGCTTGAAGGTCCAGTCCGGGAGCGACAAAGCCCGGAGAGACCGGCGGTGTCAGCAGCATGAAGACAAGCTCCAATTGGCAGGCAACTTAAACGGACAGCCGCACTTTTGGCGGATCCCCCCACCCCTCATAGGGGAAGCGGACGCTGCTCCAGCGGGAGCCAGGGGCGCTCAGGAGATCCCGTGTAGATCTGGGTTGGTCGGTAGATGCGGTTGGCGCCGAGCTGCTCCCGCCAATGGGCCAGCCAGCCGGCTGTGCGGGCGATGGCAAAGATGGGGGTGAACAGATCCCTCGGGATTCCGAGCTTCCGGTAGACCAGGCCCGAATAGAAATCCACGTTGGGATAGATGCCCTTCGGCCCGAGCCGCTCTGCAGCCGCGGCCTCCAAGGCCCGGGCCAGGTCGTACATCGGATCGGTGCCGAAGCGGGTGAAGAGCTCCTCCGCCAGCCCCTGGAGAATCACGGCCCGCGGGTCTTTGACCCGGTATTCGCGATGGCCGAAGCCCATGATTTTCTGCTTCTGGGCAATGGCCCGATCCAACCAGGGCTCCACCTGATCCACCGTGCCGATCTCCTCGAGCATGTCGAGCACATCCTCATTGGCCCCGCCATGGAGGGGGCCTGCCAGGGTGCCCACCGCCGAGGCCACCACCGCATAGGGATCGGTGAGGGTGCTGGCCGTCACCCGGGCACTGAAGGTGCTGGCATTCAAGCTGTGCTCCGCATGGAGGATGAGGCAGGCATCAAAGATGCGGGCCGCCGTGAGATCGGGCTCCCGCTCGGTGAGCATGTAGAGAAAGTTGGCGGCGTAGGGCAGATCATCGCGGGGCTGGATCGGATCCTGGCCTTTGCGGATGAGCTGGAAAGCGGCCACCATCGTTGGAATCTTGGCGATCAGTCGCACCACCGCCGCCACCACGTATTGCGGATCATTCAGGGCCCGCCTGGAATAAAAGAGTCCCAGGGATGCCGCACTGGCCTGCAGGGCATCCATCGGGTGGCCGGAGGCCGGGAAACACTTCATCATGTCGCGGATCCGGAAGCTCACCCGGCGATGCATCTGCACCTCCTGCTCGAATTCCCGCAGCTGGAAGATCGTGGGCAGCTCTCCCCAGATCAGCAGGTAGGCCGTTTCCAGAAAACTGCTCTGCCGCGCCAGCTGATCCAATGGGTAGCCCCGGTAGGTGAGCATGCCCCGCTGGCCATCGATATCACAGATGGCGGACTGGGTGGCAGGCACCCCTTCCAGACCTGGCCGGAAGGGGAGGGTGAGGGGAGCCGGCGGAGCTGCTCCCCCCTCGCTAGGGGGTGAGGGGGCATCAGCGGTAGACGGGGGGGCCGCAGAGTTGTTCCCGGTATCGGAGGTCTTGGCCGCCATGGCTGCGCTCGGAAGTGCCCTGAACCTAGGTGTCGGGGTGAGCCTGCATAGGTAGCCCTGGCTGCCACTTCGGTCTGAGGGGCCTGGGTTGGGCTAGGTGGGGAGCAGGATCCTGGGGGTGAGCAGCAGGAGCAGCCGGGCCTGGTCCGCAGGGAAGGCCGAAGCGGCGGAAGGCCCCTGATCCCAGCCCAGAACGGCGAGACCAGCCTTCTTCAGAACCAGGGCTCCCGGTGGGGCAGCGATGAGACCGCAGGCCAGCTGACTGAGATCCGGTTCATGACCCACCAGGATCAGGCGAGCCGGCGTGTCATCACTCCCGGCGCGCCACCAGTTCTCCAGCAGAGGCCAGGGATCTGCCCCTGGAGCCAGAGCCTCATTGCAGAGGAGGGCGGGGGCCATCCCCGCTTCCACGGCAATGTCCGCTGTCTGCCGGGCCCGCACCAGTGGGCTGCTTACCAGGGTTGACGCCCTCAATCCCAGCTGAGAGAGCCGCTGACAGATCCGGCGGGTGCGATCCCGTCCTTCCTGGGTGAGGGCCCTCAACCCGTCCTCACCGCTGCCGCCGCGGGGCTCGGCGATGCCATGGCGCAGCAGGAGGAGCTGGGCCTCAGCCATGGGGTTTGGCCGCGAATTCAATCCGGGCAGTCCAACGCACGGTGGCGTCCTGCGGCTCCAGAGCGAAAGCCAGGCTCTCCAGCCCCTCGGCCAATGGACCTCCCGCCACGGACGTCAACAGATTCCAGGGGCGCCACTGCTGCAGCACGGCACTGGCGGCGTCTCCCCCCAGCACCCAGCGCAAGGGAGCCCCAGGCCGATCCAGTGCCGCCAGCTCCTCCTGACGGGCTTGCAACGTGCGTCCGGCCGCCTTCTGATTCAAGAGCGACAGGTTGTTCCCCCACCAGGCCAGGCCATCCATCGGCCGCCACCAGCCCGCAACGGAGGCCTGCACCTGTTCGCCACCGCCCTGTCGCCCTCCCTGGGCAGCCCTGGCCTGAAGGCGGGTCCAGACCGTGACACTCTCTCCATTCACATCCAGAGGAGCATCAATGAGTCCTTCCGCCGCCAGGGCAGCCTCAAGATCCTCAGGGCGGGGGGTTTGATCAGCGGTGCCGATCAACCATCCCTCAGGCCCCCTGGAGAACAGAAGCACCCCAGGGTCTGCCGCCGCGAGCAGTGGGGGTAGAGGGCCTGCCTTGGAAGGGGTGGTAATGGCCTGCACCAGGGGCTGCAGCCAGGGTTGCTGGAGGAGCGCTGCGGGATTGCGCAGGATGGCAAGGCTCTCGGATTCGCCGCCCACCCCCTTCAGCAAGGCCGTTTCCACTAGCGTCATCGCCGCCGGAAGGGTACCGGCAGCTGCTGCAGGAAGGGGAGCTCCTCCATCCAGCAAATGGAGACGACCATTCAGTTCCAGTTGACGGCCATCAGGATGGAGCGAGCCCACCAAGATGGGGTCAGCCAATTCCCCACCCCCTTCAACAGCCGGCAATCCCAGCCAGGGTGCAAAGGCTCCGGATCGGGCCACCAGCAGGGCAAGGCCTTCACCGAGCTGCTCCACTCCCTCCACAAGCGGCGGCAGACCCGCCTCGTTCAGAGCGTCGATCTGGGACACATCCAGAGCACGCTCCAGGGTGGTGCGTCCGGAGGCGATGAGAACGAGGTCGTCCTGCACAAGAGCCGTGGCCAGAGGCACCGGCTCCCGGCCCACCAACGCCCCACGGCCGCTGATCAGGCCCATGCCCCGATACTGGCTGATCTGTAGGCCGCTGCCGGCGAGGCTGCGGGATTGCCAGAAGCGTTGCAGGAAGCGCCGGGCACCCTCTCCATCCTTGCTGGAGAGCACAAGCAGCCAGCTGCTGCCTGGCTCCTCCCCGGGGGTGTCGAAAAGACTCAGCCCGATTTCGGGAGCGAGCCAGCCGGCCAGCTCATCGTGGTAATTCAGACCCGCTGCTGCGAAGGCACCGTCCCGGAGGCGCTCCACCGCCCGGATGGCCGACTCCCTCTGGCGCAGGGGTGCAACGGCCCTGGCGTAATCCACGGGTTGCTCCCCATCGCTGAAGATATAGAGGCTGAGGGGAGCCTGCCTGGGAACGAACCGGGCAGCCCGGGGAATGGTGAGCGGGTGATGCTGCAAGCGAAGAGGACCGCGTTGCCAGACCAGCCACCAGCCCCCCAGCCCCACGCCCAGGATGAGCAGCGCAACCAACAGAAGAACCGCAAGGAAGGGCCGCCCCTTCATTCCGCTTAAGCAGAGTGCTCCCATCCTGCCCTTCCCCGCTCCCGATGTCGCAGACGCCCTCGCCTACGCCCCCCCGTTCGTTGAGCGCCCAGGAGCTCTGGAGCCGGCTGCAGCAGGGAGAGGACCTGCAGCTGGTGGATGTGCGGGAGGACCAGGAATTGAGGTTGGCCCGGCTGCCCTATCCGGTGGAGCATCTCCCCCTGAGCCGTGCGCAGGAGTGGATGGGGGAGGTGCCGGACCGCCTCAAACAGGACCGGGCTGTGGTGGTGCTCTGCCACGCGGGGGTCCGCAGCTGGCAATTCGCCTGCTGGCTACTCGAAACGCAGGGCCACAGCGACGTTTGGAATCTGGAGGGGGGAATCGATGCCTGGAGCCTCAGCGTGGATCCCTCGGTGCCCCGCTACTGAGAGCCATGGGAGCCGACTGAGGGAACCCCTGGCCATGGGAATCTGCTTAACATCGATAGCCTCCCTCGAGGGTCCGTGGACTCCCTGCCCAGCCGACAACAGGAGGTGCTCAGGGCCACCGTGCGCCACTACGTCGACACTGTGGAACCTGTCGGCAGCAGTACGCTTGTGCGCCGCTTCGGATTTCCAGCCAGCGCCGCCACCGTGCGATCAGCGATGGGTGCCCTCGAGCAGAGGGGCCTGCTGACCCAACCCCACACCTCCGCCGGTCGCATCCCCAGTCAGCTGGGCTACCGGCTTTATGTGGATCAGCTGCTTCCCGCTCCCGGAGCCGCGGCTGTGCAGCTGGAGAAAGAGCTTGCCGGGGTAGGGCTGCAATGGGCTGCCCTCGATGATCTCCTGCTCTATGTGGCCCGCCGCCTTTCCGATCTGACCGGCCTGCTGAGCCTGATCACCCGCCCCCGCAGCCGGGCCCCCAGGCTTCAGGAGATCCGTCTGATGCCCAGTGGCGAGAGCCTGCTGGTGATCCTGATGCAGGGAAGCGGCCAGAGCACGAGCCTGCATCTGCGCTTGCCGCCAGGGATTCAGCGGGAACTGCCGATCCTGGAACGCTGGACGAACGGGCAGCTGAGCTCCCCAGGCGATGGCGCCATCGCCTGGGGACTTCTGCCTGCCGAACTGGTGTCAAGCGGGAGACTGCTGCGGCAGGCCCTCGACAGCCACAGCCTGCTCACTGGTGGTGAAACAGGCACCGTGGTGGCAGCCGGACTGGGAGGTCTGCTTGCCCAGCCGGAATTCACCCGCACCTCCTCCCTGCTCCCACTGGTGCAGCTGGTGGAAACCGACCCCGATCAGGTGCTGGGCCCCCAACCTGCCTCCGATCTGGACAGCCTGGTGTGGATCGGCACGGAACATCCTCACGCCGCCCTCGGCCAGTG
>JBEIRX010000109.1:0-1698 GCA_040375715.1 Aphanothece sp.
CCGATCCTGATTCAGCCCGTGAAAACCAAAGGAGCGATCAACGCCCTGGCGGGGAAAACCGGCACAGCCGAATACAACGATTACCGAGGGGTGTCCACTGTGGGCTCCTACCAGCCCCTTCGCTTTGGCCCCTTTGAGTGGGGGCTGCTCTCGGAGATCGACCAGGATGAACTCTTCAGCGGCATCCGCCGCCTGGCCCGCTATCTGCTGCTGCTAGCGGCCGTGCTGATTCCCGCCCTCACCTTGTTCACGTTGTGGATGGCGCGAGCCTTCATCCGGCCGATTCAGCGCCTGCTGGATGCCACCGAAAAGATCAGTGGCGGCGATTACAAAATCCATATCCCTGTGGCCGCCCGTGACGAATTCGGCGAGCTCGCCACAGCCTTCAACACGATGTCGGACAAGATCGGGGAACGGGACGAGACCCTCAGGCTGCAGATGGACGAAAACGATCGGCTGCTGCGCAGCATCCTCCCTGGCAGTACCGCCGCCCGCATGAAACAGGGGGCGGCAGACCTGGCCGAAACCCATCCCAGTGTGTCCGTGCTCTACGCGGAAATCGAGGGGTGGCAGGAACTCTCCCAAAACACCTCCGCGGAGGAATCGATCGCCCTGCTCAATGAGCTCACAAGCGCGCTGGATGACTGCAGTGAGCGGTTTGATGTGGAAAAACTCCAGGACGTGGGCTCCTCCTACCTGGCCGTGAGTGGGCTCTCCCGCCCCCGGATCGACCATGAGAAGCGGGCTGTGGATTGCGCCCTGGCCATGCTGCAGGTGATGAAACGCTTCAACCAGGTGCACAACGTGTCCATCTCCCTCGACATCGGCATCCATGGCGGCCCCCTCACCTCCGGCGTGGTGAGTGGCGAGCGCCTCTCCTTCGACATCTGGGGGCAAACCATCAACATCGCTCGGGGCATCCATGAATCCCCCAAGCGCAACGTCATCCAGGTGAGCGCCCCGATCGTGGACGCCCTGCGGGGACTCTTTGGCTTCAAGCCCCTGCCGGCCATGGAGGTGAAGGGCTATGGCCCGATCCCGATCTGGGAGGTGGAGGGGGCCATCGAGCCCCCTGGCGAGGGTGAGCAGCCGCAACTGGAGGCCTCCCGCCGATGAACCCGGCCCTGCCCACAGCGATCTCCTCCGGCCAGGTGGGGTGGGTGTCGCTGCTGATCTTTGGCTTCCCCGTGGCCATGGTGCTGCTGGGTGAAGCCGTTCGCACCCTCAAGCGCGGCCGCCATCGCTTCCTGCCCGCGGTGCTCATCCTGCGCAATTGGGTGATCCCTGCCCTCACCGTGTTCGTGCTGCTGAATCGGGTGATGGGGCTCTCCCGGGCCACCGGGCTGGTGCGCGTGGCGGAAACCTTGCTGTGGATCAGCTTGATCTATGCCGCCCTCAGCCTGATGAACAGCGTGTTGTTCGATGAGGCAAGCGAAGGCAGCTGGCAGGCCAAGGTGCCCCGGCTCTTCCGTGATCTGGGCCAATTCGTGCTGGTGTTGTTGGGCTCCTCGATCGTGCTCTCCACCGTGTGGGGGGCCGATCTGGGGGGCTTCCTCACCGCCCTGGGGGTGGGCTCGCTGGTGCTTGGCCTGGCCCTGCAGGACAGCCTGGGCAACATCTTTTCAGGGGTGGCCCTGTTGTTTGAGCAACCGATTCGGCTGGGGGATTGGGTAGACATCGGCGGCAACAAGGGCAAGG
>JBEIRX010000065.1:0-5334 GCA_040375715.1 Aphanothece sp.
CGTCAATGCCACCAGCAATGCTTCCCTTGTTCGTCTCCTCGGTGACTGGAAAGCCAACACCCTTGATTTCTCCACCGTCTCCCTGATCGGATCCAATTTCCTCATCGATTCCGGTGATGGCTCCGACACCGTCTCTGGATCCGCCTCAGCGGACCAGATTTTTGGTGGCCGGGGTGTCGACCGGATTGCGGGGAATGCCGGAGCTGATGTGATCACCGGCGGATTGGACATGGATGTGCTCAGCGGCGGCGCGGAGGGCGACACTTTTACCTACACCAACCTGCAGGATGGACTCTGGGGAGGTGGCTCCACGTTCGAAAGAATCAGTGATTTTGTCGTGGGAAGCGACAAATTCGATGTGAGCACCGTGCCTGCCAGCATCCAGACCCTGGGTGCCACAACAGCCCTCAACGCCACATCGATCTCCAAGGTGCTCACCAGCAGCGCTTTCGTCGCCAACGGAGCAGCCACTTTCACCTTCACCGGAGGCGGAACGACCCGGACCTTCATCGCCTTTAACGACACCACAGCAGGCTTCCAACTGGGCACCGATGCCCTGGTGGAAATCACGGGCCTCAGCTATGCAGCCGGGAGCTCGTCCATCAGCCAGATCAGCCTCGTGTAGCTTGACTCGTTTGGCATCAGTTGATGGACGCTGCCTCCCTGCTTCAAGCTCTGCACTGGCGCTATGCGGTGAAGGCCTTCGATGCAGGACGCACCATCCCGGCTGACACCTGGGCAGCTCTGGAGAAGGTGCTGGTGCTCTCACCGTCCTCCTACGGGCTTCAACCTTGGAAGTTCCTGGTGATCACCTCACCGGAGCTGCGGGCCGAACTGCGGCCCTTCTCCTGGAACCAGTCGCAGATCACCGACTGTTCCCATCTGGTGGTGTTCCTGAGGCAGCGATGCGTCAGTGAGGGGGATCTTCAGCGACTCCTGGCCCGCACCGCCGAGGTCCGCGGAGTGCCCGAGGACAGCCTGGCCGGCTATGGAGACCTGATGCGCAAGGATCTGATCGAAGGCCCCCGGAGCGAGCTCATCGGGAACTGGGCCGCGAACCAGGTCTACATCGCCCTGGGCAATCTGCTCACGAGTGCAGCGGTGCTCGGTATCGACACCTGCCCCATCGAGGGGTTCAGTCCGTCCGACTACGACCGGCTGCTGGGCCTGGAAACCTCCCCCTACCAATCCGCCGTGGTATGTGCCTGCGGCTATCGCAGCGCAGATGACCGTTACGCCAGCCTGGCGAAGGTGCGCTACCCGGCCAACGAGTTGATTGAGCACCGCTAGAGCACGACTGAGCATGGAGCGATCAGAGATCCTTCAACGAGCCAGGGGCTTCTGCGCCCCCTTCCGCATTCACCACGGCGAGAGCTTCCGGATCAGGGATATCAATCCTGCCGATACGCTGCACCTGGATCCAGGCAACAAACAGGAAGCCGAAGCGGTGCTCAGGGAGGGGGTGGAGATCCTCTCCGAACTTCAAGACAAGCTCTACGCCCAGGATCGTTGGGGGATCTTGCTCCTGTTTCAGGCCATGGATGCGGCCGGCAAGGACAGCACCATCAAGCATGTGATGAGTGGGGTGAATCCCCAGGGGTGTCAGGTGACCTCCTTCAAAACCCCGAGTGCAGAAGACCTCGACCACGACTATCTCTGGCGCTGTCAGCGCCATCTGCCGGAACGGGGACGAATCGGCATTTTCAATCGCAGCTACTACGAGGAAACCCTTGTGGTGCGGGTGCATCCTGAGCTGCTGGGCCGCCAGAGCCTTCCGGCGGAACTGGTGACCCCCCGGATCTGGGAGGAGCGTTTTTGCGACATCCGGCATTTCGAAACCTATCTGGGCCGAAACGGCATCGTGGTGCGCAAGTTTTTTCTGCACGTCTCCAGGGAGGAACAGAAGAAACGCTTCCTGAAGCGCCTGGATGAGCCTGAGAAAAACTGGAAATTCTCCGCCGCTGATGTGCGTGAACGAGCACATTGGGACAGCTACATGACAGCCTATGAGGACATGATTCGACACACTGCGACGGCTGAAGCTCCCTGGTATGTGGTGCCAGCCGACCACAAATGGTTCACCAGGCTAGTGGTGGCGGCAGCGGTGATCGACACCTTGCTCTCCCTGGATCTGCACTACCCCAGCGTGAGCCCGGACATGCACAGGGAGCTGGAAGCTGCAAGACGGGAGCTGCTTGCCGAAGCCTGAGGGGGCAGAAACGTCTGGGCAGGAGTATGATTTTTTGATGGATCACCAAGTCGCTCACCAACATGGAGCGATGGCAAAACCATATCTTCCCGTCCATTCCAGCCATGACACGACGTGCCTCCCAGCAGCGGCTCCTGAGCCGCCTCAATTTTTTTGGTGTGGTTGCTCCCCAGAGCCGCCCCACTGAACCCCCGAATACCCTGCAGTGCAGCCACCAGGAACCCACCTGGGAGGAACTTCTCGGCAGGCGCTGATTGGAGACCTTCAGCAGCAGCCTCCCCGAGGAGCGACAGAAGACCCCCCAACCCCTTCTTTCTCCGCCGCTCTCTCCGCACTCGCAACCTGCTCTGCACTCACAAAAGGAATCGACTCACCGCAGCCTGGAAACAGACCCCGGTGGCGATCTCCTTGGTCGGCCCACTCGAAGTGCTGAGCCAGCCGGGAGTGGCTCAGAATCAGCAAGGTATTGCGACAGACCGCGACCCACTGTCCTTTGGGGAAAAGATGGTGGTGATCGAGGGCAAAACCATCGGAGTGATCGGCAATGGTGCCCAGATACCTCACCGTATCGCCGTAATCCTCACAGGCCGCCTCCAGCCCATCCAGTGCAAACAGGCGATAGGTGGCTGAGAAAAAGCCAGCCCCATCCACCAGAGCCAACAGCTCCGGATCGGTGATCTGCAGGCGCCTGTCGGTCACCAGGCGAGGATCAGCAAACCCGCTGGCGCGGGCCAGCTGTTGAAAATCATTCCAGTAGAGAGCACCACCAAGACATTCGCCGTAGAGCACTGGGTGATGGCGGGCCGCGTCACTGAGGCGACGGTCGGCATAGACATCAGCGAAATAGAACTCCCCGCCTGGCTTCAGCAACCGCTTGACGCCACGCAGGACGGCGGCTTTGTCCATGGAGAGATTGAGCACGCAATTGCTCACCACCACATCAACACTGGCCTCAGGGAGTGGTAGTGCAGCCAGTTCTTCGATCCGACCCTCAAGGAAGGAGACATTGGCATAGCCGAAAGCACGGGCATGAAAGGCCTCATGCGCCCTGGCCACCGCCAGTTGTTCCGGGGTCATGTCGACCCCCACAACCCGACCCTGGGGCCCCACCAGCTGGGCGAGCAGGAACGCATCGCGGCCCGTCCCACAACCCAGATCCAGCACGGTGCATCCCTCCAGCAGGGGGGGCGCCACCAGGCCGCAGCCGTAATAGCGCATGGTGACCTCCGGATGCACCCTGGCCAGCAAGGGCTTCAGGCTGTCCGGCACGGCATCGGCATCGCAGCAGGCGCTGGTCTTCAGATCAGCGGAACAGCTGAGCTCCTGGCCGTAATAGGCCCGCACCTGATCGTGAGTAGGCATGGATCACAGCGGAACCTCCCCAAGCTAAATCTGGGGCGGAGCCACGACCGGAGGGGAGAAGAAGGCCATGACCATCGTGCGCACAGGCAGCTTCGATGAGCGGAAGCGATTGGCGCGGGCCCTGCCGATCGGTGTTGGGCTCACCGCCGTGCTGATGGCGGTACTGAACCTGCGGGAGGCCTTTCTCCTCGCCTTTCTGACTGCCATTGGGCAGGACCAGCTGATTTTTTTCCGTCAGGCCCTGCGCCTGGATGCAGCCAGAACCCGCGCCCTCTTCCAACAAGGCCTCTCCAGACGCGCTCTGCTGGTGAAGCTGTGCGTCGTTTTCACCTTCACCAGCATCATTGTGCTCACAGCATGCATCAACCATCTCAAAGTTCATCCTGGCCTACTGCCCTTCGCCCTGCGGACAATTGTCTACTTTGCTTGCCTATTTGCCACCTGGCTGCAGATGCATAACAGCTTTGCCATGCTCTACGCCAAGCTCTATTTTGATCTCAATCCTGCTCCTGCTGCTGATGGTCCAAACCCTCAGGGATTCATCTTTTCCGGCCAAGACGAGCCGCTGTTCAGCGATTTCCTGTATGTGTCCTATGCGGTTGGGCTCACCTATGCCATGAGCGATACGAATCTTGAGGACAGCAAGGTGCGGCGCATTGTTTTAATGCATTCCCTGGTGAGTTTTCTCTTCCTTTCCATCGTGCTCACGGAGTTGATTCATTTGCTTGGTTCCCTGTAGAACTGCCAGCCTGGAGGTGAGCAGCGAAGCCCTGAAGCCTGGCACTCAGGAGCTGTCAGGAATCGAACTCTGGGACGGGGACTCACTCGTGGCCTGAGGGGGCTGCAAATGGGTCCGTTTTCCGTCAGGCTGGTGCGGTTGTTCTGATCCCCTCCGTGCACCGTCGGGCTCTGCTCCGTTTCCTCCCCTCCGCCCTGATGGCCGGTGGCCTGGTGCTGCTGCCCAGGCCTGGTCGCTCCCAGGGCACCCTGCGCTTTCTGGCGGTGGCAGATACGGGCAGCGGGGACGCCAACCAACGGGCGGTGGGCCAGCAGATGGCGCTGGTACACCGCCGCAAGCCCGTGGATCTGGTGGTGCTGGGGGGCGACAACATCTATCCCTCGGGCAACCTCGACCTGGTGGAAGCCACCTTCCGCCGCCCCTACAGCGAGCTGCTGCAGGCTGGTGTTCCCTTCCATGCGGTGTTGGGCAACCACGACATCCGCACGGCCAATGGAACACCCCAGGTGGCCTTCAAGCCCTTCGGGATGGCAGGGCGCTTCTACACCCTTCGCAAGGGGCCTGTTGACTTCTTCATGCTCGACACCAACGGCAATGCCGACTGGAAACGGCAGGTGAGCTGGCTCCGCACGGTTCTGGCCAGCAGCCGGGCTCCCTGGAAGGTGGTGGTGGGCCACCATCCCATCTATTCCTCAGGGTTCTACGGGAATGACCCCCACCTTGCCGCCAAGCTGACCTCCTTGATGCGACGCCATGGGGTGCAGCTCTACATCAACGGCCACGACCACAACTATGAGCGCAGCAAACCCATCGAAGGCATCACCTACCTGGTGGTGGGTGGGGGTGGAGCCTCCCTGCGCCCGGTCATCAGCACCGCCCAGACGGCGAGGGCCGCCAGTGTGTTCAGCTTTGCGGAGATCGAGGCGGGCCCCCAGGAGCTGAAGCTCTGGGCCTGGGACAGGAACGGTCGTCAGATCGACCAGGCCGTGATCGCCAAGTAAAGGGACTGAGCAATAAAACCTAG
>JBEIRX010000041.1:0-12492 GCA_040375715.1 Aphanothece sp.
ATGAATTTCCTGCTGATCGAATCGCTCCAGAAGTTCGCCCATTTTTATGGCGATAGCTTCAAGGTGGAGTTCCCCACCCGTTCAGGCAACTGGCTCAATCTCTGGCCGGTGTCGCTGGAACTGGAGCAACGGCTGGTGGGCCTCTTCCGTCGCAACAGTGAGGGGCACCGCCCCTTCAACGGCGATGTGGGACTCTTTCAGAACGATCCCCACTGGCGTGATCTGATCCTGTTCAATGAATACTTCCACGGAGATCTTGGCAGTGGTTTGGGCGCATCCCACCAAACCGGATGGACGGCTCTCGTGTGCAAGATGATCCACCAACTCTCCCGTTATCCCAAGGGCTGATCCTTCAGCTGCCGCACTCCCACCATGACCCACTCCAATAAGAACGTTTGCGACCCCACCATCGAGAGTTCTCCCCTCCCAGCTCCTGACCAGCTGGAGGTGACGGATGGCGCCCACTTCAACGTGGTGATCATCGGCAGCGGTGCCGGAGGCGGAACCCTGGCTCGCCATTTAGTCAGCAACAGTGGGCTGAGCGTGCTGGTCGTGGAACGAGGCGACTGGCTTCCCCAGGAACCTCAGAACTGGGACGCCGAAGAGGTGATGCAGAAGGGTCGCTACGTGTCGAAGGATCTCTGGCTCGACAAGCATGGCAAGGCCTTCCAGCCCGGCAGCCATTACTTCGTGGGCGGGGCCACCAAGATGTATGGGGCGGCTCACTTCCGGCTGCGCCAGCAGGATTTCGAGGAGCTGCGCCACTTCGACGGCATCTCACCGGCCTGGCCCGTGCGTTACGCCGATTTCGAACCGTGGTATCAGAAGGCGGAGGAGATGTATCACGTCCATGGGCTGCGGGGGGAGGATCCCACGGAACCGCCCTGCAGCGGCCCCTACCCGCACCCGCCGGTGAGCCATGAGCCTCGTATGCAGAAGCTGGTGGACGATCTGCGCAGCATGGGCCTCCATCCCTTCCACGCCCCGAGCGGTGTGCTGCTGGATGAGAAGCAGATGGCCTTCAGCCGGTGCCGTCGCTGCAACCGCTGCGATGGCTTCCCCTGTCTGGTGCATGCCAAATCGGATGCCGATGTGCTCGGGATCCGTCCAGCGCTGGCGGCTTCCACCCTCTCCCTGCTGACCCGAGCCGAGGTGAAGCGGCTGCACACCGATGGCAGTGGCCGCAACGTCTCGGCAGTGGAGATCGAACGGGATGGGGAGCCGATGAAGGTGAGCGGCGATGTGGTGGTGGTGAGCTGCGGCGCTGCCAACAGCGCCCGGCTGCTCCTGATGTCAGCCAGCGACACCCACCCCCGTGGGTTGGCGAATGGCTCCGATCAGGTGGGCCGCAATTACATGTTCCACAACAGCAAGGCGATGGTGGCCCTGGCCCATGAGCCGAATCACACCATTTTCCAGAAGACCGTTTGCGTCAACGATTGGTACTTGGGTGATGCGGATTTCGACTATCCGATGGGCAACATCCAGATGACCGGCAAGACCGACGGGGCCATCATGAAAGGCTATGCCCCGCTGGAAACGTTCATGATGCCGGGCTGGAGCATGGACAAGATTGCCGAACATGCGATCGACTTCTGGATCTCCAGCGAGGATCTGCCCGACCCAGAAAACCGTGTCACCGTGACGGCCTCCGGGCAGATCCAGCTGCACTACACCGTCAACAACCTCACGGCCTCCCAGAGGCTGGTGAGCCGCCTTGAGGGCCTGCTCGACAGGCTCTACCTGAAGAAGCACCTGGTGGAGCGGCAGATCTACATCGCCAACAGCATGGGCATTGCCGCCGTGGGGCACCAGGCCGGCACCTGCCGCTTCGGCACCGACCCAGCCACCTCTGTGCTGGATGTGAACTGCAAAGCCCACGAGATCGACAACCTCTACGTGGTGGACACCAGCTTCATGCCCTCGATCGGGGCGGTGAATCCCTCCCTCACGGCCATCGCCAATGCCCTCCGGGTTGGCACCCACCTCATCGAGCGTCTGCAGGGTTAGCCAGCATTCAGAAGCTGATGCCTGTCTGCAGACCGAACACCAGGGCTGTTGGAATCTCAAGACCGGAGGGATAGATCACCAGCTGGAGATTGGGCTGGAGAAAAGCCTGGGTCCCCAGCCTTCGCCGATAGCCGAGTTCGATCACGGTTTCATGGGCCCCATCCGGGCGGGAGCTGCCCAGGCTTCGCATGGAGGCTGGGCTGAAGCGACCCTGGTAGAGGGCCAGCATGGCGGAATCCTGAGGGCGACTGGCCTCCAGGCCATAGCGGACCAGGCTTAGCGCCCAGTAGAGGGGCATCCTCACCACCGATGGCTGGGGTGAGCTGGTGAAGCTCCCCCAGATGGCAAGCGCTGGCCCCCCCGGGTAGGCGCGCCATAGGGTGCGGTCCAGATGGAGCCAGCTGCCGTAGGTGGACGTTGCGGCACTCTGGCCATCAAAGCTGCTCTGCGGCCGGAGAGACCAATATCCCCCCACGGCCAGCCGCTGTCGGTGCACGGGATAGCTGGGTTCCTCCCGCAGCACGGAGGCCACCGCTGCAGGGGGGCTCTGCTGGAATTGGCCACTCCAGCCGACGTCCGCGCACCCCTGGCAATGCTCCAGTTGGCTGATCAGCAGCAATCCGTCGGAGGGGCGGATGGCCCAGTTGAAGCCGTGATACCGCGGCACATCCGGGTTGGTGATCTGAAAGGTGCCCACCCGCAGGCTGGTGTCCTCGCCGACAGCGAGATCAGCCCATGCTCCCCAAACGGCGTTGGGGAAGCTGCTGAACCCCGTGTTGACAGGAAGGGACTGGGGATTGCCATTGATTGCATTGTTCATGGCCAGGCCGTAGTAGGGCCAGGCGGCAAAATCGTCTCCACTGCTGAAGCGGCCCAGCTTTAAGCTGCCGCCCAGTGAGGGCAGGTCAGCTTCGATGCGCAGGGAGTAGAGGCCGAAGGTTTCAACGCCATACAGCTGCTGAACTGTGAACTGATTGCCGATGGCCGTCGACGACAGATCGGCACCGTTGCGGTCATAGGCATCCACCACAAGTTTGGCTGAGCGCAGCTGGGGCGACTCGACCTGTAGAGGCATGGTGAATGTCAGCCGGTGATTGTCGGTATAGGTTGCAGTGCCGGGCACAATCCCTCCAAGGGGGTTGGTGGCCAGGTTGGTGCTGTAGGAGTAGCTGACCCTGATCGTCGCAGGGGAGGACGGGGTGCCCAAAGCGGTTGGTGGTTCAGTGGCGTTCGTCTCTGGCCCCGCCCAGGTTGGCAAGGGCTGGACCAGGGCGATGAGCACCACGGCGATTGACGATCGGCGTCGGAGAAACCGCATGGCCAGGAACCGCCCCGCCTCAGGTTTTGCCCACCGCCGGGGAGTGGAGCTCGCCTCCAGCCTTGGAGGGCTCCTGCCAGAGGATGCTGAGGGCGCCACCGACGCAGATGAGGGCGGTGCCAAGGATCACACCGAGGTTGGGGATCTGCTGGAACCAGGCCCAGCCGATCAATCCCGCGAAGACCACGGATGAATATTGGAAGGCTCCGATGGAGCTGGGGTCTGCAAAACGGTAGGCACGGATCAGAAGAAACTGGAAACTCAGCAGACAGATGGCGGAGCCAAGCACGAACAGCCACTGGGTCGAGGTGATGGCATGGAAGTGGCCCACCATCAGCAGGGTGGAGATCAGGGTGCCGATGCTGAGGAAGTAGGTCAGCTGGGTCAGGGCCGACTCCGTGCGGTTGAGGGCTTTGACTGTGAGGAACTCCACCGCACAGACCAAACCGGCGGCCAGGCCCAACAGATCACCGGGCTGGTTGAGCACGGAGGCATTGGGCTGCACCACGATCACCATGCCGGCAAAGCCAATGGCCAGAGCCAGCCAGAGGGGTCGAGCGATGCGCTGCTTCAACACCAGCCAGGCGAGAAGTGGGATGAACAGGGGAGTGGTATTCAGCAGCACGTTGGCATTCACCAGATTCACCAGGCGTGCGGCGGTGATGAAGAGCAGGAAACCAACCATGCCGGCACCGGCTCGGAGGAGATGCAACGGCAGCATCCGGGTGGGCAGATCCCTACCCCGACGGAAGAGCAGCAGGGGAATCAGCAGGATCAGGGCGAGCAGGAAGGTGAGCCAAGTGAACATCTGGGCATCCATCGTGTTGCCCACGGCGCGACCGAAGGCGCTCTGAAGGGTATTGGCCAGAAAGGCCGCCACCAGCAACAGCGCACCCTTGAGCATCGATGTGCTGTTCATCTCCCCTGCCGGACTGGAGCTGCTGGTCATGGGGGATCGGCTTTGCTGGGACACACCTTAATGAGCTCACAAGATCGTGCTGCTATTGGCATGGGATCAGCAATCAGTGCCATCAAGGCAGGGGCCGGTGAGAGGTGGCTTCGTCAAGCAGCCTTCGCCGTCTCCCCGGCTTGGCTCTGCTCGGGAGACGCCCCTGCCGCCTCACCTGTCAGGATCAGCTCCACCCTCTCAAGACCCACTTCCACCCCCATGTGCTGATCTGGCTTGCCCGTGATCAGCAGGGCAGCCCGCTCACGCACAGCGATCGACCAGAGCCATTTCGTGAGCAGGCTGATGCGATTCTCGTTGTCGGGCATGAAGGCCAGGTGGGCCAGTCCCCAGAGAATCCAACCGAGCAGCCCCGACACTCGGAATCCCCGCAGATCTGCCACGGCATAAAGCGGCCCGACCACCGCCATGCTGCCGAAGTCGAACCACTGGAAAGGTTGGTGCTGTTCGCCGCGCAGGCGGGCCAGAATGTCGAGGGCTGTCCACCCACCCATCTGCACGGCAGGGCCAGCCATCCCGGGGAGGGGTTTGCTATCGGCGGTGTGGGAAAAGGAGCAGAGATCTCCCACAACCCGGATTTCGGGATGGCCGGGGATGGAGAAGTCGGGCTCCACGATCACCCGTCCCCCCCGGTCCACAGGACAGCCGGTGCGCTCCGACAGCAGTTTCCCCAGATGGGAGGGGCGAACGCCTGCCGTCCAGCAGATGGTGGCTGCTTCAAGTGTCACCTCGGCTGCCTGCCCGGGGGCCGGTTTGGCGAGGGTCGCCCGCATGCGACCGGGGCTGATCTCCTGGACGCGGGCTCCCAGCAGCAGATCCACTCCGCGCTCTTGCAAATGCTTGCCTGTGGCCTCCGAAAGCGAGGGATGCATGGCCCGCAACACCCGATCCCCGGGATCAACCAGGGTGACCCGGCAGTCGGCCTGATCGAGCTGGCGGAATTCACTTCCCGTCAGATCGTGCACCATCGCCATCAGGGAGCCCGCCAGCTCGCAGCCGCTTGGGCCTCCACCCACCACGATCACCGACTGCAAAATGCGCCGCCGCTCCCGATCCGGACACTGCTCGGCGGCCTCAAGGGCGTTGAGCACCCGGCGACGGATTTCATCGGCGTGCTCGAGGATCTTCATCGGCGGCGCCAAGGGGCGCCAGTCTTCATGGCCGAAGTAGCTGCTTCCCGACCCCGTGGCGAGAATCAGGTGGTCGTAGCGGAGGTGGCTGTCATTGAAAACGATGGTTTTCTCCTCAGGATCCAGATCGACTACCTCCCCCAGCAACACCTGCACGTTGTCGTCCTTGGCGAACAACTGGCGCAAGGGGGTGGTGATGTCGGACTCAGCCACCAGGCCGGAAGCCACCTGGTACAGCATCGGCTGGAAGAGGTTGAAGTTGCGCTTGTCGATCAGGGTCACTCTCACGGGCTGGCCGGCCAGGCGACGGGCGGCCTTGATGCCGGCGAACCCCCCCCCGATGATGACCACATGGGGCCAACTCTTCATGCGCTCCTGCGGTGGTTCGAGCTCAAGGAAGAAGCGCTCGGATGTCATCGTCAGCAGGGGCGGCAGGTGCAGGATGGGGGCCGGCGCGGTGGAGCTGCGGAGCGACCTGCGCAATCGTAGAGGCCATTTCCAGAGAAGCCCACGCTGTGGGTCCAGGGGAGGTTGCGGATGGGCTGAACGCAGGTAGTCCATGGCTCAGCTGTCAGCGATTCCCAATGGCAAGGGATCTAAGTATGTCGAAATATGAGTAGCCGCCCGGCAGGCCGGCAGCCTTGAGCAACGTGGGGAAGCCATCCGTTCCCTTTTTCAGGGCTCCCGGCTGGTGTGCGTCTTCCTTCCTTCTCCTGCCCGGGGCCATGCAGGGACTTCTCCCACCCCTCAACGACCACAACCTGCCGTGGATGGACACGATCCATCCGATCGTTGTGCATTTCGTGATCGCCATGGCGATCATCACCGTGGTCTTCGATCTGATCGGCGTGCTTGCCCGCAAGCCTCAGCTGTTTGAGGTGAGCTTTTGGAATCTGCTGTTCGCCACTGCAGCCATCTTCGTGGCCATCATCTTCGGGCAGGTTGAGGCAGGCCTGGCGGAGCCCTACGGCGCTGCCCGCTCGATCCTCGATCTGCACAGCACCATCGGCTGGTCGCTGGCGGGCGTGCTCTCGCTGCTCACGGGCTGGCGCTACGTGCTCCGCAGCCGTGATCCCCAGAGCCTGCCGCTCAGCTTCCTGGCCGCCGGCGGGGTACTGGCGGTGCTGGTGGTGGTGCAGGTCACCCTGGGGAGTCAGCTGATCTGGGTGTATGGCCTGCACACCGTGCCGGTGGTGGCGGCCCAGCGCGCGGGGCTCGTGTGATGCCCAGCCCCCTGCGCCTGCTGCTCACCCAGGCGGCAGTGCCCGCCGATTCGCCGATCAGCCAGCTCGCCTCCCGGCTGGGGCCCAACGATCTGCCCTATGCACTGCCGATTCATCCGAATCTGGTGCACTTCACGATTGGCCTGTTCGTGATCGCCATCGCCTTCGACATCGCCGGCGCCCTTTATCCGGTGGAGAAACGGGTGTTCCGCTTCCTCGCCCTGCCGATCACCCGGGCCGGCTTTCACGATGTGGGCTGGTACAACCTGCTGGCCTGCGCGATCGTCACCTTCTTCACCGTGGCGGCCGGCTTCTTCGAAATGCTGCTGGCGGTGCCGATCGCCGGGGTGAAAAGCAGCATCGGACTGCAGAGCATGGAAACAATGCTCTGGCACGGCGTGGGTGGCGTGGTGATCCTGCTGGTGATCGTAGCCATGACCATCTGGCGCGGCTACCAACGCTTCGTGTGGCGCAAGGACATGGGCCGCCAGGTGCAATGGCTCTACCTGCTGGTGGCCATGGGCATGTTCCTGGTGCTTGGCCTGCACGGCACCCTGGGAGCCGAGCTTGCGGCCGAATTCGGAGTGCATATCACCGCTGATCAGCTCCTGGCCTCCGGCCAGAACCTTCGCGAAGCCCTGCCATGACATCTCCTCCCACGCGACGCCCCCGCTTCAGTCCGCTCTCGATCGGAGGCCTCGCCCTCTGGGTGGCCATCCTTGTGGCCGTGAGCCTGTGGATGGGGCAGCAGGCCCATCGCTGGCTGCCGGTGCAGGCTTCAACGGCAGCTCCCCTGGTGGATGGGCTGTTCAGCTTCGAGACGGTGGTGGGCACCTTCGTGTTTCTGGGCGTGATCTCCGTGATCGCCTGGGTGGTGCTGATGCACCGGGCCGAGAAGTACGACGAGAGTGATGCCGAACCGATCGAGGGGAACACCAAGCTCGAAGTGATCTGGACGGCCATTCCCCTCGTTCTGGTGATGGCGATCGCCGCCTACGCCATCCGGGTGAACACAAGCCTCGGGGTGCTGGGGCCGATGGAGCACATCCATCTCGATAACCCTGTTGAGGAGGTGGGTGGCTACCCAGGCGACAAGCTGCCGGCCGCTGAGGTGGAGGTGATCGCTCGCCAGTGGTCGTGGGAGTTCCGCTACCCCGACAAGGGGGTGTCGTCTACCGAATTGCATCTGGCGGTGGATCAGCCCGTGCGCTTCCGCCTCGTATCGGAAGACGTGCTGCACGGCTTCTACATCCCCGCCTTTCGCCTGAAACAGGACGTGGTACCCGGCCGGGCCATCAACTTTAACCTCACCCCAACCCGGGAGGGTCGCTATCGCATCAGGGATTCCCAGTTCAGCGGCACCTGGTTTGCAACCAACCAGGCTGATGTGGTGGTGGAGAGCGGCGATGCTCTCGCCTCCTGGTTGAAGCAGGCGAGGGGTCTCCCCCTCCAACCTGGTCTCAGTGATGCCGTGCAGGAATACGCCGAGCGTGCCACCAAAACAAAGCCCGGCTGGGCCACGGTGCCTCCGGCCCCACCTCCTCAGGTGAATGTGCCTGGTTCCAACACCCTTCCCCATGACGCCTGAGCTCGCCCCCGGATGACCTCTGCCACCTTCCCCACCAGCGAGCCCAAGCCCTCCTGGACCCGTTACTTCAGCTTCAACACCGATGCCAAGGTGATCGGTATCCAGTACATCGTGCTGGCCTTCTTCTATTTCCTGATCGGGGGCCTGCTGGCCATGATCATCCGGGGTGAGCTGATCACCCCGGCTTCCGATCTGGTGGATCGCACGGTCTACAACGGCATCTACACGATGCATGGAACGATCATGTTGTTCCTGTTCATCTTTCCGGTGCTCAACGGGCTCAACAACCTGCTCATCCCCACCATGATCGGCGCTCCCGATATGGCCTTCCCGCGGCTCAATGCCGTGGCCTTCTGGCTGGTGCCGATCTTTGGCAGCTTGCTGATGGCCAGCTTCTTCGTCCCCGGTGGGCCCGCTTATTCGGGCTGGTGGTCGTATCCGCCGGTGAGCATCCAGAACCCCCTGGGCCATCTGGTGAGCGGCCAGGGGCTCTGGCTCACGGCCGTGGCGCTCTCCGGCGTTTCTTCCATCATGGGTGCGGTGAATTTTGTCACCACGATCATCCGGATGCGGGCACCGGGCATGACCTGGTTCAGGATGCCAGTGTTCTGCTGGACGGCGCTAGCGGCCCAGAGCCTTCAGCTGATCGGCCTGCCCGCCCTCACAGGTGGCGCCATCATGCTGCTGTTCGATCTGGTGGCCGGAACATCGTTCTACAGGCCGGAAGGGGGCGGCGACCCGGTGCTGTATCAGCACTTTTTCTGGTTCTATTCCCATCCGGCGGTGTATGTGATCATCCTGCCTGTGTTCGGGATCTTCTCGGAACTGTTTCCTGTCTATGCACGCAAGCCGCTATTCGGCTACGTGTATGTGTCAGTGGCCTCCTTCATCATCGTGGGCCTCGGCCTGATCGTCTGGGTCCACCATTTCTTCACCAGTGGCGTGCCCCAGTGGATGCGCAATCTGTTCATGGTCAACACCATGCTGATTTCGGTGCCCACCGGGGTGAAGGTGTTCGCCTGGCTGGGAACGCTATGGCGCGGCAAGCTGCGGCTCACCACCCCGATGCTGTTCTGCCTGGGGGGCCTGTTCAACTTCGTGTTCGCCGGCATCACCGGCGTGATGCTCGCCACCGTGCCGGTGGACATCCACGTGAGCAATACCTATTTCGTGGTGGGACATTTCCACTATGTGATCTACGGCGCCGCCGTGATGGGGATCTTCGCTGCCATCTATCACTGGTTTCCCAAGTTCATCGGCCGCATGCCCTACGAGGGCCTCGGGAAGCTTCACTTTCTGCTCACCTTTGTGGGGGCCAATCTCAACTTCCTGCCGATGCACCCCCTCGGCCTGATGGGCATGCCGAGGCGGGTATCAAGCTACGACCCAGAATTCGCCTTCTGGAACGTGATTGCCAGCCTCGGTGCCTTCCTGCTGGGTGTGTCGATCATCCCCTTCCTGCTCAACATGGTGAGCGCCTGGGTGCGTGGCCCCAAGGCTCCCCATAATCCCTGGAATGCGATCGGCCTGGAGTGGTTGCTGCCCTCGCCCCCGCCTGAGGACAACTTCGGCGAGCATGTGCCCGTGGTCATCTCCAGGCCCTATGGCTACGGCATCGGCAAGCCACTCGTGGAGCACCAGGACCAGATTGAGCAAGCCCTAACCATTGCAGATCGGAAGGAGGCAATCCTGTGACCAGCGCCTATCCCAGCGACGCGCCTGAACAGGCCCATGGGGGCGAACACCCGAAGAACAATCTGACGGGTTTCATCATTTTTCTCTGCTCGGAAAGCGTCATCTTCCTGGCTTTCTTCAGCGGCTATGCGGTGCTCAAGACCAGCGCCCTCAACTGGCTTCCCGCCGGCGTGGAAGGCCTGGAGTGGCAGAAGCCCCTGATCAACTCGATCGTGCTGATCTCCAGTTCTGCCACCATTTACCTCGCCGAACGTGCAATGGCGAAGGGCAATCTCTGGGGTTTCCGTGCCTTCTGGGTGCTCACCATGGCACTGGGCGCCTATTTCCTCTATGGCCAGGCGGTGGAATGGAGCGGCCTGAAGTTTGGCCTCACCTCCGGAACCTTCGGAGGCACCTTCTACCTGCTTACGGGCTTTCATGGCCTGCACGTGGCCACAGGGGTGGGCCTGATGACACTGATGCTGGTGAAATCATTCATCCCTGGCAACTACGCAGGGGGCGAACAGGGCGTGCAGGCAACTTCTCTATTCTGGCACTTCGTGGATGTCATCTGGATCATCCTGTTCTTTCTTATTTATGTCTGGCAGGTCTGAATCATGATCATCGATGACAATCATTACGATGTGATCCTGATCGGCAGCGGCGCTGCAGGCGGCAGCATGGCCGCCAGCCTTGCCCAGGCTGGTCATCATGTGCTGCTGCTGGAACGGGGGGGGGTGATGCCGCCCGGGGAGCAGAGCGTTGCCGGCACCGATCTCTTCCGCAAGACCCGCTATCACGCCTCAGAGCAGTGGTTCGGCACAGATGGTGATCCCTTCCCCCCCCAGACGGTGCACGCTATTGGCGGCAACACCAAGATCTGGGGCGGTGTGCTGGAGCGTATGCGAGAGAAGGAATTCAGTGGCGTCACCCTGCAGGAGGGCCCCACCTCCGCCTGGGGCCTGAGCTACGCCGATCTGGCCCCGTGGTACGACAAGGCTGAAACGCTCTACAACGTGCATGGAGTGGCCGGCGCCGATCCCACCGCTCCGCCCCGCCATGGCGAGTACCCGGCCTCGCCAAGGCCGGTGGAACCGTTCCTTGTCGAACTGGGAGAGGCCCTGGAACGTCAGCAGCTTCTTCCCTACGACCTCCCCCTGAGCTGGAGGGATGGCGCCAAGGCAACCAGGGGAGATGCGGAAATGTTCGGCGTGGAGCCCGCCCGCAGCAGGGGGGTGACCGTGAAGGACGGTGCCAGGGTGGTGCAGTTGCATGTGAATCCCAGCGGTCATGAGGTGCGTGGGGTGGAGGCGGAGATCGCCGGACAGCGCTGGCTGTTCCGCAGCCATCAAGTGGTGCTGGCGGCCGGTGCCATCACCACAGCAGAGATTCTTCTGCGCTCCGCCACCGATCACCACCTGCGGGGCCTGGCCAATGGCTCCGACCAGGTGGGCCGCAACCTGATGAAGCCCCATCTCACAGCGATCCTGCAGCTGGCCGCCGCCCCCAACTCCGGCCGTTACAGCCCGGGCCATGGCCTCACCGACTACTACTGGGGCGACAAGAACGTCTCCTATCCCCTGGGCTCGATCCACAACGGCGGTGGCGTTCTGCAGGATGCTCTCTTCGCCGAATCGCCGCCGGTGCTCTCGCTGGTGACCCGGCTGATGCCCAACTTCGGCCTGGAGCAGCTCGCTTCCCGCTCCATCACCTGGTGGGCCATGAGCGGCGTGCTGCCCGATCCGCACAACCGGGTGGTGCTGCGCGGCAGCCATCTGCAGCTCAATTACACGGCCAACAACCGCGAGGCCCATGACCGCCTCGTCTACCGCTGGCTCGACACCCTCAAAGCCGTGGAGGCCGATCCCCTCACCCTGGTGGCCAAGGGCGCCCCCACCCACCCCCGGGGAGAAGCGCCACTCTCGGCCATCGGCGTGGCATGCGGCACCTGCCGCATGGGCACTGATCCTGCCAGCTCGGTGGTGAATCTGGAGGGCCGCTGCCACGAGCTCGACAACCTCTGGATTGCCGATGCCAGCGTGCTGCCTAGCTGCCCCTCGGTGGGGATTGGCCTCACGGTGATCGCCAACGCCTTGCGGGTGTCAGAACACGTGCGCGCAGCACTACAGGGCAGCTGATCGGCCTGGGTTCAACAGCTCGCTCCAGATCCGGGTTCACCCGCTCTTAAACAGCAACCCCTCTCAAAATCTTACCAACGGGTGTGATGATGAAACTGATGTAGTTTCGAGATTCTCTGTGCACCGTGCTGTTTGGGCTCTTGGACTGGTTGGTGCAGCAACCCTGCTGCCAGCTCAGGCGGCACCCACGTTCGTCAATGGGCTCACAATTCCCGGCAACACCCTGGATGCCTCCGGCGGCACCACGGTGAACAACGGCAGGATGGGCTTTTTCTCCGATCTTTATTATGATCCCAATCGCCAGGAGTATTGGGGGGTCTCCGATCGCGGACCGGGCGGCGGCACAATCTCCTACAACACCAGGGTGAATCGCTTCACCCTGGACGTGAATCCAGTCAGTGGAGTGATTAGCAACTTCAACGTTGTGGAAACCGTGTTGTTCCG
>JBEIRX010000116.1:0-1510 GCA_040375715.1 Aphanothece sp.
CTATGCTGCGCCACTCCAGGCTCCCTGCCTGCCACTCAGGAGCAGCGTCGTAGAATTAAAAGAATGCCAATCTTATAGGCATGTGTCACCAGACAAAGACTTCTTACCTGCGTTGGCGGAGCACCAGATCGATCAGCTGCAGCAAGGATGCCGCCACGGCCGCCACGTAGGTGAGGGCGGCGGCATCCAGCACCCTCCTTACACCATCGGCCTCCTGCTGGGTGGACACAATCCCCGTGCTCGCCAGCACCGCCTTCGCCCGGTTGGAGGCATTGAATTCCGTGGGCAGGGTGATGATCTGAAACACCACCACGGCTGCGAACAGGCCAATGCCTGTCCAGATCAGGAGGGGTGAAAAGGAGAGCTGGCGGAGCACCAGACCAGCCATGAAGGGAAAGATCCAGATCATGTTGCCCACATTGCATAGGGGCACCAGGGCCGAGCGCCACACCAGGGGCGGATAGCCCACCTGGTCCTGAATGGCATGACCGGCCTCATGGGCAGCCACGGCGACCGAGGAAATGGACTTGCCGTCGTAGACGTGTGGCGAAAGTCGCAGGGCCTTGGCGAGGGGGTCGTAGTGGTCGCTGAGGAAGCCTTCATGGCGCTCGATCCGCACACCCCGCACCCCCGCGCTCTGCATGACCGCCTGGGCGGCCTGGGCGCCGCTGTATCCGGATTGCACGCCTACTTTGGCGAAACGATCGAACGTGCTGTGCACCTTCCACTGGGCCCAGAGGCTGAAGAGCAGGGCTGGGATGGTCAGAACGAGATATTGAAGGTCGAAGAACATGGCGTTTAACCCGAGCGGGCCGGCGGCGATGGGGACAACACCATTGTTCTGCGGCCATCTGATCTGGGTCAATCATTGTCAGATGGAAGCCGATGGAAGAAGCTGGAAGCGGCCCAATGGGATTCCCTTACGGCGCTCTCCTCACGGAGGATCTGGCCTTGGCGATCCTGCGCTATTCCGGCGAGGGGATCTTCTTCAGTTCGCGGATGTTCGATCAGTTCTCGATCACCTCAGGTTCGGTGAACTTCAGTCCCCAGGCCAAAGTGGAGCTGATTCCACTGAATGCCAACAAGAAGGTCAGCCAGATGATCGCTCACGTCTTGCGAGCAAACCCATGAACCCACTTCACTCTGGCAATCCTCGGATTCATCCCACCTGGGCGGCCACTGGTGGCGTCGCGCGCTGCGGTGCTGGCGTCATTGCTGCGGGCTACCGGCTGACGGAAGGGAGCCTGGGTGACGCAGCGCGAGACCCATTGGCGGAGCTGTAGGGCCCGCAAATGGGCACCGCAACCCTGTGCCGCCCGACACCTGGGATTCTCCCCATGCCCTGCCTACCTTGCGGAGCAGACCTCTTGAGCCCCCATGGTCATCCGCACCCGCCTCGTCGAGCTCTCCAGCCTGGAGGCCGTGGCCTATCGCCAGAAGCTGCGGGGCGGCCAGTCGGGGGTGGTGATCCTGCGCCCCGACACCGCCCAGCCCGGCCTGGCCCTGCTGA
>JBEIRX010000072.1:0-4935 GCA_040375715.1 Aphanothece sp.
CTGTCGGTATCGAGCAGCTCCCAGGGGATGGGGGCGCTGCCCTGATCCAGCTCCAACACCAGGGTGGATGTGCCGCCCAGGGCTGTTTCCATCTCAATGGGCACCAACAGCTTGAAGAGGGTTTGCCCGATGGTTCGATCGCTGTTGTTGCCGTTGCTGGCTTGAGCCACAAGCTGTTCCACCAGGCGCCGTTGCGAGGTTTGGGCCCGCATCACTTTGCCTCCACTCCCGAGTTTGATTGAGTAGTGGATGGTGCTGGTGCCTTCGAAAGTACTCGCGCTGATGCCGTCGTATTTCAACGCGTTCAGAGAGCTCTCTATCTTTTGATTTCCAGCAGTCCCCTCGAGAGTTGCAATAACAAAAGAAATTTTCCGCAGCTCCACCTGCGCGAACCAAGCAGCCGTGAAGGGGATGGGCAGGAGTTCTGGCACCGACACCAGCTGGGCTGATTCAAACCCCAGCTCCTCGAAGGCCATGGAGGGGGGCCAGGGGGAACTTGGCGGCAGGCCACTGCCCTGGCGGATACGCTCGGCGAAAGCTCGGGCCTCCTCGCCGGGGAGGGTGTCGAGCAGGCGGGCGGTCACGGAGGCAAACTGGATCAGGCCGTTCTTCAAGCGTTCAGGAGGCTGGGCTGTGGGATCGCACAAAACCGCCTCAAAGGATGGTTCATCACTCCTGCGGATGCGGTTCCAGCGGCGCTCCACCAGGGCACTGACGCGGCTGATCACATCGCGGCGCTCGGTGGCGGGCAGTTGCTGCTGAAGCAGGGCAGCCACTTCAGTGAGCACCTCAAATTGAAACTGTTCCGTCTCCAACGGCTTGGCGGAGGCTTCCTCCTCGCCTTTGGTGTTTGTTGGCTGGTTCAACTTGCGCACCACTAAGCCACTGGTGAGCACCTCCGCGATCGGCAATGGACTGGTCACTGTGCCCCCCTGTGCGGCGTGGAGCAGGCGGATCATCGGCAGGGTAAGCAAGGGAGAAGTAGCCATCGCCTTCATCAACTGCTGAGCCTCGGGAGAAGCCATGGACTGAAATGTCTCCCAGCGTGCGGCTGCCTCCGTTGCAGTGAGCGGTGCCGGGGCGGGAGAGGGGGCTGAGAGGTCACGATCCCCAAGCAACTGCCGCAGCCGTTGCTCCCGTTGGGGCCCGGGCAACAGGGCCACGCCCGGTGTGGCATCAGCCGGATGGCCCATCACAACGGCACTCCAGGTGCCCAGGGCGTGCTGTTCCAGGGGCAAGACCGGCAAAGGCAGATCTCGGCCCAGCGGCAGCGGCTGATCCCACCAATTCAATGGATCCATCCCGTAGGCCGGATTGGCAGCGGCAGGGCAGGCATTGCGCACTGACACCCGCTCCAACGCCGCCAAGGCCGTGCGATTCCAATGCCAAATCGGCAAGGGCTGGAGGATCGCCGTGGGGCAGGTGCGGCCCCAGATCTCAAGGGCGGCAAACATGCGCCCATCCCACCAATGGCGGCCGGCGGTGTCGCTGAGGCAAAGCACTAATGGCCGGCTCCCCGGAAACAGCTGAGGCACGCTGGAGAGCTGCTTTACTGCCCTTTCACGAATGGCCGGATCCTTGGAACGCTCAACCGGGCCCGGTTGGAGCTCCTGCAGCCGCACTCGCGGAAACACCTGGGTGGAAGCCAAAACGGTTTGCAGCTCCTCCGCCTGACGGCGCCACGCCTGCATCGACACCCCACCATCGCGGATCAACAGCACCTCATCGAACGCAGGACCCTTGCTCGGCTCAAACACAGGCTGCAAAACTCCGGTTTGGGCATAGAGATCCACCGTGGGCTCTTCAGCAAAGCGCTGCCGGCTGCGATCCGGGCGGCGCCGCAGCAGGGGGGCCAGGGCACGCAGGAGCGACTCGCGATCGCCCAGGGGCTTCTCCTCTCGCACCCGGCCAGGCAACAAGCCCTCCAAATCCCGGGCCACATCCCGCTCATCCGGAAGCACAGCCACAGGCAACAAGGTGTCTTCCGGGGCAGTCTCTTCCTCGTCTCCGGGGAAGGGGCTGGGCAGAAAGGGATCCGGCGGCAGAGAAGTGGGTTTTGGGGCATCCTCAAGCTTGTGCGGCTCTGGCCGTGGGCCTGGACGGAGTGGTGGAAACTCGCGATCCGGGGGGGGGGGAGCTCACGGGCAGAGCTTCCTGACGGCGCCGGGGCGACCTGGGCGGCTCCGGAAGCTGCCTAGCCAGCCAGAGCATCTCTGCCAGCTCCAGGGAACCCGGCGCCAGGGCATCGGAGTTGGTCTGGCTGTGGGCCACCAACCAGCTCAGAGCCTCAGCCAAATGCGCAGAAACGGGCTCACGAAGGGGCATCAGTCTCCGCCATCAGGCTCATCGCTCTCGCCTTCCTCTGCTGCGTTGGTCTCTCCGCCATCGCGCGAATGAAGGGGCCGATAGAGGATGGTCCGCAACTTCCGAGCGGCGCTGGCATCTGGGGAAGGCCAGGGGTTCTCGATGTTCTGCTCCAAGGTGAGCAGGTGCAAGGCGTTGAGCAGTTGGTCGGTAGCCAGATCGCCATCCTGGTCCTTTTGGAGAAATCTCTCAATCTCGCCAGGCACGGGGGGGTCTTTGACAAAGGGATGGTCCTTGCTCCTCTCGCTTGAGGAGGCTGTGGGATGGAAGTGAGCCAACACCACAGCCTTGAGGGTATCGGCTTCACTGGGGTGGGGCATCTCCACGCGGATGCAACGGCGATTGAAGGCTGGGGGAAAATCCCTCTCCCGGTTGCTCGTCATCACAACAATGGGAAATTCCTTGCACTGCACCAGGCCGTCACGCACGGTGGCGATTCCGTCTGGATCAGCGGTGCGCACCTCCGCATCCATCGAAGCTGGCGGTGGCATGTTGGCGCGTTTGGCTTGCCGCTTAGCCCGGTCGATCTCCCGCTGCAACGGCGGAATCTCGTAGGCTCCCTCCTCCAAGAGGCTCAACAATTCATTGGGGAGCTGAATATCGGATTTGTCGATCTCATCGATCAATAACACCCGCGGCCTCTCCCAAGGCAGGAAGGCTGTGCCGGCAGGGCCCAGTCGGATGTATTCCGCTACCGAGAACGATTGATCATTGTAAATTTGCTGATCATTGTAAATCTGCGTGTCTTGGAGCCGGGCAATGGCGTCGTATTGAAACAACCCGTCCTCCTTCAGCTGGCTGCGTGGTGAGATCGACCAGCGCAACACCGGGCCGAGGTTGAGCTCCCAGGCGATGGCGTAAGCCAGGCTGGTTTTGCCAGTGCCAGGGCTACCACTGACGAGCAAAGGCCGCCGCAGATGGATCGCGGCATTCACCGCCACGCGCAGCCGTTCTCCCAAGGGGGCCAAAGCCATGCCCTCCCTGGGCAGGCGAAAGGCTTGCCCCCGCTGCGTGGTGTTGTCATTTTCCACAAGTGGTGGAAGGGGCAAAGCTTCAAGACCCTCTGGGAGATGGCGCACCCGCCAGGGGGGCGAAGGAGGCCATGGGGCATCTGAGGGGCGCTGGGTGCCGTTGTTGGTGAAGAGATCCCAGCTGGCGGGAGTTGATGAGGACATGGTCAGGTGGAAATGTGGATCTGGACTGAGGGAGTAGAGCTCTCGGATGTGCTGTTGGGATCTTGCCGTGAGGGTTGAAAGAGGGATTGAAGAAGTTGCGGATTGGGGCAGTGGTCGGGGTCGTCCACAAGGATGGAGAGGCCGAGATCAATTTTGGAGAAGGGGTAATTTTTGTGGTCGACTCGTGCCCTCTCCATCCTTGCTCTGGCTAGCTGGAGCAGATCGGGGCAATGGGGCCTGTCATCTCGATCCAGTGGCAGCTCATCCAGAAGAGACTGAACCTCTTCCTGCGCTAATTCCTGATTCAGAAAACCATGGCGCGGCCGCGAAGGCCAGATCACAAGTGGCGCCATCGACCTCAGAATTAGCCGAAGCCAGGAGTTTCGCTCAGGGATCGTGGTGGATTGCAGACAGCGAATAGCGGAAATCACTTCCCCATCAGTCGTGTTAGGCCTGCCATCCAATGTTCCCACAATCTGTGTTCTGGCAAGCAGATTTTGGGGCAGCCAAACACCATCTCCTGCGATGAGGCTATTGAACATTCGAACCAATGATCTCCGCCGAACCTTCCAATCAGAATTGAGGAGCCGGTCTGAGGAGCGGAGCAGGTAGGGATAAAAACTGTGCAGGGGTGCGGGGTCGTTACCATCATCGTCATCCGTGGAATCACAATGAACACTCATGCTTCCCCAATCTTCATCTAGCAACTCGGCGGGTGCGTAGATCTCGATTAGTGGATCATCCTCAAGATTCTTGCCAATCCAACGGGTCACACATTTGAGCAACTTTTCCAATGAGGCCCTTGAATACATCGGATATGATCCATCAATTGTGCCGTTGGGGATGAGCTCGAAGTCATTACCACCGGTCTTCTGAATAAAAGCTTTCCATTCATAACGAAGTTCCTGATTTCCTCCAGATGGGTTGAGAACTAGCGCTACAGAATCACATGGTATTTTTGTGCGTTGTTTGGGTGGTTCGCCAGGGGTTGGGAGAGTAGCCATATTCGAACTGAGGGGCGTATCCGATTTCTCCCGCAACCGCTGCAACACAAGCTGGCGAATCTCATGAAAACCTTCCTCTCGAATGGCCTCAGCCCCTCGGGGCATCTTTCGATTTTTGAAAATCCGCAGGAGATCAGACAACCGGCCCAGCAGTTCCTCCATCTCATCAACATCTTGCCAAGACTGAGGCGAAAATTTCCTCTGCGGGTCAGCTTGTTCAAGATCATTGCGTTCCTTGTCTATCCTTTCACTCCAAAAATCAATCAAGCTCTTTTTATCTTCAAAATCTGCCTCCGCATCATCAAGAATGAGTGGCAGCACATCTAATCCAAAGTCAGTTCCTCCATAATTGCGGCGCCTGAAAGCCTGAAGTAGCTCATCTTTCATGCACC
>JBEIRX010000074.1:0-4693 GCA_040375715.1 Aphanothece sp.
ACGCGCGTACAGTCAGCCCTTTGCCCGCCAGTTCGGGGAAGACAAACCGACATCGCCATAATCGCGGAGGCAACCGTCAGGCCAATGCAACGCTCCACCGGATCGTTGTCGTACGTCTGCGTTGGCATGAGCAAACCCAGGCCTATGCAGCCAGGCGACTGAGAGAGGGCCGCAGTAAAGCCGAGATCATTCGCTGTCTCAAACGATTCATTGCACGGGAACTGTTCCATACACTTCTTAGTCGCCCCCCGGTGAGGACCGCCGCCACCTGAGACAATTAAGACATCCAGGCTCCCGCCAGTGCAATCACCGCCTCCTCCATGGGGCGGTGGTTGCACTGGCGATCCGGAGCCGGCCGCTGCACCCTCCTGGTGTTGTCAAATCGCTCGGCCAGGGGGTTGACATCTATACGAGCATCAGAGGGGGATGCAGGGATTGTGTGGAACGATGAGGCAGTCTACGCAGCGCTTGCTAAGCCACCCAATCGATGGTCTCGGGAGACAACTTTCCATAACATCATTCGCAAGATTGATGCAGATACGGTTCAGGGCTCCAACTGGGACAAAGACTCAGTCATGCACTACCAGTTCGAAGCCGGGATGATCACTACCCCGCAGGAGTTCAAGACAAAACCGTTGGTTCCTGCAGGTGGTCTATCAGCGCGCGATCGCGAATGGATTCGGACGTTTTATCCACCGCTTGTCCCCGCGATGGAGCCAGAATTGCCTCTCCTTACGACAAAGGCAATTGATGTTCCACCCGGAGGCCAGATCAATGTTATATTAAAACCAAAATCCAGTCGTTACTACAAAATCCAAACGTTTGGAGAGTCAGATGTTGTTGCAGTTCTGTTCGAGCGCACAACTAGCGGTGGCGTCTATATGACAGGGGATGACGATAGTGGAGAAGATCGCAATGCACTAATCCGCCAGAGGCTTTTACAAGGGAGAACTTATGTTCTTCGCATCCGTCTATATCATGCCAATAATGGCGGCGAAACTGCTGTGATGTGGTGGTGACATGCTAACGCCAAGTGGCCGCATCAGGGCAAGCACCGCAACAGCGGGATCCAGTTCGTCACATTGTCCACTACTGAAGGAACTCCTCATCGCCAGTGGGCTCGATGGGTTTGGTGGCACGGCTCTGGTTGCCGAGGGGCCTGTGCTCTGCGATCGTGTGCCATGGATTAAAGGAGAGTTGACGAGCGAAGGCCAGCTGACTGGGGGAATCAAACTTTTGGCGTGGGATTCGAAGCGTGGCCACGGAAACCCGCGGCGAGAGCCGTTCGGGCCAATACACCGCAGCATTCTCGATCGGCATCCGGTGGGGATCCCGCTGCAGCTGCAGGCGCACATCGAAGGCGGCCTCTTTTTCCGCGAGGGTGCGGGCCATCGCCTGCCGCAGATAATCATCCGGCGGGCGCAGGGGCAGGAGCGGTATCGGCGTTCGGCGCTCATCCTTCGGCCAGAAGGAAAACTGCATGGCCTGGCCAGGCCCCAGCAGGTAAGGCACGCAGCTGAAGTAGGCCACCTCCAGCGGGCTGGTCTGGGTGCGCGTCCAGAGAGCCTGCATCAGCAGGTCGAGCACATGGTTGTTCCAAGGATTCAGAAAGTGCAGGATCTGCGCATTGCGCAAGCTTTCCAGCTGGAGATTGGCATTGGAGCGCAGGTCCGCCGTCACGAAGGTGGGAGTGCAGACACCGGTGAGGTCAAGAGTGTGCTTCTCATCGGGCATCAGCTTCTCCCCCGGCACCCCCATCAGCTTCACGCTGATGCTCATGAACCCCACGTCGTCGATGTCTGGGGTGATGTAGGGGCCCGGCCCTGAGAAACGCACCCAGGCTCGGTAGGTGTGCGGCTTGGCGTAGATGCCATAGCGGAACTCTGGAGGAAGGTTGTCGTGAACCTCGAATTCAGCGCGGACAATGCCAAACGTTTTCGTGTTGCCTCCCCGCTCGGCGTAGCCAGGTTTCCATAGGTCCCGGATCTGGGCCGTGAACGAGGTGATGATTGAATCCACCAGCTCGTCCTCATCGATCAGGCGGCGCTCCTCCGCCAGGGCCAGTCCCTCATCGCGACGGGCCAGGTTGATCCAGCACGTCACCAGATCCGTCAGGGGCCCTCGCAGCAATGCATCGAAAGCGGGCCTGAAAAAGGGATCGAAACGTCGCTCCAGCTGGGTGAGACCGATCGACACCCTGGCGAGCAAATCCAACAGCGGGGATCCTGTCTGCGGGGGAGGAATCGGGCGGCTTGGATTCAGCCGCGGGCTGTCACCAGAACCGTTGGCAGGTGCAGTGTCCGGGTCAGGTGCCATAGGGGATCAGGAGGTGAGAGAGGCCAGATAGCGAATGGCGGAGATGCTGGGCAGAAAGAAGTACGCTCCTCCACGCACCACCACGAAGGTGGGCAAGCTCGACATCCGTTTGCGCACGGGACAGCCAGGGATCGTGAATGTGTCTGTGGGGCGGCCCGAGGGCAAACGCCTGGTGCCGAGCAGAGGATCGGTCTCATCGAGGAGACCATCGAACTGCGAATTGTTGATCCATGAGCGCTGCACAAACTCAAACTGGCGCGTGATGTTCGCGTTGATGCAGATGAAGTGGATGCCGCGCTCCTCTCCTTCATCCGCCCGCAGAATCTCCTCTGGATCGAACGACGTGCTCAGGGGCGGGCCATAAGTGCGGCCGCGCCGCAACAGCCGGTGGGTGGCGTTCACCGCGAGAGACGCGGCGGTGCCGGGGGCCGGGCCAAGCGAATCGCGTGGATTGCTGCGACGGATGTGGGCACCCAGTGGGCAGCGCAGACCCTGCGGGTCGCTTTGGTGGAAACCAAAGCTGTTGGCCATGGCACGGGCTGGATCATCTTCTGTCGGGCTTTCCACCAGGGGAGCCCCGCTGGGCCAACGTCCAACCATCCGGGCCGCCAGGGCAACCCGCCGCTGGGGGTTTGCGGCGCCGTCAGGGTCGCGGCTCACGGCATCCAGGAATTGCCAGAAGGCACGCACCCGCTGGCCAAGCTGACGCACCACCAGATAGGAGCCATTGCGCCCCAGGTCGTGGGTGCCGAATTCAGCCGGAGGCAGCAGCCTGCCTGGATCATGTCTGTGATCGACGCGTGGGCACTCCGTCTGGAGTCCGTAGGCGTTCTTATAGCCGAGGATGAATTCCCCGGCGGGTACCAACGGCTGGCCCCCGATGCTTCGATGCAGGCCGGCGATTCCTGGTTGGCTGATCGCGTCGCGGAAGCCGAAATGCTCCCGAACCCCCCCCTCCTGATCCGCCAGGAGGGTCGTGTGCAGACGTCTGACAAGGGACAACCCGCCTGGCCGCAGCGACAGGCCCAGCTCAGTGATGGTGGTTTCCAGATCCGCTTCACTGGGGGCAAAGACCATCAGCATCAGATGCACCGGCCGCTGACCTGCGGCCGTGCCGCCCCAGTCCCAGTTCTTGGTAGAACTCTCAGGATCTGCCGCGCCACCCTCATCCCCAAGGGCTCGGCTGCGCTCGGGTTCCGTCATCCCCTCCTTGAGCTCGCTGGGGAAGGTGTGCAGGGCCTCGGCATCGAGCCCGAGGGCTTCCAGGCCGGCATGGGTAAAGGCGATGTTGAAGCAAGGCGCCTCCGGGTCCGGAGCCTGCTCACAGGTATGCACCCGCGCCACCTGTTCCGCCAGCCAGCGGCGGGCCAGGGCCCGCGATTCCACCTCCAGCAGCAGATAGGCGGCGGCAGGATGCTTGCCGTAGCCCCGGCCCACGATTCCCTGAATGTCGAAGAGCTCAAGATTCATGGCGGTTTCCGGAGGGCTCACAGCAACGCCAACCAATCCCGTTCGGCGGCGGGATCAAGCTCGGCAAACAAACCAGCGCGAAACCGCGCATTCTTTTGAATGGTGATCGCCGATAAATCAGGATAGGCACAAAACCAAACCTGCGTTCGAATCTGAAACTTGCGGAGAACAGCCTTATACACCTGCTCATCTCTGGCACCACCAATCACCATCCAATCCGTGCGTGGGAAGTTGACGCCGTGACCAAAGATCAGATTGAGCCCCCAGGCAACTTTATTGATGAAGTCATTCATATAATCTTCCAAGTTAAAATCATAATTACTTAGAAACAAGACTCTCTGCCCTTGGTCAACAACGATCCAGTTTGCAAAGTGAATCGTGTCCACACCATGGAGGTTAAGCAAAGGAACCGTGCCCAGGTCTCCATCTCGGAAGAAGTGGTGCACAACGAAATCAGCCACACTCAGGATCGCGCGCAACGTGGCATAGCGAAACAGGCCGGGCTTGATGAAGCCGAGCACTGAAAACTGGTTCTGGATGAAGTAATCCTCATCCTGTGCGAGATGGCGTCGATCGAAGTGGCTAAGCCGAAAGTGGGGATCCTGCCGGGGATGGGGAGCGTTGATCTCGCTGCGACGCAGCATTACGAGGAACAGCGGCACAAAGGGCAACGCCAACAACCCAAGCAGCAGACCCACAGCCAGCCCACCAATCCGATGAAGTCCATCGCGCAGACGCCAAGCCCAAGGCAGCGGTGGCTCCGGCCGCATGGCCCAAGCCAGGTTGTTCTGGCCACGCACAAACTGTTGAATGTCCCTGCGAACGGTAGAGGGGGGCATGGCCCCAGCCTCCCTGTCCAGAAAGGCTTCGATCTGGTCGCGCAACTGGGCCTCCTTCAGGATCTGGG
>JBEIRX010000111.1:0-1668 GCA_040375715.1 Aphanothece sp.
CTTCCCGCCGGAGGCGCTGAGCGGCGACTGCTTCCGGCCCTCCAGCCACCGCACCGTCTGCGGCTGGAAGGGTGAGGCCCACTATTACGACGTGGTGGTGGACGGGCAGGTGAATGCCAACGCCGCCTGGTTCTATCCCGACCCCAAGGCCGCCGCCGAGGAGATCCGCGGCCGCGTGGCCTTCTGGAGAGGGGTCACGGTTAGCAACGGCTGATCGACGGCCTGACCGCTGCGGCGAAGTTGAGAGCTGATGGTGACCCAACGGCTGGCGCGATCCCAGAAACATCATCAGGGAATTCATCAAGCCATACGCCAAGATAAACGGTTGAGTTCAAGGGCTCTGCCAATGTCTTAATTCTGTGTTGTCTTTCCTGAGGGTTTATCCCGCAGCGCACAGATTGCTGGGTCACCTAGGCGGGGGCGGGGGTGGAGGTGGTGGCGGCATACCAGCTGCCTCTCTGTTGATCTTCAGACTTCCTGGTTCCGGTTCTTCGCTGTAACTGGTTTCATCAGGCTCCCTGCGTCTCCAGGGCTCTGGTGGCCTACGCATTTGCGGCTCAGCAACGCTTTCGCTGACGTAGAGCAGCAGCAGTTCCTTAGATGCTTTCTGACTGTTGGCGATGCTCCCCAACGCGGCGAGGGGTGCACCTGCAAGGGCCAGAGCGAACGTCGCTGATCCTCCGAACAGCAGCCCGGCCAGTCCGCTTCCGCTCAGAACAGAGCCAATCGTGATGCTGCCTGCAACCACAGAAAGAAGGGCGCCGCTGAGCTGGCATAAGCCGCCTGCGAGGGACTGCGTTCGCCTGGCTCGCTGGAATTCTTCTGGTCTGATCACCACAGCAGGAGCGCACCTAACTGAATGTGGCTTATAGCGCTCTGTCGACTCTATAGACAGCTCCTCGCCAATGACTAACCCCCTTTACATTCCTCCGGCTTTGCCAGTCGACCGCCCTGGGCCCTCACAATCCTTCAAACCGTCCCATGCGCCGGCTGATCCGGCGCTGCTGGCCCTCCTGCTTGGGCTACTGGCTGGCTGCTGACGCCCTGGCCACCCGGCTGATCGCCTCGCGGTGCTGGTGCTCTCCCTCCCGGGTGGGAGGTCCGCACAGGCCACCGTGATCGCCCCTGCTCCAGCTCCGTCGCCTGTGCCCCGGTTGGTCCCATCATTGGCAGGCACGGCTATAGGCACCATGCGCCGCCGATCCCTGTTCCTGCTGGCTGCGGCCCTGGCCGCTGGCCTTGCCCTGGCGGAGGATCGGATCTGGATTCAGGAGTTTTTGACGAAGGCCACCGCAGGTTGAGCCACTCTTGCGCCTCGGCCTAGATCAATCCATTAAGACAGTGGCCAATGTTTGTCCTTGATCCGAAGCGCGTTTCACTGCTACGCAGAAAATGTAGACTCCGGACTTCCATGTTTCAGTGCGAATGGGAAGAACGTTCAATAAATAGAATCCAGCGAGTCTTCCAGGAGATACTCCAACAATGTTCACCAATGCACCGCCAGGCCCTACAATCAAAGGATCAACCTGAAAATTGCCTGCGGCAAGACCCGTAATCGGTACGCCATTGCTATCAGTGACTGAGATAACAATGTAATTCGGTTGGCGATTTCCTGGGGCTGCAATCGTATCTTCGGAAAAGGCTGTAGTCAGGAGCAATGCCATGATC
>JBEIRX010000045.1:0-10818 GCA_040375715.1 Aphanothece sp.
GGTGCTCAGTCCCTGCTCGTTGGCATCGAGCTCTTGGAGGAAGTCCTGGGGGGAAAGGGCATGCCAGTGCGTCCGGACAGGAGACAGGGTCACGCAACACAAGCTGATCCGCAGGAAGTTAACGCCCTTCCTCTTCTGCCGCCGACTTTGGGACAGGAATGTTCGCCCCTCCCGAGCATGGAGGATTCGGGCCGTAAGTTGCTGTTGCAGCTGAGCATCCGTCGTTGATGGCGCGCTTTCAAGCCCTGACCTCCCTGCGCAAGTTGCTGATCGGTCAACCCCTGCCCACCAGCGCCCACCACGAGGAGCGTTACGGCAACGCCGAAGCTCTGGCGATTCTGAGCTCCGATGCCCTCTCCTCGGTGGCCTATGCCACCCAGGAGATCGTGCTGATGCTGGGCATGGCCGGGGCAGCCGCCCTGGCCTACACCCTGCCGATCACGGCCCTGATCGTTGGTTTGATGGTGATCGTGGGCACCAGCTACCGGCAGACCATCCGCGCCTATCCCCAGGGCGGTGGCTCCTATCGGGTGTCGGAGGAAAATCTCGGCCCCATCTATGGCCTGGTGGCGGGAGCTTCCCTCTCCATTGATTACGTGCTCACCGTGGCGGTGAGCGTCGCGGCGGGCATCGCGGCCCTCACCTCCTATTTCCCCGCCCTGGAAGCGGAGCGGGTGCCCCTTTGCCTGGTGGCGGTGCTGCTGGTGATGGTGGCCAACCTGCGGGGGGTGAGCTCCAGCGCCCGGGTGTTGAGCGTGCCCACCTATTTCTTTATGGGGATGGTGATGCTCCTCCTGGTGGCGGGAGCCGTGAAAACGGGCCTGGGCCAGCTGCCCACCACGCCCCTGGCGGAGCAGCAGAAGGTGTTGGCAGCCGCCCATGAGGGCGGGCTCATGGTGTTTGGCCCCATGCTGCTGCTGCGGGCCTTCAGCTCAGGGTGTGCGGCCCTCACGGGCATCGAGGCCATCAGCGACAGCGTGGCGGCCTTCAAACCCGTGGAGTGGCGCAATGCCCGGCGGGTGCTGGCGGTGATGGTGACGATGCTGGCGGTGATGTTCACCGGTATCAGCGCCCTGGCCCACCAGAGCGGCCTGGTTTACGTGGAGAGTGGGCCAACCCTCCTCTATCAGCTGGGCGAGAGAATCTTCGGTTCCGGTCCGCTGCTGGCCCTGCTCCAGCTGGCCACCCTGCTGATCCTGTTGCTGGCGGCCAACACGGCCTACGCCGATTTCCCAAGGCTGGCGGCGTTTCTCGCTCGGGATGGCTTTCTGCCCCGCCAGCTGGCCTCCCTGGGGGATCGGCTGGTGTTCAGCAACGGCATCTATGCCCTCAGCGGCTTTGCGGCCCTGCTGCTGATCGTGTTTCAGGGGAGCGTCAGCCGCCTGATTCCTCTCTATGCGGTGGGGGTGTTTCTCAGCTTCACCCTCTCCCAGACGGGCATGGTGGTGCACTGGTGGAAGGAGCAGGGCCGGGGCTGGATCTCCAAAGCCTTCGTGAATGGGCTGGGGGCTCTGATCACCGGTGTGGTGACGGTGGTGCTGCTGCTCAGCAAATTCACCCATGGGGCCTGGTTGGTGGTGCTCACGATCCCGATCCTGGTGGGGATCTTTCTGCGCATCCGCACCCACTACAACGCCGTGGCCCGGCGGCTGCGCATGGCGCGGGATGTGCGCCTGAAACTGCCTCCAGGCCCTCCCACGGGTGGGACGCCCACGGTGGTGCTGGTGGGCCAGCTGCACCGCGGCACCTTTGAGGCCATCCGATTCGCCCGCACCATCGCCGGCGACCTGGTGGCGGTGCATGTGGACCTGGGCACGGCCAGCACCCAGGACTTTCGGGAGAACTGGATGCGGCAGGTGCCGGAGGTGAAGCTGGTGGTGCTGGATTCCCCCTATCGCTCCCTGGTGGATCCGGTGGTGCAGTACGTCAAGCAGTTCGAGGTGGAGCATCGCAAGGACCGGGACCGCTTCTGCGTGATCGTGCTGCCGGTGTTCGTGACGCGGCACCGCTGGGAAAACCTGCTGCACAACCAGAGCACGATCCTGTTGCGCACGGCATTGCGGGCCCAGGGCACGCGGGTGGTGACCACGGTGGGCTTCTACCTGTAGGGAAAGTCAAGTTACCTATGGGTAAACCGTTCTTTAGGATGGCCTGGTCCAGCGCCTCGCCATGAGCAACTTCCTTTCGGTGGCCGCCACCCTTCCTGGGCTCATCACCCTGTTGGTGTTCGCTGGCGCCATCCTCCTCTTCGTCACCGGCTGGCTGGCGCCGGAGGTGGTGGGGCTTCTGGCCGCTGCCCTGCTGGTGACCTTCAAAGTGCTCAAGCCCGATGAGGCCGTGCAGGGCTTCGGCAGCCCCGCCCTGATCACCCTGATGGGGCTGTTTGCCGTGTCGGCAGGGCTGTTTCGGAGTGGCGGGCTGGATCGCCTCAGGGCCTTGATCGGCTCCGACGCCGTGCGCAGCCCCCAGCGCATGATCGCCCTCTTGGTGGGGGTGGTGGCTCCGATTTCGGGCTTCATTCCCAACACCCCGATCGTGGCCACCCTGCTGCCGGTGCTCGAGGGCTGGTGCCATCGCCGGCGCATCGCCCCCTCCAAGGTGCTGCTGCCCCTCTCCTTCGCCACGGTGCTGGGCGGCACCATCTCCCTGCTCGGCACCTCCACCAACTTGCTGGCCAGTGACGTCAGCCGCCAGCTGGGCTACGGCTCCCTGGATTTGTTCAGCTTCAGCGCCATCGGCATCCCGGTGTGGCTGCTGGGAAGTTTGTACATGATCTGGGCGAGTGACCGCCTGTTGCCGGATCGGGGCCTTGATGGCGATGATCTGCTGGGTGGGTTGGCCCGGGAGGGCTACCTCACGGAGGTGCTGATTCCGGAAGGGTCCGAACTTGTGGGACAGACCCTCCATGCCAGTCGCCTGCAGCGTCGTTTCGATGTGGACGTGCTGGAGCTGCAGCGGGGCAGTGAGATCTTCGGCTCGCCCCTGGCGGAGCGGGTGCTGCAGGGGGGCGATCGCCTGGTGCTTCGCTGCAACCGTGAAACCCTGCTGCGCCTCCAACAGGAGCACACCGTGGTGCTCTCCCCTGCGGGGGATCAGGAGGAGGCGATCCAGGAGCTCTCTCGCCCGGAGATCACCACCCAGAGGATCGTGGAGGTGCTGCTGCCCAACGGCTCCACCCTGGCGGGGGCCAGCCCCCGAGACCTGCGCTTCCGGCAGCGCTACAACGCCACGCTGATGGCCGTGCGGCGGGGCAATCAGGTGTTGCGGGAGCGTCTGGGCAAGGTAGTGCTCCAGGCGGGGGATGTGCTGCTGCTGCAGGCACCGGTGGATGCGATCCGGGGGATGCAGGCCAACAACGACTTGGTGCTCCTGGACGAACTGGAGAAGGATCTGCCCACCACCAACCGCAAGGGGGTGGCCGTGATTGTCGCCGCCCTGGTGATCCTGCTGCCCATGCTCAAGGTGCTGCCCCTGATGGCGGCGGTGCTGCTGGCGGTGGTGATCATGGTGGCCACCGGCTGCCTGCGGCCCGGGGAGCTGCAGCGCTCCATCCGCTGGGATGTGATCCTGCTGCTGGGCTCGCTCTCTTGCTTCTCCGTGGCGATGCAGAAAACCGGGCTGGCCGAGGCCCTGGCGAAGGATCTGCTGCACTCGCTCCAGGGCTGGCCCGCCTACGGGGTGCTGCTGGTGGTGTTCGTGCTGGCCCAGCTCTTCACTGAAGCCCTCAGCAATGGCGCCACCGTGGTGTTGCTGATGCCGATCGCCACAGAGGTGGCCAAGGGGCTCAACCTGCCGCCGATGGCCTTCATCTTCGCCATCCTCTTCGCCGCCAGCCAGAGCTTTCTCACCCCCATCGGCTATCAGACCAACCTGATGGTGTTCGGCCCCGGTCGTTACCGCTTTCTTGACATGACCCGCTACGGGGCGCCCCTCACCCTGATGCTGGCGCTCACCGTGCCCTGGTTGATCTGCCGCTACTTCGGACTCTGAGCCGCAGGGGCGTCGAAGCGCCGGCGGTGCCGCAGCGAATCCGCCAGCGACAGGGCCAGGAACACCAGGCCGATCAGACCCGTCACCCATTCCGGCAGGTGGCTGTGGTGCTCCTTCAGCCAGATGCCGAACAGCATCAGCCCTCCAAGGGCGCCAATGGCGTAGTGGGCGCCATGCTCCAGGAAGATCAGCTGATCGAGGGCCTTCTCCCGGCTGATCAGCAGGGTGAGGGATCGGATGAAGAGGGCCCCAAGACCCAGGCCCGTCATGATCAGCCCCAGGTTGGAGGTGATGGCGAAGGCGCCGATCGTGCCATCCAGGCTGAAGGAGGCATCCAGCAGTTCCAAGTAGAGCAGGCTGGCCAGCCCCCCGCCAGCGGCCAGGCGGGCGCCGGCTTGCTCCTCATCCCCGAAGGCCTCCGCCAGGGAGGTGCTCAGCAGCTGCAGCACCAGGCCCAGCACCCCCGCCACCATCACTTCCCCATGGCGCTCCCCAGGCAGCAGCGCCACCAGGCCCAGCAGCAGGATCAGGGCCAGGGCGATCTCCAGGGCCTCCACCCGGCCCGCATCACTCAGGCGCCGTTCCAGGGGACGGAACCAGTGGAGCGTTTTGGCTTCATCAAAGAAATAACGCAGAAACACCATCAGCAGAAACATGCCCCCGAAGGCGAGGATGCGGGGCTCGGCCAGCTCCAGCAGGTGCCTGTATTCCTGGGGCTTGTGGAGCGCCGCATCCAGCGCCTGTTTCAGGCTCACCCCGCCGGCTAGGGCCACCATCAGCAAGGGGCCCGCGAAGCGCACGCCGAACACGGGGATCACCAGGCCCCAGGTGAGAAAGAAGCGTTGCTGGCCGGGGGTGAGCTTCTCGAGCACCCGGGCATTCACCACGGCGTTATCGAAGGAGAGCGACACCTCCAGAACCAGCAGCACCAGGGTGATCCAGGCGGCGGTGAGGCCCTGCCACCCCAGCACGATCGCCAGTCCGGCGGCGCAGCATCCCAGGGGGAACAGGAGATAGCGGAGATACCTCCAGGGCATGGGGAGAGCACGAATCCCCCCATGATCGCTGCTCACCCGCCAGCTCCCTGGCGGGAGGCCCCTGATCTCAGGAGGGCGGAGGCTCAGGGCCCGTGGGTTTGCTCAGCTGACGCCGCTCCAGCCGGGAGAGACCCTTCGGAACCACCACCACCACCAGCACCAGCAGCAGGGCACCGAGGCCGAAATCGATCACGCCGCTCACCATCCGATCGAAGGGAATCCAGCGGCCACCCAGCCAGGCCAGGCTCACCATGGTGCCGGCCCAGAGGAGGGCGCCGATGCTGTTGCAGAGCAGGAAGCGGGGGTAGGGCATGCCGACGGCTCCGGCTATGGGGCCCGCCACCACGCGGAGCACGGCCACGAAGCGCCCGAGCAGAACGGAGGCATTGGCATGGCGGAGGAACTGCTGGCGCAACTGCTCCAGCTGCTCGGGTGATTGGCGCAGCAGGCGACCCACTCGCAGGATGAGGTCCCACCCGGCCCGTCGCCCCACCCAGTAGCCCAGGTTGTCGCCAAGGATGGCGCCTCCGGCCGCGGCGGCCATGACGCCGAACACATTCAGCTGGCCGCTCCCTGCGGCGTAGCCCCCGAGCAGGGTGACCGTTTCCCCTGGCAGGGGAACGCCCGCATTTTCGACAAGCATGGCTAGAAAGATCACCCCATATCCCCACTGTCGCAGCAGCTCCTGCAGCATGGAGGAATCGATGCCACCCTCCAGGCTGAGCAGGGCAAGGGTGTGGGCGGCCATTGGGGGGGTGAGGAGCCAGCTGAACCTACCGCCCATTCCGGCACCCTGGGGGCGGGAAACCTCCCGGATCGGCAGATCTGGAGATGCAGATCCGGCAGATCCACCGGCAGATCAGTCAGTGAGCGCCTTCCCGCATCCGGGCGACGAAGGCTTCCTCCTGTTCCTTGCTGGCCAGGGCGCCATCGTCGACGATGATGATGCGATCGGCGACATCCAGGATCTTGTTGTCGTGCGTCACCATGATGATGGTGGTTTGCTGCTCGGTGGCGAGCTGTTTCATCAGGTTCACCACGGTGCGGCCGGATTCCTTGTCGAGGGCGGCGGTGGGCTCATCCCCGAGGAGAATGCGGGGCCGGCTTGCCAGGGCGCGGGCGATGGCCACCCGCTGGCGCTGGCCCCCAGAGAGGTTGGCCGGGTAGTAGTCGAGTCGATCCCCTAGCCCCACCTTCTCCAACATCTCCGCCGCCAACTGGTCAAGGTCCTGCTCCATGTAGGCGTCGTGCAACTCCAGCGAGAGGCGCACGTTGCGGCGAGCGGTGAGAAACATCATCAGGTTGTGGGCCTGGAAGATGAAGCCCACATTCAGCCGCAACTTGGCCAGCTGTTCCTTGCTGGCGCCATGGAGCTCTTCGCCAAGGATCCGCAGGCTGCCATCCATGCAGGAGCGCAACCCCCCCAGCATCGTGAGCAACGTGGTTTTTCCTGAGCCGGAAGGCCCAGTGCAGATCACGATCTCCCCGGGGTAGATGTCGAGGGTGATGTCTTTGAGGGCATGCTTGCGGGCCTCTCCGGTGCCGAACCAGTGGTTGACATGCTTCAGGGAGATCACCGGCTCCGAGGAGGTGGACATCTCAGAAAACATCCGCCGGATCCAGCTGCACCAGCTTGCGGGTGGCCAGGGCACCGGAACCCACGCACATCAGGAAGGTGAGCAGCAACACCTGCAGGGCTCGGGTGGTGGTCATGAACACCGAAAGCTTGGTGACGGTGGCCAGCAGCCAGTAGAGCCCCATGGAGGTGAGCACCCCGGGGATGAAGCCCACGAAGGCAAGGATTGCGCTCTGCTGGATCACCACGGCGATCACATAGCGATCGGTGTAGCCCATCGCCTTGAGGGTGGCGTACTGGGGTAGGGAATTCATCACATCGCCAAAGAGAATCTGGTAGACGATGATGCTGCCCACCACGAAACCCACCAGCACCCCCAGGGAGAAGATGAAGCCCACTGAGGAGTTGCGTTTCCAGTAGTTCAGCTCCAGCTTGGAGAGCTCGGCCCGGGTGAGCACCTTCACATCCTTGGTCATCAGGGGCTGCAGGGCCCGCTGCACGGCCAGAGGATCGGTGCCGGGCCTGAGCTGGATCAGCCCCATCTCGATCTTGCTGGGGCTTTTGTCTGGGAAGAGGAAGTAGAAGGTGTTGTCGCCCACGATCAGGTTGGCATCGGCGGCAAAGGTGGAGCCCAGGGAAAACGTGTCGATGATCCGCAGCTGCTTCTGGTTGACCTCCACGGTCACCAGCCCGTTGCGCTCCAGCTCCGCCGCAATGGGCCCGTATTGCTTCTTGGAATTGCGATCAAAGAGGGCGTTGCGCAGGGGTTGCAGACGGGAGATGTCGGCTTCCAGCTCGGGGAAGGCCAGGGATGGTTGGCTGAGATTCACCCCATACACATAGATGTCGAACGACTTGCGGGTTTCGGGTGTGATCCACGTGGCCCGGGAGATGTGCAGGGGCGAAACCCCTTCCACCCCATCCACTCCAAGGGCCTGGTAGAGCCGGCTGCGGTCGAACACCTGCAGGGAGCCCATGTTGCTGTAGCCGGCGCTCACCATCACCAGATCGCCCCGCAGGCGCTCGATGGGTTTGCGCTGGCTGTTGTAGATGCTGTCCAGCAGGCCCAGCTGGAAGAACATCAGCAGGTTGGAGAAGCTCACCCCCGCAAGGCCGATGGCCAGCTTCACCGGGTTGTGGCTCACCTGCAGCCAGGCCAGGGGCGTGCGTTTGAGCGCCTTGCGCAGGGCACGGATCATGGCTGCGCCGCAGGCGTGGATGGGGGCGGGGCCGCCGCATCAAACACCACGTTCACCTGCAGATTGGAGGCAAAGGGGAGTTTCTTCTTTTGCTCGGCCGTGGGCAGAAGCCGGAGCTTCACCTCGTAGACCCTCTGATCCATGTTTTCGCCAGGGGTGCCGGCGAAGGTGCTCTGCTTCTGCACCTGGGGCAGCACCTTGTAGAGCACGGCCCTCACGCTCCCCTGGAAGCCATCGGCGGTGATCGTGGCTTCCTGGCCGATCTTCAGCTTGCCCATGTCGGACTGGTACACCTCCGCTGTCACCACCATGCTGGAGGTGTCGGCCATTTCCAGCAGGCCGTCATCTCCCACCTTGCTGCCGGGCCAGGCGAAAATCTTGAGGATGCGGCCATCCTGGGGAGCCCGCACGGTGGCGTAGTCGAATTCCTGCTTGGCCCGCTCGCGGGCCGCTTCAGCCTGGCGCAGCTCGTTGCGGGCGGTCACCACGTCTTCCGGGCGCACTTCCTTGATCTTCTCGAGGGTTTGCCTGGCGCCCTCGATGTCGGCTTTCAGGCGGGCTTCCGTGCCGGCCCGATCCTCGATGGCCTTGGCCAGTTCCGCCTCGGTGGTGTTCGCCCGGGTGCGGTAGCGGTCCCGTTCCAGTTCGGAGATGCCGCCTGCGGCATGGAGACTGTCGAACCGCTGGCGTTCGAGCTTGGCCTCCCGGGCCTTGGCCTGGGCGGAGGCCACGGATTGATCCCCGGTGAGCTTGGCGGCAGCGAGTTGGCGTTCCAGGCTCTCCACCTGGTATTGCTGGGCGCGGATCTCCCCCTGCTTGGCGCCGGCCTGCACCTGGGCCAGCTTGGCCCGGTTCACCCCCACCAGCTCTGTGGCCTCATCCAAGGAGGCCTTCAAGGAGCCGTAGCTGTTCAGAATCGCTAGGGGTTGGCCCTGCTTCACCTCATCGTTTTCCTGCACCAGCAGCTTCTCGATCCGATCCCCACTCACGGAGCTCGACACGGACACCCGGCGGATCTTGGTTTCCGGCTCGATGCGCCCCAGGGCCGACACCTGGCGGGGAGCCACCACGGCCGAGGGTTCGTCGGGCTTGCGGTTGCAGGCCACCAGGGCCGGCAGAAGCAGGCTGATGGCCAGGGAGCAGGCCAGGGGCTTGAAAACTCGGGGGGCCAGGTTCGGAAGCCGTCAATGGCGCAACGTCAGCTTACGCAAAGCCGGTGGGGGCGAACATGCCATCCGTGCCCCTTACCGCCCCGCCCCTGCCTCCGGAGTTGTTCCCTGCTCCCCGGTCTCCCGGGCCAGCACCGCCCGTCCGATGGCCTCGTCGGTGAGGGCGGTGAGCAGGGCAGCGCGGCTCGCCTGCAGCTCCCGCTGCACGAGAAGCACTTCGGTGAGGGGCTCCACCTGGGCGCGATAGCGCAGCTGGGCATCCCTGAGAGCCCGTTCCCCGGCCTGCACCGCAGCTCGGGCTGCGGAGATCCGCGCGGGAGAGGTCTGCAGCAGTTGCCAGGTTTCCTGCACGGTGGAACGGATGCGCCGGCGCGCCACGTCGGCGTCGGCGGCCAGCACGGCGGCTTCCCGATCGGCCAGGGCTGCCCCATCCCGGGCGCGACCCCCATCGAAGAGGGGTTGGCGCAGCTGCAGCAGGCCGCCCCAGTCGTAGAAGTTGCCCTGGAGGGAGCCCGGGGTGTCGATGGTGGGCAGGGTCGCGGAGGCCGAACCTGCCCGCACCTGGCCGGTGGTCTGCAGCACGGGCACATCAATGCGGTTGCTGTTGATCCCGGCGCCAGCGAGCAGGTTGAGGCTGGGCAGCAGGGCGGCCCGGGCCGCCTTCGCCCGCTGCCGATTGGCCTGCTCCTGCAGCTCTAGGGCTTCCAGCAGGGGGCGTTTCTCCAGCGCCAGCCTGAGGGTGGTTTCCAGATCCAGTGGCCAGGGGGGCGCCACCTCCGTGAGGGCCTCCGCCGCCAGGGGGGGATCCTCCGGTGGGGCTCCCAGCAGCTCCCCCAGCCGACCCTGCACGGCCGCCTGCTGGGCACGGGCCGTGAGCAGTCCCTGTTCGTCGCCGGCCCGCAGGCTGCGGGCACGGAGCACATCGATTCTGGCGGCCAGGCCCTTGGCGTGGATCTGCCGCACATCCCGCTCCAGGGCCATGGAGGCCTGCAGGGCCAGGTCCCACACGGGCACCAGGGCCTGGCGCAGCTGCAGCTCCCGGTAAGTGCTCACCAGATCGAAGCGCACCTGGCGTTCGTTCTCACTGAGCTGGCGGGCTGCCGCCTGGCGACCGCTCGCTGCGGCGGCCACCTGCCAGCCTTCGCTGATGGGCAGCAGATTGGCGCTCAGCACCACGCCGCCGCCGGCAAAGAGGCTCTGCAACACGGCATAGCCCTGATCCCCGAGGCCGAAACTCAGATCGCCGAAGGTGGGCAGGTTGGTGATCACCCCGATGGAGGTGCCCACCTGGGTGCCACTCACGCTGCCCACCAGATCGAGCCGGGGCCAGCGCAGGCTGCGGCTGAAGGCTACCGCCGCGGTGCTTCGGCTGAGTTCCCTGCGGGAGCGCTCCAGATCGGCCGAGGCCGGCATCCCCCGCTCCAGCACCTCCGCCAGGGTGAGTGGGGCGGCGTGGCTGGGGCTGGCTGCCGCAAAGGCCAGGGCAACAACCACAAGGCGTCTCTTGCTGGTGCCCCGGCGCATGGCCTGGTCCGGGGCGTGGGCATTAGCCGGGCCACGGCGGAGGAAACGCACGAACGAAACGCGAAGGAGAGTGGCCAGGACCTTAAGGAAGCTCTTGCGGTTCCCGCTAGGGTCCTTTCCAGAATCCGTCTGATGGTTGACCACCACGGAGCGTCAAGCCCCATCCCAGCCCCCGGCCCCCGCAGCTGAGCCCCCTTCCCAGCCCCATGGCTTGCTCGATCGGCTGCCGCGGTTGTTGCCTGTGGCCGTGGTGGCTGGGCTTACAGCCCTGTGGGCGGTCACCCCGTCGATTCCAGTGAAGGTGCGAGGCAGCGGCCTGCTCA
>JBEIRX010000098.1:0-2650 GCA_040375715.1 Aphanothece sp.
CCACGGCGGCCGCTTCTCCGATCAGGGCGCTGAGCTCCTGGGGATCGGTGGCGCGCAGATCCACCAGCTGCACCTGGGTGCCGGCCTTGCTGATGCCTTTAGCGATGGCCTGGCTGAGGCGGTCGCAGAAGCCATGCTGGCTGATGTAGCCCACGGCGGCATAGGCCCCATCTGCGCTGCGCTGGCTGCTCCACTCCCTGTAGTCCCCGATCCAGAGGGGAAGGTGGTGCTTGAGCAGGGGGCCGTGGCCTACGGCGATGGTGGTGATCGGCGGAAGGCTGTCCATCCGCTTGAGAGCCTGCAGCACGCTGCGGGCGTTGGGGCCCATCAGGCAGTCGTAATAGAAGCGGAAGTCCGGCGCGATGGCGCCAGGGTCACTGTCGTAGAGCGCGTCGGAGCAATAATGCAGGCCGAAAGCATCGCAGGTGTAGAGGATGCCTGTGCCGTGGTCGTAGGAAAAAATGGTGTCGGGCCAGTGCAGATTCGGGGCACTGAGAAACGCAAAGCGGTGCTCCACTCCGCTCTCAGGGTTGGTGCCCAGATCCAGGGTGTCGCCACTTTTCACCGCCCGGCTGCGGAAGGGGCGATGCACCTGGTTGTCCAGGAACTGAATCGCCACCTTCGAGGCCACGATCTCCAGATCGGGGTTCAGCTCCAGCAGGTGGCCAATCAGGCCGGAATGGTCAGGTTCGGTGTGGGACACAATCAGCACATCGATCGCCTTGGGATCGATCAGGCTCTGCAGGAGGGGGAGCCAGGAGTCGGCAAATTTGAGATGGCTGGTGTCGATCAGGGCGGTCTGTTCCCCCCGCACCAGGAAGGCGTTGTAGGTGGTGCCGTTGCGCAGGCCGAACTCAATGTCAAACCGGCTCCGGTCCCAGTCGAGGGAGCGGATGGCGGTGGTGTCGGCCGCGATGGGTTCGCTCTGGAGGCTAAGGCGCGGGGTTGGGGGCTGGGTCTCGGAGATCTGGGGAGGCAAGGTGGTGGTCATGGCTGGCTCCATCCACGTCGTGGTGGGGACTGTAGGCAGGGGACTTTTGTAACTGTTGGTTGCGGGTTGGTTAAGGAGGGTATGGATCCCTTGCTTGCAGGATCCTGCAACATTCACTGTGAACAGAGACTCATTCTGAGACCTTCCTTGGGGGTGGGGCCTGTGGTGACTTCTTCCGGTGTGCACAGCAATGGTGGTCGCAGCACTGTTGTGCAGCAAGCGGATTCCTTGATGAGCGATCTGCATCGTGTGCGTTCTTCGGCGGCCAGCCAGGAGAGCGTGGTCTTTTCCCCGCCTTGCCATCTGCGGATCGAGGGGGGAGAGGCCACGGAAGCCACCTGCGAGATTCTCGAGCTCTCAGCTGAGGGGGTGAACATCGCCATCAAAGGTGAGAGCGCGGTGCGCCAGGGGCAGCATGGTCGCCTGTTGATTGGCCCCCCTGAGGGCGACCACTACGAGCTGCCGGTGGATGTGAGCTGGGTTCAGCCTGCGGCTCCAATTGCAGTGTTGGGGTTGAGCCTGCCCACACCGCCCCACTGGCGTTTCGCCCGCACCTGACTGATCTACGCCGGTTGGTACACGACACCCAGTGAGGCCCCCACAAAGCGTTCCGCCAATGGATTGCTGAGAAGTTCCGCCCGATTGGTGGCTGAGTTCCACCAAGCCAGCTGGGTGGATCCCCCTCCATCAAGGTTGAGGCCCATGGAGGAACCAAATCCTTTCAGGATCACGCCGACGTCGTAGTCGGTGGCGCCCCGCCAGCCATTCGCCTGGTTTGGGTCCGGCTTCCGATCGACGGTCAGCATTGTGAGGTAGCGGCCATCGGCGGTGAGTCCGAGCGCGGAGCGGGCATTCTGGGAGGTCTGGTTGCGACCCACCGGCACTCCGTTATTAAGCACGATCTCGAAGCCTGAGGCGGCCACCTTCAGTGTGGATGCCAGGGCCACCTCGGAACCAGGGGCTGGATAGGGCTGCCCTGCAAATGATTGCCAATTGGGATTCTGAATGCTGCTCGCCATGTTCTGGATGCGGGCTCCAGTAATTCGGTCATAGAGGAAGGTGGATTTGAAGGTATCGGGGTTGTAATCCGTGCTGCTGATCAGGGTGCCGTCGTTCACGGCAAAACCACGGATATTGGTCGGAACTGACTGGAACTGTTTGCTCATGTCCAGATCGAAGGGAGCCGTGTTCATCGCAGCGACAACGGGCACCCCGGAGGAGCGGAGGCCGCTGATGAACTGACGGCTGGTCTCAGTGGTGGTTTCGACCGTGTTGTTCGCCCAACTTGGCGCTCGTCCGGTGCTTCTCAGGCTGATGGCCGGATCCCGGAGATCGATTCGCAGAGCTGTGAGACCCAGGGGTTGTTCACCGCTGCGGGGGCTTGGCGCTGTAACACTTGCTTTCAAAATGCTCGGCGTGCCGAGGGGCGTGGCGTTTGACCAGTTGTAGGTAGGTGTGGCGGATGACCAGTTCAGATTCCAGGTGGTGGGTGAAGGTGCTGTGGGTGGTGAACTCTGGTCGTCATTGCTGATGGTGCCCATCACAGCAGTGGTGGTGCCAATGGAGTATCCGCTGCCAGAAGCAAGGGTGAGAGCAACGGTTTCGTTGGCTTCTGGGGTTTGATCTGCTGTGGGATCAACGGTGATTCTGGCCGTGGAA
>JBEIRX010000056.1:0-6754 GCA_040375715.1 Aphanothece sp.
CTAATTGCCCTGAAGTATGGATCGGTGATCGAAACCGATCTGTCCCCAGCGTCCCCTTCACCGCTGTCCTTCCAGCAGGGCAAGAGTGTCGTGAGAGTGCGTGTGCAGCCGATGCATCTTCTGTTCGATGCCCGCTTGAAGTATCGAGGAACACCCACCACATGCAACGTGCGCGCGAACACCTCCTTCATCGCTCCGGTGAATGGCGAGTCCATCGCTGTCCTCTGCAAGGGGGCTGCCGTGGGGGAGCCAAGGCCACCCTTTGTTCTCCCAAAGCGGCCCGAAAAGCAGGACCCCGGCAGCGGACTCACACCCTGAAAACGGTGTGATACCAACAGTTCTTCGGATCAGCCTCGCTTTCGGGAGAGCAGATGTGGGCCATCATCCCGTAGGAGTAATGCAGCATCTTGCCGCTGCGGCTCGTGTCGTAGCCGGTGCCGAACCATTCACCGTAGGGATCATTGACGATGAATCCCGTGGCGTCATACCCACAGATCACCACGATGTGGCCTGATCCGGTGAAGTAGCCATGAATGATCACCGGATTGCCAGCGTCGATGGAGCTACGGATGTTCTGGAAACTGCCATCCACGCGAAAGATGTCCCGGTACCCCTGAAAGGATTCGATCAGGTTTTTCATCGCCTGGGGGTCGTGCCTGTCCCAACCCTGCTGGTCCCATTACCGGTAGGTTGTATGAGTATTATTCACAGCTTAGCAACTATCAGAAAGTCTTGGATGATGTTATGGACTGGCGGGGGACTACATGTTTAAGCTGCGTTGCTTTCGTCTCGACAGCACTAAGACTGTCTGGGTATCAAGTGTATGATGAGCCTGACATAAATGGTGATTCGCCATTGGTCTGGACAGCAGCATTGAGTAGCCAGCTTATTGAAAGAGGTTGGCTCAAGTCGGAGGAAGCAAGTGATCTCATGCCTGGCGATATAGTTTTTACTATAGGAACTGGCAGTGGTGAGGATGAGGGAGTGCCAGACCATGTTTACATGTTTGCAGGCTGGGATGACGAAGAAAAGCTCAATGCATGGGTTATTGATAATCAAAAGTTTCTTCATCTTCGCAACATCTATTCGTACGGCGACTTTCAGTTCACTCCTTTTTGGTATTTCCTTAGAGCCTAAGAGTCAGAGACTGATTGCTCTACGGCCTGAGAACGCAGCCTATGCCCTGAATCTTTGGAATAACAGCTTGGCTCGGCCCAACAACCCCTGGTAAAATCTTGCAACCCTCAGGTGTACGTTTCGGATGCAACCACGATGGCTGTTGATCCCAGAGAGCGGGCCCGAACCCCCGGCTCTGTTGGCGACTTGATGAGCTCTTTAACGCGGAAGACGATCTCTTGTCGCTGCTTGGCCGTGGGTCCATGGAGGGAGCGGCTTGTGGGCTTCTGCGAGCTGGTGGGGAAGGGGTTGCGGGCGGAGTGAGCTGTGTCACAAGAGTAGCCATTTGCGTTGGCATCGCATTTGCCAATCACACAAGCGGGTTCCCGAGCACCGCAGGATGTTGATAACCCCACCATATTTTGACAACCAGGCCCTCGCCATCTGACATCAGTTGGCGGGTTTCACCTTTCAGTGGGACATGACCCGAGGCAGTGGGACATCACCCGAGCGTTGGAGCTCGCCTGCGCAACACGTTTTGCCTGTATCTCTGGCTTGTTGCATACCACCGGTGATTTTGAAAAGCGGCCACGCAAGCGTTACGACGACACGGCATTGATAGTGGCCGAGCTGCCAAGCCATGGGCCCGACAGGCCCATCGGCTTTGCCGTTTCAGCCGCATGAACAGCATCCATGGCCAGTACGCCATCAGCGATGACGACTTTATCTACTTGCTCTCGACCTTTGTGGAGGAGCCCATCCGCTGGCTGGAGCGTAACGGCCGGAGCTCCCTCACCCTATTGGAGCAGGAGGCGATGTTTCGATGCTGGGACCATGTGGGGGGCCGGATGCCCATCCGCAACGTGCCAACCACCCTGCAGGAACTGATGGCCTGGAACCAACGGTTCAAGGTTTAGGCCTTTCTGGTGGCCCCCAGCAACTGGCAGGTGGCTGTTGCCACCACGGCCATGCTCTTGAACGATTGGTCCCGTGTTCTCCAACCAGCCCTGGCTGGTGGTTTGCGGGGTCTGCTCGATCCGGCTGTGACAGAGAGCCTAGGCATGCCTTCAGCACCCTCCTGGTGGCGTGTACTGGTGCCCACTGGCCTGCGACTGCGCGGTTGGCTGAACAACGAGTGGCAACAACTTCAGCCATCACGTCAGGGTAGCTTCTACTCCCAGCGACCCACCCCCAGTTATGGCGACCACTTCACCCTGGAGCAGCTCGGCTCACCGCCACTCCTAGAGCGGTACAACGGGCAGATAGCAGAAGTGGAGTACTCGATGAACGATGTAAAGGATCAAAAGTAATCCACTAGTCGTTTTTTTGTGGCTGCAAGAATCTCAGTATCTTTCATTCAAGAGTTGACTCAAACGAACAAATGTGTAACCCTGAGTTTTAAGTTGAGGCACGACCACCTTTAATGTCTCTCGCGTCAGGGGATTGAATTTATCAGTGTCATGCATCACGATGATCCCGCCTGGATGTACAAAGCGCTCGATAAACCCCTGCGGATTCATTAGCTTACATAGGAATAGCTGGGGAGTCCAACAGTTATTCATCTTGGCCAAGCCAGGCTTCAAGCTCAGATTCAAAACGTTCCCGAAGGTTCTCAGGCTTGTAGTTGCATTCAGGATCCTTCCACCGTCTTTTGACACTAGAGTCAATCTCATTAGAGAAGCTTGTATATCCTGGGATATCACGTACTCGTTTTCCTAGACGGCAGGGCGGCAGTTGAAAAGAACTTTTATAATTAGGCTGGACACCATGGACGATCACTCCATGGTGATTCTCATAGGCAATTTTTTGTCTATTCACAGATAGACCCAAGTTAGAGACCTTGTTAAGCATCCAGTCAAGAGCCCCATCGGAAAGGCCACGATCCTCTTCAGAGCCACCTCCAACGCAGCCATGCCCACCCGGGAACCAGACTTGACAAAGCTCAGTCGACTGGCCTTGTGCAACCTCCATGGGGGTGTAATAAAATTCTGTGCGATTTTCATCAACCGCCACGGCATGAAAAGCATGCTCTATTGTTTCATTTAATTTATGATCATGAAAGTTATAGCGCTCATTGAACTCTTTATCTAGGTTTATCCCAGGCCATAAATCAGGTACGCCAAGCTCAGCAACCGTATCCCAGCAGCAGAGGGCTTTGATTGGTACGCGATCGCCGTTTCGTTCCCGAAAAGTGATTGCTTCCTCACCATCTGGTTCCGTATCGGGGTTTCGATCGCGATAAAGTTCGTAGGCATCAGGAATTTTCTTCACATTCTCTCGGGATGGTAAGCCTGAGTTGTAAATCAGACCAGCCAGGGATCGCACTGTATAAGCTCCTCTACTGAAGCCAAAAAGGTAGATCTCATCACCAAGTTGATAGTTGAGACAGAGGAAGCGGTAAGCATCTTGGATTTTATGATCAATACCTGATCCCAGTGCACCCCCGACAAACTTATCTGGTAGATCAAGAAAAGTCCACCGATTTTTGGTTTGCTTGGCTCCAACTCCTTCATCGTAATAAATAATCTGATCCAGGCCATCAGATCCAATGGGCAAAATTGCCTGCGTCATCTTGACGACATTTGTGGGATGAACGTTATCGAGATCTTGCCAGGTCCCATCACTGCAGACGATCAACCGCCGGTTCATGGCGTGGTTCCTTTGGATTTGTTACAAGTAGGGCGTTTTACTTACGGAATCCACGGGTGATGCAGGCTTGGTATAATTTGAAATATTATATTTAATGCAAAGTTAGACACGGCTATCAGATAGGCCCTGAAGTCTTGAGCAAGAGAAAGCCCTTGTTCTCCAGTCAGATTTAGCTATGCTCTGCGTGGCTTGGCAGCTGTATAAAGTACAAAGAATAGGACGATTGCATCCACAGCCAGATGAAAAAGCATGGTGACCCACCATGGTCCCAGCTCTAACCGATTAACGATGGCATTAAAGACTTCTTTATTTAGAGTTGTGGAAAATGAAGCGGAGCTGAGAGCATCAACGATGCTTTCTAACGCCCTGTAGGAACGAAACAGCCCCAAAAGGTTCACCAAGGTGAAGCCAAAATAACTCAAGGCTACTGCTAACCTTTTTGCCAATGGCCAACGATCCTCACTGGCAAATACCCAGCCAGTGATAGCAATTGCACCAGGAACAAAGAAATTCCAGAAGGAGAGTATAGAATCGTACATCCTGAGTCCGAGAGCAAGATCGTCCATTGGAGATTCTTCTACATAAAAGTCAAATCGAATATAGACACTCTAAGATGAAGAAGTCCATACCGTAAGCCCGATCAATCGAAGACTAGCCGTCCAAAATGGGATTCTTCACTGGATGCAATCTCCGGCACCTCCCAGGGATCCACGCCTTTATGAAGGCCCATAGATTTGGAGTAAGGGGAGCGTGGCCTTGGAGCTATTCAAACTGTCGCAGTTCTTGCTTTTCTGGGTCACGTTAATCCGCCCAGCTCATGTTTTCTGCTATGGGCATACCCTTTGCATCAGAAACCTACATTGACGAGATCAAACACATTTTATAGAGGATACCCGACTGCTGGCTGGGGTGAATTTACGGTCAGATAGAGCACATTTAGGACGGAACAAGACACCTAGAAGATGAGCCTTAGGGCAAGTCTCAGGCGTTGTCGTTTGAGGACTTCGGAATCAGCGCCCCATCCGCTGAACCGATCCAACACCTGACGCCCCGACTACAGGAGCAGCCCTTACCCAGCGGCGGGCTTTCATCGTGTCACGCGGCGCAAGGGCTTCACGAGTGCGGCGTCTCTTGGTTGCACGAGGGAGTGGCTGTAGTTCTGTGCTCCTGGGGCCCATGCCGCACCCTTGCGCTCGCGTGAATGGTTTTGCCTTGCCGCCGCCGGGATGGCTGGGGGAGGTCACGGGGGCCGGGCTGCCCTCCCGCGGCTGCGGTGGCAGGGCGCTTTGGGGCCCGCTGCTCTGGAGCCGTTGGCTCCTGGAGCCCATGGGCTGCTGTGGGCCGACTGTAGCTGATGGCCCGATCTCTCGGCTGGCGGCAAAAGAAAAGGCCGGGGCCCATGGCAGGCCCCAGCTCGAGGGAAGAGCCATCAGCCCCCAGCGGCTTTGGCCAGAAACTCCTCAATCCAGATCCTGTGCCTCTCTTGGCGGATCAGCCCAGCCACCGATGGGGTGGCCTCTGGCACCTGGAAGGCTGAGCGAAAGGAGCGGGAGAAGGCCTCGCGGTGGCCAGGGGCCAGGGCTCTGAGCCGCTCCTGCAGCGCCGCAATGGCGGCGGTGGGCTCCAGGGGAGCATCCGGGCCGGAAGCCTGGCTGGTCGGTGCGCTGGTCGGTGCGCTCGTGGCCCACTCCTGCAGCCCATTCCCCCTTGGCGGTCCATTGAAGGCCGCTGAGATGGCTTGGCGGGAGGAGTGCCACACCACCGGCTCGGCGGCGGGGTGGCTTGGCCGCTGGGGGGCAGGGCGAGCCACTGGCTGAGGAGGCCTGGCAGTGGAGAGCTGGTCAACTGCCTGCGCCCCCTGGAATGCGGCTGGAGGAGCCGGTGGCTGCCGTGGAGCCGATCCCCTTTGCCCCCCGGTCACCTGAGCCTGGCTCTTGTCATAGAGCGCCAGGCCAAAGGGATTGCCAAAGGTGTCCAGGGCGCGTTTGGTGGCATCGGTTTCGGCCTCCTTGATGGCGGATTCATGGGCCAGGCCCAGGTCGGTGTCGATGCCATGGCCTGGCTCCCGTGCCCTCGCGCACCAGGGGCCCCCGGTCTCCGGCGGAAACGGTGATGCGCACGCGGGCGATGTAGGTCACGCCCCAGCCGGCTTTCTGTTCGCGCCCAATCGATCGTTCGGCCTGAGTATTGCAGCGGGAGAAGAGGGTCTGGCGCTGCCAGCCGTCAAAGCCAAATGCGGTTGGCTTCATTGATCACGACATAGCTCTTGAGGTAAGGCACCTGGCCCCGGCCCTGCTCGCGGGAAGAGATGTGGGCTCTCTTGAGGGGAGCAGAGAGGTCCTCGATCTGTTGAGGGGAGAAGCCTGCGGCATGGAGCTGGTGGTGGCTGCGTTCGGCGGCATCGGCTTCTCGGAGCATCTGGATCACGGAGGGGCGAGAGGTGGGGGCTGTTGGCTGGCTTTGTTGGCAAGGCTTGGAGCCGTTGTGGCTGTTATGGCTGTTGTGGCCTTCAGGGACTATTATATAAGCTATTGCTATGCGGGGTCGAATAACGACGGTACCAATAACTTTTTCCCTTTCCCCTTCACGGGATTGGGTGTCACCTACGACCCCTACTACCAAGCCCAGTTAGAAGCTGCCAGCACGGAAGATGAACTTGCCTTGATTCAGCCAAAACTCATTGGCACCTCTGAATTCATCTACGCCATTCCAAAGAATGGTCATTCCGATGATGCCAAAAATGTATCTCTATGAGGTTTATCCGATCATCAACACCGTGCCAGGACCGCTGCCCATCTTGGGAGTTGGCGCCAGCTTTGCTTTCAAGCGACGCCTCCGCCGCCGCATCCGTCAGGGAGGTCGGGTGTCCCCTCAGCGATAGTTCTCAAACTGCAACGGCACCTCCAGGTCTTCCTGCTTGAGGAGCTGGATCACCTGTTGCAGGTCGTCCTTGTTTTTGCCGGTCACCCGCAGGCTGTCGCCCTGGATC
>JBEIRX010000029.1:0-19883 GCA_040375715.1 Aphanothece sp.
CTCCCCCTCCCGGGGCTCCCATTGCGCCACCGCCCGCCACTGGGCCTGGGTGATGGGGGTGCGCCCCATCAGAAACTCCCCCAGCTTCACCTCATGCTGCGGGCCCTCACGTTCGCTGCGCCCCTCCTCCCCCTCGGGCGAGCCCATCCAAAAGCTGCCAGCCGGGATGCGCACCATGGGCAGCTCCAGACCGCCGGTGCGCTCCACAACCACCTGGGTGCGGGCTCGCCAGCGCAGCAGCTGCAGAGGGGCGGCAGGGGGAGGGCTGGCGGTGGCGGAGCTGGGGGGCGCGGCCATCAAGCGAACGGCACAGACCTGCTGAATCCTAGGAACGGCTCCGCCGACCCCAACCTCAGAACTGCACCGTGGTTTTGATCAGCCCCCCGAGCTGCCGAAAGCTCTCCCCCGGCGGCGTGTCTTGCCCCAGGGGACGGCTCAGATAGAAGAGGGCCGGGGTGAGGCGAATGGCGTCGGTGAGCTGAAATTGGTACCAGCCCTCCCACACAACATTGCCATCGCTGGGGGTGGCACCCCCCTCCAGGCGAGTGGCGAAGGGGGGCTGGCCCACGGCCAGGCCAAGGGCATTGCCCGGCAGGAAGGCATCCAGCCATTGCAGCCCCACGCTCCACGACTGGCTCCTGGTCACCCGCTCGCCAGCACCACTGAGGATGGCGCCACTGCCGTTCGGGGCCCCGCCGTCGTAGCGGCTGCTGTTGAGGCCCCAGCCAGCACTAATTGATGGGATCCAGCCGGAACTGGCGGGCTGCCAGTAGCCACTGAGGGCAAAGGCGGAGGTGGCGCCAGGCAGGCCATAGCTGGCCAGGGTGTAGGGGGTGCCATACACGATCAGCTCATTGCCATTCTGGATGCGCGAGTAGAGGGCGGCAATGGCCCACTGCTCAGCCCCGTAGCCGACCTGCACCGTGCCGGTGCCTCCAGCGCCATAGGTGCCGATCCCGCCCAGGGAAGGGTCGCCATTCTCTCCACTTGCGGCGACGTAGTTGGCACTGATGGCGAAGCCGTTGCTCTGCCACCAGATCCCGCCGCCGGCACCCAGGTTTTTGTTGTAGGCCGCTGGAGCGCCGTTGAGGGTGAGCACTTCCAGCACGGTGTCTGCCGGATACACGCTGGGCCAGATCGCGAGCATGTCGTCCTGGCTCACCCGCCCGCCCACGGTGACGGTGAAGGATGCACCCAGAGGAAACTGGTAGAAGAGGCGATCGATCGCCACCACATCGCTGCCATCAGCCTCGGGATTGCCCAGGTCTTCCTGGAAGGCCACCTCCAGCTGGGAGAGGGTGGTGGGGCCAGCACCGCCGAAGCTATTCACGCCGAAATTGCCCGCCCGCAGGTTGGTGCGCAGCAGATCCTTGCCGCTGAAGCTCGTATCCAGGGTGAGCTGCAGGTCGTAGTTCAGGGTGGTGGCGCCGAACTCGGCGCGGCTGGCAGCCACCAGATCCTTGGCCGTGCCCGTGAAGCTGTTCGCCCCGAGCACGAAGGTGGCCTTCCCGGCCAGCTTGGTGGTGGTGGAAAAGCCGGTGGCCTCCAGCTCCCCCACCCGGGCTTCCAGGCCATCCACCCTGGCCCGCAGCAGGGCCAGCTCCTGCTCGAATTCCTTCAGGAGCGCCCGGAGCCCATCGGTGCTCTCCGTCACCCGATCCAGGCAGGCGTTGAGCAGGGCAGCCGCCTCGTAACGGCTCAAGGCCCTTCCCCCGCGCTAGGTGCCATCGGGATAGCCAGCCACGCAGCCATGGCGCTCGATCAGGGCGGCCAGGGCCTGATAGGCCCAGTCGCTGGGCCGCACTTCGATGAACTGCTGAAGGCTGCTCACCTGCTCGGCGCTGGAGCCATAGCGGCGCAGCTCGGCGGCAGGCCATTCCGCCGCCGCCGCACCCAGGGGCATCCAGGCCAGAGCCAGGGGGGCCAGGAGGATCCTGATCGGGCGAGGCCATCGGGTGATGGCTCTCGGGATCCCACCAATGGCTCCTTCTCGGCTGTCTGACCTCAGAAGAGAGCCCATGGAACTGGAAAAGTGGATCAATGCCGGGATTCTGCGCCATGGGCTCACCTGCAACAGCTCCGGCCCGGGGAATGTGGAGATTTGCCAGCAGGGTTCGGTGCTCACGCCAACCGTTCCGGTCTTCCGTACGGAGTGAGGAGGACCGTATCGAAGGCTTCGGTTGCCGCCACCGTTGGCTGCAGGGAATGCCGCAAAAGTGTGTGCACCGGGGGCGACCGACGGCCCCGCTTTCCAACCCTCGCAAGCCAAACCATGTTGACCCTTCGTTCCTCCTCTCCCTTCGACCTCTTCGATCGCATCGAGCAGCAGCTCAGCCAGCAGCTGCACACCGCCGAGCGGGTGCCCGCCGCCGAGGTGCATGAAACCCCCGAGGCCTACGAGGTGGTACTTGAACTCCCCGGTGTCGACAAGGACGCCATCGACGTCAAGGCCACCGACCGCAGCCTGGTGATCAGCGCCGAGCGTCGCAACCACCGCCAACTTGCCGCTCAGCCCGCCGCTGAAGCCGTCGAGCCTGGAGCGGAAGGGGCCCAGCCCGTGGCCGTGGCCGAGAAGCCCAAGAGCCCACTGATCAGCGAGTTCCGCTACGGCACCTGGAGCCGCAGCTTCCGCTTCCCCCAGCCCATCGAGCGCGAAGGGCTGGAAGCCCGCTACCAGGGCGGTCTGCTCACGGTGAGGGCCCCCAAGGCCCAGAAAGCCACCACGGTGACCGTGAAAGTGGAGGGCTGAGCCGCAGGCCGGGCCGCAAGGCCCAAGTTGCGCGACTGAGACCACACCGCCCCCGGCTCCAACCGGGGGCTTTCTTCTGGCTACGGTCTGCCCCAACCGCTCCACCCATCCCATGGACGCCGACGCCCTGAGGGCCCTGTTCACCAAGCCCTATGGCGCACCTGCTCCCACAGCCGACCAGTGGCGGGCCCTCTATGCCGACAACGTGCACTTCCAGGACCCCACCCAGGAGCACCACGGCATCGACGCCTACCTCCAGGCCCAGGAGGGGCTGCTCCAGCGCTGCGACGACGTGAGCCTGGTGCCGGGCGCCATCGCCATCAACGGGGATGTGGCCTTCATCGAGTGGGAGATGGGTCTGAAAATCAAGGGCATTGAATTTCTCTATCCCGGCACCTCGAGGCTGCAACTGGATGCCACCGGCAAGATCTGCGATCACCGCGACTACTTCGACTTCGTGGGCCCCACCTTCGGGCCCGTGCCCGTGCTCGGGGGCTTCGTGCGCTGGCTCTACGGGCGCTTCGTGGGCTGAGCCCTCAGCGGCAGAGCCCGGTAGGGGGCTCATGCCCCCCGAAGCAGAAACCACAACCCCACCGCCGTGCCGGTGGCGGCCACGAGCCAGCGCAGCACCTCCCCATCCACCCGGCTTGCCAGCCTTCCCCCCAGGGCCCCTCCCGCAATGGCCCCCAGGGCCAGGGCCAGCCCCCAGCTCCAGGCCACCCGGCCGCTGCCCAGGAACACAAGGGCCGCGCTCAGGTTGGCGGCCAGAGCCAACAGCTGCTTGAGGCCGCTCAGGCGGGTGAGGGAATCCTCCAGAGTGATCGCCAGCACCCCCAGCAGGATCACGCTCAGGCCGGCGCCGAAATAGCCCCCATACACCGCCGCCAGGGCCACCGAAACCGCTGCGAGCAGGGGAAAGCCCTGTCCAGAGCCTGCGGGGGAGCCCGCCGAAAGCCAGCGCCGCAACTGATCCTGCAGCGCCAGCAGGGCCGAGCCCAGCAGGATCAGCCAAGGCACCAGGGCCGTGAACAGCCGCTCATCACTCACCAGCAGCAAACCGCCGCCCACCAACCCGCCCAGGGCCGCCACAGGCACCAGCAGCAGGCTCCGCCCGCCCTGGCCCCGAAGATCCCGCCGCTGGGCCCAGGCGGCCCCCAGATAGCCAGGAGTGAGAGCCACAGTATTGGTGAGATTGGCGATCAGAGGCGGCAGCCCAAGGGCCGTGAGAGCTGGAAAGCTGATGAGCGACCCACCACCCGCCAGGGCATTCACCAGACCGGCGGCCACCCCTGCCAGGGCCGCACCAAGCCAATCCCACCAACCCATCAGCTCATCGCTCCCACCACCGCAACAGATTGCTGTAGCTGCGGCTGATCAGGTCAAACACCTCCCCCTTGCCCTCCCGCTGATGCAGGGCCCGCCGGGCCGTATCCAGCTCAAAGAGAAGCTCCCGTTGCTCCCCATGGCGGATGCGGCTCTCAATCCAGCCCACGGACACCAGCCGCTCCCCCCAGGCCACGGGCTCCACCCGGTGCAGGCTGGTGCTGGGATACACGATCGCGTGGCCCGCCGGCAACCGGACCCGCTCCTCCCCATGGGGGCTCTCCAGCACCAGATCTCCCCCGCCGTAGCTCTCGGGGGCACAGAGGGCGAGGGTGAAGGAGAGGTCGGCCCGCCCGCCCGCCATCCAGGCGTTGTCCACATGGCGTCCGTAGCCCTCCCCTGGGCCCATGCGGCTGAAGAGAAGGCCATGGAGGCAACGCGGGAAGGCCGCGGCCTGCACCAGCGGATGGTTCTCCATGGCACTGCGCACCTCCGCCTCCAGGGCATGGTGGAGCGGCGTCTGCCGATCCAACTGGCGGTTGTTCTTCACCCCGCGGGCATGCCAGCCGGCCGTCTCCTGCCCGGGCCGCCAATCCCCAGGTGGCGCGGCCTCCAGGCGCAGATGCAGGCCCTCAATGGCGGCAGGGGAGAGCAGCGGCTCAAGAAAGAATTGCATCGTTCGGCTCCGTCAGGCCCCACAGACACAGCCTGGGCTTTCATTGTTGATGAACCAGACGCTCTGGTCTCCCTAGCCAAACTGCCATGCCCCGCAAGAGCATTGCCCTTTTTCTGGCCACCACGGGCCTGATCTCCGCCCTCGCGGGCTGCAGCCCGGGGGGCGAAGGCGGCGAGGATGGGAAAGAGGAGATGAAATCCGCGCCTAGTGGTCAGCAGGCCCCGGCCCAGAAGGGCCAGCCGGATGCCAAGGAAGAGGGTGGCGAAGGCGGGGAAGGGGGCGAGGGCTGACATCCAGGACAGGCTGGAGCAGGCGCCCATCTCTAAGCGCACCCCGCCATGATGGTGCCCCGCCGGGCTGCTGCTCCACACCGGCTTCGATCCAGCCGTCATGCCCCCCACCCCTGCATCCAGGGTCGAAGACCACCCCACCGGCGCACCAGGCCATTCCATCTGGCGCCAAAGCTGGTATCCGGTGGCCTATCTGGAGGATCTGGACCGCAACCGGCCCACGGCCTTCACCCTGCTTGGAGACGATCTCGTGCTCTGGTGGGATCGGGCCGCCCAGCAATGGAGAGCCTTCGCCGATGTCTGCCCGCACCGGCTTGTGCCCCTCTCCGAGGGGCGGTTGAACGGTGCCGGGGAACTGGAGTGCCCCTACCACGGATGGACCTTCCGCGGCGACGGACACTGCACCGCCATCCCCCAGGCCGCCGAGGAAAGCGGGCGGGAGGAGGGGGAAGCGGCGCGCCTGCGAAGCCCCCGCAGCCGCTGCCGCACCTATGCCACAGCAACGGGACAAGGCCTGTTGTTCGTGTTTGCGGGGGATCCGGGCATGAGCCCCGACGTGCCCCTGCCCTTGGTGCCACAGCTGGAGGAGCCCCTCGCTCCGAAGGACCGCCCCTGGACGGTGCAGGACACCTTCCGGGATCTGCCCTATGACGCCCTCACCCTGCTGGAAAACGTGCTCGATGTGAGCCACGTGCCCTTCACCCACCACGGCACGGTGGGGCGCCGCGAGAACGCCGGCCCCGTGGATCTGAAGCTCCTGGACCTGGATGCCGGAGGCTTCTCAGGAGTGTGGGAGGAGGGCCCACGCCGGGGCAGACTCGGACGACAGGCCACCACATTCACGGCTCCCTGCCTGATGTGGCACGACCTCACCGCTCCGAGCTTTGCCCGCATTCTCACGGTGGTTTACGCCACTCCGATCCGGCCAGGTGTCTGCCGGATCTTTGCGCGCTTCCCCTTCCAGTTCCGCTCCCCGCTCCCTCCCCTGCTGCTGCGGCTACGCCCCATCTGGTTGCAACACCTCAGCAACCATGTGGTGCTGGAGGACGACCAGCTCTTTCTGCACTGGCAAGAACGGGCACTGGCCCAGCGGGGTGGCAGCGGCCATCTCAGCCGCAGCTGCTTCCTGGCCAGTAGTGCCGACCGTTATGTGATGGCGCTCCATCAATGGGTTGTTGAGCATGCAGGCCCCCCCTTCCCCGAGGGCCAGCTGCCAACAAGAGAAGATCGGCCGCACCTGATGGAGCGTTATCAGAGTCACACGGAGCACTGCCGAGCCTGCTCAGGTGCGCTGGCCACCATCCGCCGGGTGCGTCCTTGGCTGGCCGTGGTGCCCTGGCTGGCCTTGCTGGCCACCGTCCTTTCGCCAACGGTATGGGTGGTGGCGGCAGCCGCATCGGTTGCCGTGGTGGCATGGCAGTGCGGGCAAATGCTCAAGCGTTGGGAACGGTTGCTTCTTCAGGGGGAGGGGCATCCACCGCGCAATCGGTCCTAGCAGGTGAAACAGTGGCTCAGCGCCGCCGTAATCGCTCAAACAAGGTGGAGCGGGAACCCCACGGCACAGCCCCAGCTGCGAAGGCCAGAGCCCAACCCAAAGCGGAACCGACTCGGCTGATCACCGCGCCAAAGGAGTCCAAATCATCAGCATTGCGAATGATTTGTTGGGAAACTTCTTCCTGCTTTGCTTCGTTTGTCTTGAGAAGAGTCTGTCGTAACTCAGGCAACGAAAGGTTCAGCTGTTCAGCAGTGAGAGAGGGCTGGAGGAGAGATTGCAAGCGAACATTCATATCCTGCACGCTGGTTGCCCGTTTCACAGCTTCTCTGATTTCAGACAAATCCGAACTCTTCTGGAGATAGGTATCCCTGCGTGCCTGAGCGGCCGTCAATTCACCAAAAGAGCTAGAGAGCTGGAGAGGCACAAGTAGCAGGTAGCCAATCACCACAGGAACTGCAAGCCTCCTGACCAACCGCAGACGTCGCCGCAGACGGTCATGTCTCGGCTGGAGATAGACAGCAAGATGCAGCAAGAGGAAACCAAGAAAAGCTAGCAACCCCTGGTCCACCAGCACCTCTACAAATTCCCCCTGCCAGGTTGGATCCATCACGTTGGCTCCCAGCAGAACGGACAGCAGCCGCACACAGAAGATCAGGAAGAGGGCAAGGCCTCCCCCATCCAGCAGGAGACGGAACCTGCGACCTGAACGTCTGGTTGCCTGATCATCCAGCGGTTCATCAATCGCTGGCTCCTGGGAAGGATCCAGGGCCTGGTTGATCGGGTTGGCTTCACGCATCTGCACAACAGCTGGAGCTTCCGTCATCATGACTGCTCTCGCAAGGGTCGACTCAATTCGTCCTGGGCCCCATCCAACCCGCAAGATGGGAGGCGACGGGGGAGGCCACAAGGGCCCGCGCGGTGGGCAGGGCAGGGTCCAATCGATCGGAACTGAAGGGAGGTAGCGGGCGTCTGCGCAGCCAGGCTCCCCAGCGAAACTCATGGAAGGGAATCAGGGGCTGGGCAGCAATGCGCTTTTCACGCTTCAGTTTCCAGACCAGACTGCGGTAGGGGTCGTCCAGCAGATCCAGCAACCTCTCGGGAAGTGCGGACGTGGGAAGAGGACCACCACCTCTACCGTCATAAAGATAGAGCCAGCCTCTGCGTTGCAGCGCCTCCAACACCTCAGATCTGGATGCATCAGCCATCTGCAGCACCACGTAGCCAAAGGCCGTGGCCTCCGGATCCAGCTCCACCAGACCGCGCAGCCTGTGGTGGCGATCCACCATCCAGAAGCGTCCGTCACCCCCAAGCACCAATGGCACCGGTTTGCTGGCCAGATAGGAGCGCCGCTCCTTGGCGCTGTCTGCGGAAAAGTCCTGCTGCCGACTGCGAACTTCGGCCAGCCCAATGCACATCTGGGTGGGATGGAGATCAGCCACCCGCACCTCCAGGAGCGCATGGCTGGGATCTGGAGGGGGGAGTGGCTGATACGGCGGAAGTCGAAGGGTCACAGGAGGGAAAGCTTCATAGCGATGCAGCGCTCAGAGGGCGGAATAGGGTCTAGTGATGTGGATGGCTTCATGATCAACTCCCCCTCCATCAGTCAGACCATCAGTCAAACGACGGCGCCTGTCAGCCCCCATGGCCGGATCGGCGTGATGATCTGCGGCCACGGCAGCCGCAACCGTTTCGCCGTAAGTGAATTCGCCAATCTCGCACGGCAGCTCGAAAAGGCATTGCATCCGGTGCCGGTGGAACACGGCTATCTGGAATTTGCTAAACCCATTCTGCGGGAAGGCCTCGAGAAGCTGCAGGCCCAGGGAGTGGAGCACATCCTGGCCTTGCCGGCAATGCTCTTCGCGGCAGGGCATGCCAAGAACGACATTCCATCGGTCCTCAACACCTTTGCCGCGGAATCGGGCCTGCGGGTCGACTATGGAAGGGAGCTGGGGGTGGATCTGGGCATGATCCAAGCCGCAGGGGCGAGGATCCAGAGCGCTCTGGAGGAAGCGAACCGCCGAAACCAGGAAGAGGGTGCGGAGCCGATCCCCCTGCACGACACGCTGCTGGTGGTGGTGGGCCGCGGATCCTCTGATCCGGATGCCAATTCCAATGTGGCCAAGGTGACCCGCATGCTTGTGGAGGGGTTCGGCTTCGGCTGGGGAGAGACCCTCTATTCAGGGGTGACCTTTCCCCTGGTGGAGCCAGGCCTGCGGCAAGTCATGAAGCTGGGGTATCGACGGGTGCTGGTGTTCCCCTACTTCCTGTTTTCAGGCGTTCTGGTGAGCCGCATCGTGCAGCACAGCAACGCCGTGGCCGCCGAGCACCCCGATGTGGATCTGCTGCATGCCTCCTACCTCGGGGACCACCCCCAGGTGCTGGCCACCTTTCAGGACAGGCTGATGGAGGTGCTGGAGGGCACGAATGCGATGAATTGCTCGCTCTGCAAGTACAGAGCCCAGGTGCTCGGTTTTGAGAGGGAAGTGGGTTACCCCCAGCACAGCCACCATCATCACGTGGAGGGTTCGATGGAAGGTTGCGAGCTGTGCGAGAAGGAATGCACGGGAGCCTGTCAGAGCGAAGACGCTGCCCAAAGCCAGACCTCCTCTGAGCATCACCACCATCCGCCCTACCCCCACGCCCATCACCCCCTGGGGCCCCAGACCCTTCGCAAAAGCTGAGGGTCTCAGGTTGGGGAAAGGACATCGCCAGGGAATTGTTAAGAGATTCCTATGGATTGGACTTTTCCCCACCGCCGGATGTTTTCCCCCAGGAAGCAGGGGCTTTTTCCCCATCCAGTGGAGCAAGGCCCCTCTCCCCGTGGGCCTCCTGTGGAAAGGAGCCAAATGCTTGGGGGCTATTGACAACTTCTTGTCACCGCCTTCCGGAGGGGTGACTCCGACCAGGCTCACCCGATAAAGCCTGTGACAGCAAGAGTCTCAGTGCGCGAGGTCCCTGGTCTGCTGTTCAGCGGCAGACTTTGACGAAACCCATGAAGGTGTGGCGTACTGGGCACCAATGCAGCTCAACACACGTGCGGGAATCGGAGAAGGACACCTCAATGGCCAGCTCCTTCCAGGGAGCAACTGGTGCGACTGACTCCCCTTCTCCACAGCACCTGGCTCCTGAGCAGCACACAAGCGTGAGCCTGGAGGCGGAGGTTCCCGAAGCCCTCTTCGATGGCATGCGGGAATTCATCCGCAACCATCCTCACTGGGATCAGTACAGCGTGATCACCTCCGCCCTAGCGGGCTTCCTATTTCAGAACGGCTCCTGTGAGAGGTCGGTGAAAGATCATTACCTCGAAGGACTCTTCTCGGAATCCTGAAGAGGGAGGCGGGACGCTTTGGGGCAGGGCGATCGCCCCCATAAAAAAAGCGGAGGGGCCAACCTCCGCCTGGATTTTCTCCCTTGCCCGACCCGATTAAAGGTCGCCCCCACATCCTGCGTCGACCCTCGCTCCCCTTCTGTGGTGATTGACACCACATCCGCCATGGGTGTTCACATCCTCACGTTTGTCTGTGCAGGGCCCCCTCACAGGCCCGCCAGGTAACGGCCATCAGGGTGAGGGTTGGGCTCTGCCAACCAGCGCTGGGCCAGCAGGCACCATCGGTGACGAGCACATTGGGAGCACGCCAGCAGGCATTCCATGGGTCCACCACACCTGTCTGGGCATCGGCAGCCATGGGGGCTCCTCCCACCTCGTGGATGTAGTAGCCGGGTGGGGCTGCCGCTGCTCTGAAGGCTGGGCTTGTCTTGAGCCAGGGTTCAAGCAGGGGAAGCACCACAAGATCCTCCAGCGGCTGAATCTCCCCTCCTGCAGCGGCCACCACAAGGCGCATGCGTTCCTCCATGTGCGCCACCATGGCTTGTTCATTGGGCCCCCAGCGACAGGTGATCGCAGGCACCGGCAAGCCCAGCACATCCTGCTGATGGGAACACAGGGAAACGCAATTCGCTGCGGATGGAAGCACCTCCCCATGACCGATCAGGAAACCAAGCGCTTCGCTGGGGCGCCGTTTGAAGATGGACGGAGGATCAAACCTCTGGATGGCAGCCCAGAGGCCGTAGCCGCGGGCGAAGGAGGTTGCGGCATGCTCTCCGAAGAAGGTGTTCGGGAGGAAACAACTGCCTGCACCGGAGAGTTCAGCCACGGCAGCTGGGGTGCCCTGGACTGGGAGGCTGAAAAAGCAGCTCTTGGAAATGTGATCCATCAGGTGGCTGCCCAGACGACCTGACGGATCAATCAGGGCCGGTCCATCCAACCCCGCCTGGGAATGCAGAAGAATGCGGAGGGTTTCGATGGTGGAAGCACAGAGCACCACCAGATCCGCGGCGATCCGCTCGCGGACGCCGCTCTCAGCGTCCACAACCACCACACCCCTGGCCCGCTCCCCAGAGGCATCCATCCAGAGGTGACTCACTGCCGCCATCGATCGCACCTGCACGCGTCCTGTCGCCAGAGCCCGGGCCAGGGTTGAGCCCTGGGCACTGGAGGCCGGCCAGGCCCTCTTCCCTCCAGAGGGAGGCCTGGCAAATCCCCGTGAAGGAATCACAGGAAGGTGCAGCTCGCTGCCCACGGCCTCCTGGAACTGACGTTCCGCAGGAGTGAGGGGGAGGGGGGAAAGGGTCTGGCCATCCGGCAACTGGGGCAGGCCATCCTGCTGGCCATGCACCCCCAGCAACCTCTCCAGCCGCCCGTAATACCCATCCAGATCCCTGTGCCCGATGGGCCAGCAGGCGCTGCGCCCATCCCAGCGCCCAGCCTGAAATTCATAGTCCGAAAGCCGCAGGGTGATCCCTCCCCAGGTCAGGGATTTTCCACCAACCTGCCTGCCGCGCGTCCAGAGGAACGGGGCATCGTCAGGGGTGACGTAGGGGTGCAGCCTTTCATCGATGAAGAGCTCGGGATTGTGTTTCCAGTACCCGGGATGGTTGATCTGCAGGCGATGGCGCCCACTCGCCATAAAAGCCAACCGACGCAGACTGTTCAAGGGTTCTCCCCCAAGAACACGGTCGCAGAGGAGATCGGGCCCGGCATCCAGCACCAGGACCCGCAACCCTGCCTCAGCCAGCACCATGGCTGCCACGCCCCCACAGGCTCCAGCACCCACCACAACCGCATCCACAGGTTGCGAATAGGTGGGCTGTGAACGGGGCTGGAACCGAGTGTGAGAATCCATGCTGCGACACCCGATCAGAACAGATCTTGCCAGATCAGACGGGGTCAACTTACGATCCCAGCGAATGAATGACTGCGATGGTTAGCAATTGACATGGTACGCCTGTGGTTTGAAGATTTCTGGGCCGACTTTGATCCAAAGAACAACTTTTTTACGCACACATTTGACCTCTGCGGAATTCGCTACAGACTGACCAGGTACTGGCCCGATGTATTGATCTACTCAGTCTTTGGTGAGCGCCACAAGAAATTCAGCTGTCGAAAACTCTTCTATACAGGCGAAAACATCAGGCCGGACTTCAATGCCTGCGATTTTGCCATCAGCTTCGATCCCAGCCCAGACCCTCGCAACTTGCGACTTCCTGTTTATATTTATCACGCCTGGTATCAATCCAGAGGTCTTGGTCTGCCTGAGGGAATTGGCTCCATGCTTGACATCCTTCTCAACCGGCCCCAGGAGAGCTCATACTCAGAGCCAAGAGAGCGTTTCTGCAGCTTTGTTTTCGGCAATGGGAAGCCTCAGGAAAGAAACAAGTTCTTTCATGCCCTGAGCACCTATAAAAAAGTGGATTCAGCTGGAAAATGGATGAACAATACTGGCTATAGAGTTGACAACAAAATCAAGTTTCTCCACCAATACAAATTTAATATTGCCTTTGAAAATGAAAGCTCTGTTGGTTACACAACCGAAAAGATCCTCGATCCCCTGCTGGCCGGATCAATCCCAATTTACTGGGGTAATCCAGAAGTGGCGACTGATTTCTCACCCCAATCCTACATCAATGCAATGGACTACTCCTCCACAGAAGAGCTGATTGAAACCATCATCAAGATTGATGAGGATGATGATCTTTTTCAGCACTATCAGCATGCCGCCTGTTTCAACAACAACCAACCCACTCCCTACTGGGACCTAAAGCGGCTGCATGGGTTCTATAAAACAGCCTTTGGACTCTGAGCCCTGGATTGATGGACCCAACAAAAAACCCACTTGATGAAAGTGGGTGTCGGGAGGATCAATCCTTGAACAATAAAATTGGTGGCGGGGGCGAGATTTGAACTCGCGACCTTCGGGTTATGAGCCCGACGAGCTACCAGACTGCTCTACCCCGCGTCACGTTCCTACTTTACCAGGGCAGGGGGTCATCAAGCCCGGAGGTCCCCCAGCACCTCAAGCTGGAGACTGGAGGAGGGAACCAGGAACCGATCGCTGAGCTCCTCCAGCGTCATTGGGGTCAGCCACTCCAGTTGTTGGAGCACAAACAGAGCCACCGCCTGCTTTGCCCTGGCATGGCCATCCTCCACTTTGATGGCCACCCCCAGGCCCTCCCCCACCCGGCTCAGACATTGAATCCCCTCCGCCCCGCCCTTGCTCACCACCTGGCCATGGGCACGTCGCATGAGTTCGGTATCGAAGCGGTTCTCCCCAGCCACAAGCTCCGGGTGGGCCAGCATCGAGCGGCTGAGGCATTCCAGATCGGGCTGAGTGCCCGCCCCGAGATGGGCAAAGAGCAGGGCCATCTGGGCCAGCTGAAGCTGCAGCGTCGGTGCCCCGCAATCATCCCGGGCCGCCACCAGTTCAGCTGCCGGCAGGGCCAGCAGTTCCCCCACGCGCTTCAACACCTCCTGCTGAAGGGGGTGCTCCACCTGCAGATAACTCTCCAGGGGCCAGTGGAGCATCCGACAGGCCGAGAGGAACGCCGCATGCTTGCCGGAGCAGTTGTGCTGTAAGGGACTCATGCCCGGCCCGGGCGGTGGGCATTGCAGCTGCTCCACCTCCAGCTGAGCTCCCCAGAGAAGGCGAAAGGCTTCCCTCGCATGGACCATGGTGCCGGCATGGGAGGCACAGGCAATGGCCAACCCTCTCTCCCCGGCTCCATACCGCTCTGCCGCACCACTGCTCACATACACGGTGGCCTGAAAGGGCTTGAGGGCCGAGCGAACGAAAGCCAGAAGCTGGGGGTCCCCGGCCCGCATCAACACCCGCCCACGCTGATCGCACACCACCACATGCACCCGGTGGCTGGACTCCGGGATGCCATCCCGCAACAGGCGCACCCTGAGGGGGGTAACCAGGGAACGGTTGGTCCCGGAGAAGCTGGTCGACAGGGACATGAGGGAGCTGGGGTGCTGACGGCCGCTGGGCGTGACTTCAGAGAGCCTGACAGAGGCCGGTGCCAAGACCCATCAACAGAAGAACCCAGAGCATGCCCTGGCGAAGCCTCTGCAGCACCGGCTGCACCTGATGACGGGCCACCAGCAGATCCTGCTGTCGCCAGGCCAACGGCTTCTCCCAGACCTGGCCGTCATACCAACCGGATTCTTCATACTCAACCCGCTCAGACACCAGCCGGCGATTCACATAGGACCAGCCCAGCCACTGCCGGAGCAGTAGCAACAGGGGCAGGCCGAGACTGATGGTGAAGGCCGCCGCAGCGATCCCCAGCTGATGATCCCTGAGGCTCCAGCTACCACTGGCCACAATCAGCCCCAGGGGCAGCATCACCAGCCAGGCGAGCGCCATGGAGCGAAGGAGCACCACCTCCCCACGGGCTGGCCAGGAAAAGAACCAGGAGCGCTCCAGCTGCTTGTATTCCTCCAGAGGGCGCTGCTCCTTCGCCACTGGACAAGCCACTGAGGATTCGGCGGACTCAGCGCCGGGACCATTTGGCGTGGATGGTGGCAGATTCACGCCGTTTGCTCAAGATGGCAGGAGGGAAGAACCTACGGAGGCAGCTGGCAGCGCTGATGGGATGTAGCGGTGCTGTTCGCCGTGGCCCCAGAAAGCTTCCAGATCGTAGAAGTGCCGCTCCTGGGGCGTGAGCACGTGCACGATCAGCTCCCCGTAATCCAGCAGCACCCAACGCCCCTCCGCCTGCCCCTCCCGCCGCAGGGGGAGGCGATGGGCCTCAAGATCCAGCCGATCCTCCACAGAACGGGCAATGGCCCGCACCTGCACATCGGTGAGACCACTGCAAATGACGAACCAATCAGCCAGGGAAGAGACATCTTCCACCCTGATCAAGCGGATATCCACCGCCTTGCGATCGTCACAGGCCTCAGCAGCCAGCCTGGCGAGGGCTTCACTTTCTGAATCAGCCATACACATTCTCACTGCTGATGGATTGTCTGGATCCCTCCTGTTGGGCCATTTCCGCTCGAGCCTTGCCAGCACTTTTGCGCAGCGCCTCCAGCCGGTCTTCGTAGAAGGCCCGTTTTCGCTTCTTTCTGCTCTGCTCCACCAACTCCTTAAGCGCTCCCCCAAGACTCTTGTAAGCATTGGGCAGGGTGTAACCGAACCGACAGGCCAGCTCAATGGCCCGTTCATCGGCCTGGATCGCATCCTGCAGGCGTTTTTCGGAATTGTTCTTGAGATAGAGCCGATAGCCGGCAAAGCCTGAAAGACCTGCGGCCACCAAAAGCAGCAGGCCATCCTGCACCCAGAGCTCACCGATGGCCCCTCCAAGGCCAATGGCCAGTGCCGCCATCTCCCAGCCATCCCGGGGGATGGCGTCATTCTGAATCCGCCCAACCTCGTGCCAGAACAGCAGGTTGCGATGGTCCAGGGCCAGGCTATCCCACTTTTCCAGGTCCACCTGGATCTCCACCTCATCCCTGCCGATCTCCTCGAGGGTGATCAGGGGAGGATCCACCGAAGCAGCGGCTTCCACGAACACCCAGCTCTGCATTTCAGGGGGAAGCAGCCCCTTCAGGCGCTGGAGTTCACTCATCGGCGGTGGAGAACGGTCTTGAATCACTCATCAGATTAGCGATCCCCCAGCAGGTGAGGGCGTACAGGAGGAAGGGATACCCGCACGCATGAGAGGCTGGGGCAGTTTTGCCCTCCCCTGCCCCATGCCCCGCCGCACGGATTTGGGTCGCATCCTGCTGCTGGGCTCAGGGCCAATCGTGATCGGCCAGGCCTGCGAATTCGATTATTCCGGCACCCAAGCCTGCAAGGCCCTCCGCGCCGAGGGCTACGAGGTGGTACTTGTGAACTCGAATCCCGCCTCGATCATGACGGATCCTGATCTGGCGGACCGAACCTATATTGAACCCCTCACCTCCGAGGTAGTGGCCCGGGTGATCGAGCGGGAGCGGCCCGACGCCCTGCTCCCCACCATGGGCGGGCAGACGGCCCTCAACCTGGCGGTGGCCCTGGCGGAAAACGGCACCCTGGCCCGCTTCGGGGTGGAGCTGATCGGGGCCAACCTGGAGGCCATCCGCAAGGCGGAAGACCGGCTTCTGTTCAAGGAGGCGATGGAGCGCATCGGCGTGGCGGTGTGTCCCTCAGGGATCGCCAAAAGCCTGGAGGAGGCCGAGATCGTGGGAAAAGCCATCGGCACCTACCCCAGAGTGATCCGGCCGGCCTTCACCCTGGGGGGATCAGGAGGGGGAATCGCCTACAACCCGGAGGAATTCCGCGCCATCTGCAAGAGCGGCCTGGAAGCCTCCCCCGTCTCCCAGATCCTGATCGAGCAATCCCTGCTGGGCTGGAAGGAATTCGAGCTGGAAGTGATGCGCGACACGGCAGACAACGTGGTGATCGTTTGCTCGATTGAAAATCTCGATCCGATGGGTGTGCACACCGGCGATTCCATCACCGTCGCCCCCGCCCAGACCCTCACAGATCGCGAATACCAGCGCCTGCGGGATCAGGCCATCGCGATCATCCGAGAGATCGGTGTGGACACCGGAGGCAGCAACATTCAGTTCGCCATCAATCCTGTCGATGGAGAGGTGGTGGTGATCGAGATGAATCCCCGGGTCTCCCGCTCCTCGGCCCTGGCCAGCAAGGCCACCGGATTTCCCATCGCCAAGATCGCCGCCCGGCTGGCCGTGGGTTACACCCTTGATGAAATCATCAATGACATCACCGGCGCGACCCCAGCCTGTTTCGAACCCACCATCGACTATGTGGTGACAAAGATACCCCGCTTTGCCTTCGAGAAATTCCGCGGCAGCCCCGCGGTGCTCACAACTTCAATGAAATCGGTGGGAGAGGCGATGGCCATTGGGCGCAGTTTCGAGGAGTCGTTTCAGAAGGCACTGCGTTCCTTGGAAACGGGCCTGAGTGGCTGGGGCTGTGACAGAAAGGATGGGCACCCACCCGATGAGGATCTCGAGCGCCAATTGCGTATCCCCTCACCGGAACGAATTCTGGCGGTGCGCTCGGCCATGCGTGCTGGGCGAAGCGATGCGGAGATCCAGCAACTCAGTGCCATTGACCCCTGGTTCCTGGCCAAGCTGAGGGGTCTGCTGGAAGCGGAGCAACGGTTACTCGAAGGACGAACCCTGGCGGATCTGGATGCGGCGGCACTCCTGGAACTGAAACAACTCGGTTTTTCCGATCGCCAGGTGGCCTGGGCCACCGGCAGCGACGAGCTGAGGGTGCGTCGCTATCGCCAGAGCCTCGGCATCAATGCCGTCTTCAAGACGGTAGACACCTGCGCAGCAGAGTTTGCCTCCAGCACCCCCTACCACTACTCCACCTATGAGAGAGGCCTGCTCCGTATGCATGAGGATGGAACCCTGCTGAGCCAACCTCCGGCGAGCGAAGTGCAGCCGGAGCAGCGACGCAAGGTGATGATCCTCGGCGGAGGGCCAAACCGCATCGGCCAGGGCATCGAATTTGACTATTGCTGCTGCCATGCCTCCTTTGCCCTGCGGGATGCGGGATTCGCCACGGTGATGGTGAACAGCAACCCTGAAACGGTGTCCACCGACTACGACACCAGTGACAGGCTCTACTTCGAGCCACTCACCCTGGAGGATGTACTGAATGTGATCGAAGCGGAACGGCCTGAGGGCCTGATCGTTCAATTCGGTGGCCAGACCCCTCTCAAACTGGCCATCCCCCTGATGCGCTGGCTCCAGAGCCCGGAGGGCATGGCCAGCGGCACCCATATCTGGGGCACCTCTCCAATCTCCATCGACCGGGCTGAAGACCGGGAACAATTCCAGGAGATCCTGGACCAACTCCAGATTCGCCAACCCCGCAATGGCCTGGCCCGCAGCGAAGGGGAAGCCCGCGCCGTGGCGGAGCGGGTGGGATATCCCGTGGTGGTTCGCCCGAGCTATGTGCTCGGCGGACGAGCCATGGAGGTGGTGTACGACGAAACGGAGCTCAACCGCTATATGGCAGAAGCCGTGAGCGTGGAGCCTGATCACCCGGTGTTGATCGACCAGTTTCTGGAGAATGCGGTCGAGGTGGATGTGGATGCACTCTGCGACCACACCAACACCGTGGTGATCGGAGGTCTGATGGAGCACATCGAACCTGCGGGGGTGCACTCCGGAGACTCAGCCTGCAGCCTGCCGGCCGTGAGCCTGCCCGCTGACTGCCTGGAAACCATTCGGGGCTGGAGCGCGGATCTGGCCCTTGCCCTGGAGGTCCGGGGGCTGATCAACCTGCAGTTCGCCATTCAAAATGGCATCGTCTACATCCTGGAAGCCAATCCGCGCGCCTCACGCACTGTTCCATTCGTGGCCAAGGCCACGGGTGTTCCCTTGGCCAAAATCGCCAGCCAGATCATGGCGGGTTCAACCCTTGCGGAACTCGGCCTCACCCGCGAACCCCAGCCTCCCAGGCAGGCCGTGAAGGAAGCAGTGCTGCCCTTCCAGAGATTCCCGGGTTCAGACACCGTGCTAGGCCCGGAAATGCGCTCCACCGGTGAGGTGATGGGAATCGCGACAAGCTTCGGCCTGGCCTACGCCAAGGCCGAACTGGCCGCAGGGGAAGCCCTGCCCACCACCGGCACAGTGTTTCTCTCCACCCACGACCGCGACAAACCTGCCCTGGTGCAGGTGGCCAGACAACTGGCCAGCAAGGGCTTCGCCTTGGTGGCCACCAGTGGCACCGCCGAGGTGCTCAGAGCCGCAGGTCTGGATGTGGCATCGATCCTGAAGGTGCACGAGGGTCGGCCCAACATCGAGGACGCCATCCGTTCAGGGCAGATCCAGCTGTTGATCAACACCCCCATCGGTCGGCAGGCTGCCCATGATGATCGCGATCTCAGGCGCGCTGCCCTGGAATACGACGTGCCCACCGTGACCACCCTTGCCGGTGCCCGGGCTGCCGTGGAGGGCATTGCCGCCCTGCAGGAGCACCGAACCCTGGAGGTGACAGCCCTGCAGGATATCCATGCCCCCTGGGGCGCTGGCTGCACGCAGTCGTGAATCCTGGCGGCGCCAGCTCAGGGGCCAGCCACCGCTGAGAAAAGGCGCCGCATGGTGGCCAGCAAGCCTGTGCTGTGCGCATGGCGCTCCTCCTGGCTCAGGTGATTGAGCTCCGCCTGCCGCAAAGCCACCAGGGCAGCGAAGCGGTCCAGCAGTGCAGGGTCATCCTTGAGAAGTGTCTGCACGGCAGAGCGCTCCACCTCCAGCAGGCGGCATTCGTCCATGGCCCGCACAGTTGCACTGCGGGGAGCATCCAGAAAGAGGGTCATCTCTCCGAACACCTCATTCATCCCGAGTTGGCGCACCACCACCTGTTGGCTCTCCAGCTGTTTGCGCACCTCCACCGTTCCCTGAAGCACCACATAGAGCGATTCACCTTCGGCTCCCTCTTGAACGATCACCTCCCCAGGGGCAAACCAGAGAACGGTGCTCACCTCCACCAGGTCCTGCCGCTGGCTGTCACTGAGATCGGCAAAGAGTCCAGAACCACTCAGCCCCTTGGCGAGGTTCTCCCCTGGGAACGGGGCATCCAGACCCGGCACAGGTACCGGGCGCCTGGGTTCCACCTGGCGCACCGGGAAGGGAATGCTCTGGCCCTCACGCCTGAGCGCATACCAGATCTGGGACAGAAGGGCACTGCGCACATCCAATTGGGATCCACCGGATGAGCGGTTCCAGACCTGGATCTCATAGGTGATGGCACTGTCATCAAAACTGGCTAGTCGTACCATTGGGGGTGGATCGGCGAGGACTTCCGGGTGGGCGGCGACCACCTCGCGAAGCAGTCTCTGCGCCCGGGCAGGTGGGAAGGAATAGTCGAGACCCACCCGAAAGCGCTGGGCACACCGGCCGAAGTGGGAGCGATTCTTCAGCACATCGGCTGTGATCTTGCTGTTGGGCACCACCAGCAAAACATCATCCATCGTGCGCAGGCAGCAATCACGCCAGCTGATCGCGGTCAGGGTGCCGTGCTCGCCCCCGGACAGTTC
>JBEIRX010000038.1:0-14292 GCA_040375715.1 Aphanothece sp.
TGCCGGATCACCTGGGCAGAGGCCATTTGGACCAGCTCCTCGGCTCTCCGTGGGACCCTCCTGCACAAATCGGCCGGGCCCCACCAGTCGAGTCCCGCCAGCTGTGCGATCCGCCGGAGGCTCGCCAGCGCCATCCTGGCCGCCGGAAAGGGCACGCGCATGAAGAGCGCGCTCCCCAAGGTGCTCCAGCCCCTGGCGGGCGCCACCCTGGTGGAGCGAGTGCTCAACAGCGCGGACGTGTTGGCCCCCAAACGGCGGATCCTGATCGTGGGGCACCAGGCCGATCGGGTTCGGCAGGCCCTCGCCCACCGTTCCGGCCTGGAGTTCGTGCTGCAGGAGCCTCAGAACGGCACGGGCCACGCCGTGCAACAGCTTCTGGAGCCCCTGGCGGGCTTCACGGGTGATCTGCTGGTGCTCAATGGCGATGTGCCCCTCCTGCGCCCGGAAACCCTTCAGGCTCTCCTGGAGCTGCACCGAAGCAGCGGCGCTGGTGTCACCCTGCTGACCGCTCGGCTAGCCGATCCCACCGGCTACGGCCGGGTGTTCACCGACGACCAGGGCCTGGTGAGCGGCATTGTGGAGCACCGCGACTGCGACGCCAGCCAGCGGGCCAACCCCCTCACCAACGCCGGGATCTACTGCTTCCACTGGCCCCGGCTGGTGGAGGTGCTTCCCCGCCTCACCACCGACAACGACCAGGGTGAGCTCTACCTCACCGACACGGTGGCCATGCTCCAGCCCGCCCTCCAGCTGGAGGTGGCTGACTGGCAGGAAACCAACGGCATCAACGACCGTGTCCAGCTGGCCCAGTGTGAGGCCGTGCTTCAGGACCGGCTTCGGCGCCACTGGATGGCCGAAGGCGTGACCTTCACTGATCCGGCAAGCTGCACCCTCAGCGATGGCACCCGGTTTGGTAGAGATGTGGTGGTGGAGCCCGGCTGCCACTTTCGGGGCGACACCGTGATCGGCGAGGGCTGCCGCATTGGCCCGGGCTGCCTGATTGAAGACAGCGCCATCGGCGATGGGGTGGAACTGCTCTATTCGGTGGTGCGGGAGTCGCGGGTGGCCAACAACTGCATCGTGGGCCCCTTCGCCCAGATCCGCGCTGGGGCCGTGCTGGCGGCCGAGTGCCGCATCGGCAATTTCGTGGAGGTGAAGAACAGTCACCTGCAGGAGGGCGTGAAGGCCAACCACCTCACCTACCTGGGGGATGCGGATGTGGGTGCCAAGGTGAACATCGGTGCCGGCACGATCACCGCCAATTACGACGGGGTGCGTAAGCACCGCACCTCCATCGGCGCCGGCAGCAAGACCGGGGCCAATAGTGTGCTGGTGGCGCCCATCACCCTGGGGGAGGGTGTCACGGTTGCGGCTGGCTCCACCCTCACCGAAGATGTGCCCGCGGGTTCCCTGGCCCTGGGCCGGGCCCGGCAGGTCGTGAAGTCGGACTGGCAGCCGCCGAACTAAATACCGTTTCCAGCGGCCCGATCGATGACCTCATGGCTGAAATCGGCAGATTCGGTGTGCTCGGAGTTGATTCGAATCAAATGATGCGCATCAAGGATTAAGGCATCTGCAAATCAAGATGTCTCCAGCGCTGATGTCGTGTCTTTGGCTAGCCCCACCAGCTCAAGCAACAACACTTCCGTGCGGGGACCCAGGCGGATGGGCAGCAGGCTATGTCCCACCCCTACGCTCACGCACAACACTCGCCCCTCGGGGAGCCCGAAGCGGCCCGCGCGATACATCCGGGACAGGGGGCCGGAGGCCGCAAGGGGCGCGATTCCCCAGGGCAGGGTGATTTGCCCCCCGTGGGTGTGGCCCGCTAGAGCCACATCGAAGGGCCGATCCCCCGCATCCAACAGGCCCGAAGGCTGGTGGATCAGCAGCAGCGTGGCGCAGCTGGGGTCCCAGCGGGCGTCAGCGGCCCGGGGCTTGCCCCCCAGATGGTCATCCAGCCCCACCAGCAACACGTTGCCGAAGGGATCCGGCAACTTCACGCTTCGGTTGCACAGCACGCCCACGCCGCAGTCCTCCAACCGGCGAGTGATCAGGGCAGCACCGGCGCTGTGGTCGTGGTTGCCCATCACCGCAAATACCCCGCAGGGTGCCCGCAGGCGTCCTACGGCCGGAAGAATGGCCTGCAGTTCCTCCCCAGCTCTGCAGACGAAATCGCCCCCCAACAGGATCAGATCCGGCTCTGCCTCCATCAGCGCTTCGCAGGCCGAAACGATGGTTCCCGTGGGCGTGAGTCGGCCGGCATGCAGGTCGGAGGCGAAAGCCACCCGTAGGCGGCTCTTCTGGCCAAGGGATTTCTGCACCACCACCCGCTCCCGCCAGCGGCGCACCGCCTCTATCGGGATTCCCTTGGGTGTCCCCTTCCAGTGGCAGAGCGCATCCCCCAACGCCATCAGCGTCGCGGACACCACAGGCCGGCGCCAGCGGCGATAGGGCAACGAAGAACCGGCCTCCACTGAGTTTCCTCCGCCACAACCGCACCGCTCCTTCATAGGAACGAATCGAATCCTTTGCCGCGGCGCCGGGAGGATGGTGTCGCGTTCAGTCCGGCTCGAGGGCCCCTTTCAAGAGGGGCAAGAGTGTTTCCAGGGCCACCCCACGGCTGCCCTTGAGCAGGAGCAGATCCCCCCACTTCAGCCAGTTCAAGAGGGGGGCTGCCGCCTCCTTGGGGTGGCTCACCCGCACCAGACGGGGAAGTCCCTGGGCGGCCTGCACCATCACCTCCCCCTCTGCGCCCCCATCCACCACCACCAGCCCATCCAGGCCCAGCTCCAGGGCTCTCTTCGCCACCTGTTCATGCAGGGCCAGGCTCTGATCCCCCAGCTCCAGCATGGTGCCGAGCACGGCGAAGCGGTGGCCTCCGGGACTGTCCGCAAGCAGTTGCAGGGCCGCCAACACCGCCTCTGGCGACGCGTTGTAGGTCTCATCCAGCACGCTCACTCCGCCGATCACCACGCGACGGTTCCGTCCTCCAGGCACCTCTACGGCCATGGCGGGGCTGTCCTGCGGCCGTACGCCCAGTTCAGAGGCCACAGCTAGGGCCAGCAGAAGGTTACGGGCGTTGTGCCGGCCAGCCAGAGGCATCGGCACGGCGTGCTCTTTTGCTGGATCCCTCCCCTCCGTTTCGGGTTGGCTCACCAGCAGGGTGCCCCCGTCCACCGTGAGCTTCCCCACCCAGTTCACCACCGGGCCGCCGCTGAGGCCCTGGGCCTCATCCGCCAGGGCCACCCGCACCACCCTGCCAGTCCAGCCCGGTGCCAGGGCCGCCTCCAGCAGGGGATCGGCGGCGGGGATCACGAGCACCCCCTCAGCGGAGAGAGCCGCCGTGATCTCGCATTTGGCGGCAGCAATGGCCTCTCGGCTGCCGAGACGCCCGATGTGGGCCGTGCCGATGTTGGTGATCACAGCCACATCAGGTTCGGCGCAGCGGCTCAGTCGCTCGATCTCTCCCGGGCCACGCATCCCCATCTCCACCACCACAGCGGCGGTCTCTCTCGAGGCCTTCAACAGGGTGAGCGGCGCGCCCACATCGTTGTTCTCATTGCCGCTGCTGGCCACCACTGGTCCCAGGGGGGCCAGGGCTGCACGAATCAGTTCCCGGGTTGTGGTTTTCCCTGCTGAGCCCGTCACGGCCACCACAGGCAAGGCCAGCCGCTGCCGCCAGAAGCGGGCCAGCTCCTGGTAGGCGATCAGGGTGTCGTCCACCAGCCAGAGCGGCCGTCCGGAGCGTTGCACAAGGTCTGCTGCGGCATGGCGACCAAGCCGGTCGGCCTGGGCAAGGGCCGCCGCCGCTGCCGCCGGTTGGCCATCGGGGGGTGCCAGCACCTGCTCGAGAAAGCCATGGCCATCAAAGCGCTCTCCCACCAAGGGGATGAAGAGCTCACCGCTCTGCAACCGGCGGCTGTCGGTGCTCACCCCCATCAGCACCTGCCGCAACGCCCCTGTGGCGCCAGGGGAGAAGGCGATCGAGGCTGCGGGAGAGGGCATCAGGGGCTCCCCCCAGAGACCCACCAGCTCCTCCAGTCCGATTCCCGAGAACCCCATCGTTTCGATCACCCTCACCAGTGCGTGCTGGGGATCCTCCCGCATCAGCGGATCCGTCTTCCCCTAGCAGCTCCCTTTCGCTTGGGGCGTACAGGATCATGCCCCCCCCAACGCGGGCATCACGGCCCACCAGGCGATGATCTCCAGCCGTTAGCTGCAGATGGTTGTATCCCAGTTCAGTGGCGAGCCCCTGCCAGCGTTGAGCCCACTGCTCACGGGCGGGGGCTGGAAGGGCAAGGAATCGGGGGTTGAGCTTGAAGGTGAGGGTCAAGGTGTCGGCGTTGCTGGAGATGGCACTGATCAAGTGTTCTGGATCCTCTGCCGTCCACTCTGCGGGAATGGCATCGGCTCTGTTCGTCTCTCCCGCAGCACCCGCAGGGCTCTCCGCGTCCATCAATCCTCCGGGATCCATTGCCTCGGTGCTGTCTGTCTCCTCAGCAGGTTCGGAGACAGACGCTTTCTTTCTTTCCTCCTCGACGTCAACTGGCTCGCGGTCGAGGATCGTCTCCTCAGGAGAGGGGCTAAGCCCAGGCTGAATCCTGCTGTTGCCTATCCCAGAGAGCCCCAAAGTGAAAAGCAGCCCTGCTGCAAGCAGCACGGTCGCGATGGCGATCGGCCAGAACAGCCGGGCTGATCGCCGTGGCCAGAAGGATGGCAATGGCAGGCTCCCTTCCCCGTTCCTCCGCCAGAGCTCCCGAAGCTTGAGCCCTGCCCAGGAGGCCATGGCCACGGCGTCTTCCCCCAGGCGCTTCCAGGGAGGCGCATAGGGGGCGGGCAGCTGGGAGGGCGAGCCGTCCGACTCCTCTGCCCTGGACGGGCGCGGCATCGGCTCAGCTGTCGTTGCGGCGCAGCAACTGGCTCAGGGGATTGCGCTGGCGAGGGGGCGCCACGGACACCTTTGGAGCGGCAGGTGCGGGATCCTGGGGGGTGACGGCTTCCGGTGGGGCTCCATCCCGCAGGCTGGGATCGGCCCCCTGACCCTGGGAGAAGCGCTCCACCTGCTCCGCATCGGGCGTTGGTTCCTTGACACCGCAGACATCGCGATACATCAGGTCGTATTCCTTGGCGGATCGGTCCCAGCTGAAGTCCTGTTGCATCCCCCGCCGCTGCAGCTCCTCCCAGCTGCTCTGGTGCCGATAGGCCTCCCAGGAGCGCACGATCGCGGTGTAGAAATCCACCGGTTCAAAGCGATCGAAGCCATAGCCGGTGCCGCTCTGGGCGGCAGGGTCGTGGGGCGGCACGGTGTCCACCAGTCCCCCCACCCGCCGGACCACCGGCACGGAGCCGTAGCGCATGGCCAGCATCTGGCTGATGCCGCAGGGCTCGAAACGGCTGGGCATGAGGAAGGCATCGCTGCCGGCGTAGATCAACCGGGAGAGGGCATCGTCATAGGTGAGGAACACCGCGAAACGGCCGGGATGGCGGGCGGCCATCTGCCACAGGCCAGATTCGAGCCCCCGATCGCCCGTACCAAGCACCACGAACTGGCTATCGGTGTAGGCCAGCACCCGATCGGCCACCTGCAGCAGCAGGTCAATCCCCTTCTGATCCACCAGCCGGCTCACCACGCCCATCAGGTAGGTGCGCGGACTCTGGGTGAGACCAAACCGCTCCTGCAGCATCTGTTTGCACGCCGCCTTGCCAGAGAGATCCTTTGCGCTGAAGCGCTCAGGCAAGGTCTGATCGGTGCTGGGATTCCAGTCTTCGGTATCAATCCCGTTGACGATGCCCCGCAGCTTGCCGCTGATGAAATTCAGCAGGCCATCGAGGCGTTCGCCGTACTCGGGCGTGCGGATCTCCATGGCGTAGGTGGGTGAGACCGCGCTCACCCTGTCGGCATACAGGAGGGCGGCCGCCATCGTGTGGTCCCCCTGCATGTACCAGGGGCACCAGGTCATTCGTTCCAGCTTCCAGCGCCAGGGGCCCTGATATTTGAGGTTGTGGATGGTGAAAACGGTGCTGATGTCCGGGTCCTGGTGCATCCACACCGGGATCATTCCCGTATGCCAGTCGTGGCAGTGCATCACCTGGGGCTTCCAGGGGCCGTTCCAGGCGAATTCAGCAGCGGCACTGGCGAAAAAGGTGAAGCGCCAATCCTCATCTTCCCCCCCATAGATTCTCTCTGGGTCGAACACCGGGTGCCCCACCAGATAGATCGGCAATCCATGGCTGGGATGTTTGGTCTGAAAGATCGCAAAGTCGTTGCCCATCGTGTGGCCCCGCCAGATGGGCTCCTCCGGGATCTGCAGCCGGCTCCACAATTTGCCGTAGCCCGGCAGGATCACTCGCACGTCATGGCCGAGGGTGGCCAGGGAGGGTGGCAGGGAGCCCACCACATCGCCCATCCCGCCCACCTTGATCATCGGCGCACACTCGGCCGCCGCAAAGAGGATGCGCATCTGAGACTGGCAGGACGGCGCAACTCTACGGGGACGCTTCGGGCCCCTCCTCAGGGCAAAACGGTCACCGGAGTTCCCAGGCTGACGAGATCGAAAAGATCCCTGGCATGCTCGTCAAACAGCCTCACGCAGCCGTGGGAGACCGCTCTGCCCACGCTGGAGCGATTCGGGGTGCCATGGAATCCAGCCGTCACGCATCCCTTCACCACCAAATGCTCCTGGCCATTGAAGCCGCTGCGTCCCTGGCAGTCGCGGTAGAAGCCGATCCAACGGCTTCCCAGGGGGTTCTCTGGACCAGGCGGGAGCAGCTGGCCGCTGGCCGGATGTTCCCAGGTGGGATTGGCGGTCTTTTCAATCACGGTGAAGGACCCCACCGGTGTTTCCCACCCGGGCATGCCAACGGCTACCGGATAGCGACGCAGCTCTTTGCCGTTCTCGAGCACCCGCAGGAGCCTCTGTCGCCGATCCAGGATCACCAGGCGATTCTTGTCGGGGGAGCCTGGCGTCGGAACGGCACTGGGGGTCGCCGCTGGTGGTTGACCGATGGGAGCGGACGTCTTTGGGATCGGGCTGGTGCGTGAAGGAGACCCCTGGTTGGGCTCAAGCCATTCGTGGTTCTTTAGCCCGACCTGCAGTGGCGCCCCATCCAGCAGGGCCTCAGCCCCGGGTTCCTGCAATGGCTGATCGATCGCCTGGCCCAGGGGAGCCTTTGCCGGCTCCCCGGCCAGGGCAGCAGAACCCGAGCCAGCGAACCCGATGCTCCCGATGCTGAGGAGAAGAAGCAAGGGCAGCCTGCACCGTTGGCGTCTTCGGGGCCGGCGCCAGCCTTGGTTGACCCTGGTCACGACCTTGCGGGGTGAGATGTTCAAATGTGCAGGAAGGATAGGAATTCTCACCGACGAAGGAGGCCCATCCCCCGGCAGGGTGCCTGCTGCACGGCTGATCCCTAGGGCAACCAAGGGGAGCTGGAGAAGTCTGGATCCCGCTTTTCCAGGAAGGCATCACGCCCTTCCTGGCCTTCTGCGGTTCGGTAGAAGAGATGGGTGGCCTGCCCGGCCAGCTCCTGAATCCCGGCCAGCCCATCCATCTCCGCATTGAACGCCGCCTTAAGGCAGCGAATGGCGGTGGGGCTGTGGATGAGAACTTCCCTGGCCCAGCGCACCCCCTCCGATTGGAGTTCCTCCAAGGGCACCACCGCGTTCACTAGACCCATGCGCAGGGCCTCTTCCGCCCCATAGCGACGGCAGAGAAACCAGATTTCCCTGGCTTTCCTTTGTCCCACCACCCGGGCGAGATAGCCGGCACCGAAGCCGCCATCGAAGCTCCCCACCCGCGGCCCGGTCTGACCGAAGACCGCATTTTCCGCGGCCAGGCTGAGATCGCAGAGGAGATGGAGCACCTGGCCGCCACCGATGGCGTAGCCGGCCACTAGAGCGATCACTACTTTGGGGAGCGTGCGGATCAATCGCTGCAGATCGAGCACGTTGAGTCGGGGCAGCCCATCGTCATCCAGATATCCCCCCTCCCCACGGACACTCTGATCCCCCCCGGCGCAGAATGCCCAGCCGCCATCGGCCGCCGGGCCAGCCCCGGTGAGAAGCACCACCCCGATCCGGGGATCTTCCCGCAGCTGGGTGAGGGCCTCGCAGAGCTCGCGGATGGTGCGTGGCCGGAAGGCATTGCGCTTCTCCGGTCGCGCGATCGTGATGCGGCTGATGCCTTCGGCGCTGCGCTCGCAGAGGATGTCGGTGTAGGCCCCGAAGGGCTCCCAGTCCACCGGGGACACAGTGGGTCGGAGGGGCTGCGTCATGGGGGGGCGATCAGCTCTGCCGCCATTGTGCGCAGCTGCCGTCTCAGGTCTGCATCCGAGCGTCGATCGCTCACCACCCGGAGCAGGGCCAGGGGCTGGGCCAGTCCCCAGGCCACAGCCTCCTCCAGCTCCTGGCGGAGTCGCACCTGCTTGCTGGGCACGCCGTAGGCAGCCGCCAGGGCGCAGGGATCCACCTGCTGCGGCATGGCGAACAGCCGATCGAAGTCGAGGGCGGTGGGATCTGACGGCCGAATTGACAATTGCTCGAAGATCCCCCCCCCGCCGTTGTCGATCAACACCACCAGCAATCTTCCCCGCAGCTGCTGTCTCCAGAGCCAGCCGTTGCTGTCGTGCTGCAGGGCCAGATCGCCGCTCACTAGCACCAGGTGATCCATCGCCTCCGCCACACCGCAGGCGATCGAGAGGGTGCCATCGATGCCGGAGGCCCCACGGAACGAAACAACTGGCCTGGCTGGAGCCAGGGGGTCTGTGAAGGTTTCCCAGTCGCGCACGGGGCTGCTGTTGGCCAGCATCACCGCCAGGTTTGCCGGGAGCAGCTGCCCCAGCCGTCGAGCCAGCCAGGGTTCACTGATCGGGGCTTCTCCCCCTGAGGGGCCGGAATTCTCCAGGCAGGAGCGCAGCATCTCCTGAACCGTTCTTTCGAGCTCCAACCCCCGCGGCCACCCCAGTGCAGCCTCAGGGGGCGGTGCTCCCTGACGGGCGAGGTCCAGTGCAGGCCAGCTGGCCAGCCCATTGCTCCACTGCCCCCGGATGCACCTGAGGGGATCCAGAGGGCGGTGGTCCCCCTCGCTGACCAGCACCTGGGGACCTGGCTGCTGCTGCAGCCAGGCTTGAAGCGTCCGGCTCGCGGGCAGCGGGCCGAGCCGGAGCACCTGCCCGGCCTTCAGGTCCTCGGCCCTGCCCTCCAGAAGCAGGTCATACCCCATCACCAGCGGCCCCAGGTGGCTCCTGCCCCGCAGGCCCGAGAGGGCATCCGCCAGCAGAGGCCAGCCGCTCCGTTCCTGCCAGAGGCGGAGTGCCTGCAAATGGCCCATCCAGGAGGCTGTTCCTCCCCTCCAGGGACCAGCCACCACCACCCCAGGCTGATCAGGATCCAGCATCACATCCCCCCTCCCCTGGGGAGTGCGTTGCCAGCTGGCAGCACGATCTGGTCCGTCTTCAGTTGCAGGCGGGGGGCACCAGGCCTTCAGCCAGGCCAACCCGTCCCCATCGGGATGGAGGGGCTCCGCCAAGGGAAGATTGAGATGCACTGGGCCTGCAAGCCCGGTGGCTTGGCCTGAAGCAGCGGCCATGGCCTGATGGGCCAGGTCCTGAAGGGTGGTGTGCCCCATGGCGGCCAGCCCCTGGGCAGCTCCCTGGCCAAACCAGCGGCAGCAGGGACTGAGGAATGCTTCCTGATTCACGGTCTGATTCGCGCCGCAACCCTTCAGCCGGGCCGGCCGGTCAGCTGTGAGCAACAGCAAGGGGATGGTGCCCTGGTCGGCCTCCACCAGGGCCGGCAGGAGATTGGCTACCGCCGATCCTGAGGTGGTGACGACGGCCACGGCAGGTCCATCGCCCCTGGCGAGCCCAAGGGCGAAGAAGGCCGCCGAGCGTTCATCGATGGCGGTGTAGAGGCTCAGTCCCCGGGGCTCCAGTAGGGAAGCCGCCACGGCCAGGGGGCCGGAGCGGCTCCCCGGGCAGAGCACGATTCGGCGCAATCCATGCCGCTGCAGGCCATGCAGCAGATGGAGACACGCCAGAACCCCTGTCGCAGTGGCCGGAATGACCTCCATGTCAGCAGTCATGGGGACCAGTTCGGTTTGGGAGGATGGCTGAGGCCATCCTCCCTGTGCCAGGGTCGGTGCTCCCATCGATCGCCGTTCTCCTTTGGCTGAGAACAGTCAACAACCCTCCCCGGCGCAGGACATCCTTTCTTCCCTGCGTGGATTTCTGCTTTGGCTGCTGGTGGCTCTGCTGCTGCGTTGGCTGGTGCTGGAGCCCCGCTGGATTCCCTCCGGCTCGATGCTGCCCACCCTTCAGCTGGAGGATCGGGTGTTGGTGCAGAAACTCCTGCCACGCCTTGGGGTCAGCCCCGGGGTGGGACAGATCGTGGTGTTTCATCCCCCGCAGGCTTTGTTGGAGGCCGGATATGACAGCCACGCCGCCCTGATCAAGCGGGTGGTCGCCGTTGGCGGTGACGAAGTGGAGGTTCGCAATGGCCAGCTGTGGCGCAATGGAATGCTGATGGATCCTGATTGGGCGAATGGGCCCATGGGATACAATCTCGCGCCGCTGGTGGTGCCCCCTGGCCATCTCATGGTGCTGGGGGACAACCGCAATGCGAGCCTGGATTCCCACCTTTGGGGCCCTCTGCCTGAAGAGGAGGTCATCGGCACCGCGATCTGGCGCTATTGGCCCCTCAATCGCTTTGGCCCACTTCGGTTCTCCGCCCCTGAGCCAGGGGATTTGAAACCTTCCCATGTGGGTTAAGGTATCGCCAAGTCTGAAAGGGCCCGCTCCGAGGAGTCCGCTCCCAGGAATCCGATCATCCGATCAAAGGAGCCCGCTCGCAGGAAGCCCCCAGCAGGAGGTTGATGTTCAATCCCGAGTTTCTCACCAGCGACAGTGAGGCCATCTCTGGCAATGCTCTGATCCAATACCTGCAGGAGCAATCCCCGGATGTGCTTCAAAGAGTTGCCAGATCTGCCAGCGGCGATATTCAGGACATCATCCGTCACAACGTGCAAGGTTTGCTGGGCATGCTCCCAGGTGAGCAGTTTGAGGTGAAGATTCAAACCAGCAGAGAAAATCTGGCTGGGCTTCTTGCATCAGCAATGATGACGGGCTATTTCTTGAGGCAAATGGAGCAGAGGATGGAGTTGGAGGGGGCTCTGTTGGGGACTGGAAGTGGTTCGGACGACCCCACCAACGAGCCCGATCAGCTGAGGCTCTGACCCGTCCTGGGACCATCAACGCGAGTGTTCAGTTCGTCGGCCGAACCTCCGCTTCAAGCCTTCTTTCGCCTTCAGCCAGCTAATGTGTAGAGGATTTGCAGGAGGGATCTGGCGATCTCTTTTCGTCAAGATCGGGTCATCCTTGATATAATCTCTGTCAGGCTGCCAGCCATCCTCTTTGGTTGGATACGACCCTCGAATACACTATTCATTGCATCAATAAAAGCGACAGACTCAGCATTTATGCGAATCATGAATGTCGTTGCCCCAATTTGCTGAGTGCGAGTGATCTCTGGCCGGTGGCGAACATTGAACCTGTCGAGAAGATCACCCTTTGTTAGCAGGTATTGGCATTATCCGTCAATATTCTGCCGTCATAACGGAGAGGACTGTCAACCCCAGGAGGTTTGTTTTCAAAGCCAAGGAATCCACCTTGTGCCGATGCAGCCAAGCCGAAATAATCCAGCAACCGCCACAACCCCTTTGGGTTCAAATGACACCCACTATCAACCCAATGAAGCAGTAGCGACAAACCTGCTCACGTCACTGCTAGTATCAAGTGAGATGCTTTCATGATAATGAATGTCGTCTGCGCTGCAGATGGAAACTACCTACGTCACTGTGCAGCAATGCTAAATTCACTGGTGATGTATGGAGAAACAGGCAACGACCTCCACGTCTATCTCTTAATCGACAACGTTGACACAAAGACTTTCGCGACTGCCATCCCATATTTGTACAGCATCGTTCCATCACTCTCAATTCTGAAAGCATCAGCAGCTCCAGTTCAAGACTTTCCAGTCAATGGTCACGCGAGTGTGGCCACCTATTTCAGGTTGTTGCTTCCACAGCTCCTACCACCTGAAGTAAAGCGAGTGATTTTTATTGATTCCGATGCAATCATCAACAGCAGCCTCCTTCCACTCTGGCACCTAGATCTGGAAGGTCATAAACTAGCTGCCGTTCCCGACCACCGTTTATCCTGCAAAGATCATGGGTACGTTTACGGTCAATATTTCAATGCCGGTGTGATGCTGATTGATCTTGAACTGTGGCGACAGGTCGATGTGCTGGGATTGGGAAGTGTCTTCGCGAGCGCCAATCCGCATCGTCTACCCCATTGGGATCAAGATGTGCTCAATCATGTCTTCCAAGGTAACTGGCTGACGATTGGCGAACGCTGGAATGCTTGCCCGCACCTATTTGGGTTGCTCCCTCAATACAGCCTTCACCCAGATGAGCTGACGTCCTCAGAGCAGGAAGCCATCAACAATCCTGCCATCATCCACTTCGCAGGCTCTGGACCTGTAAAGCCCTGGAATGCCCACTGCTCGCATCCGATGCGCAACCGTTATAGGCAAGCGATGGCCGCAACTCCATGGGCCTCAACACCGCTGGATGATCTACCTCCACCAGCTTGGAAACAGGCCTGGCAGAAAGGGATGTTTCGCAGCAAATGCCTGCTCAAGTCAATGCTGATCTCAAATTGATGCGTTGGCAGGAATTCATTAAGGAGAATCACCCATAACACCACTGTTCTTCAGTCATTCAAGGCTGCGGCTGTGATGGGACCACGCCCATGCGCATCAGAAGCGAATCGATCGAGGCGAGAAGTTGCCATGAGCCACCCGAAGACGCCCAAGGACGCTCGCTGAGCAGGGAAGCAAAAGCGGCCAGTGAATCACTGCTGATCGAAACCGGGGCATGATAGTGGGCAGGGATCATGATCCTGATCCCGGAATGGGCTGCCAACTGGCGAAGCCACTCGAGCAATATGGGCTGGGAACGCACAAACACCAGGCGTTCAAGGACAGGGGCAAGCATGAACGTGAAGTCTCCCTGACAGCTGGCGATCAAGGCATCGGCCTGAAGCTCCCATTGCATGGACCAACGGAAAGGGAAGAGGCCGAAGTGAGTCCTGGCCTCACGTGGGGAGGCCTGTTGTATTTCACTCCACACAGCTGAGAAGGGTGGTATCGAGACGACCTCTGGGCTGAAGTAATTGGCGAAGAGAAGAATCCGCTTCCAGCCTCTGATGCGATGCTCAAAGGAATCAATCAGTGGCTGCGAGCCGTAGTCTCTGGCATGAAACAACAAGGGCGTGGGGTCAAGTTCAAAAATCGGTGGTGGCTCAGCAGCAATTGCAATCAGGGCATCGGTAAGCAACAAGCAGCCTGTGGCACAATCGAGACAGGCAATTTCAAGAAAGCATCCCAGTCCAAGATTAATTGGGCCGAGGGGAAACCACTCCAACTGGTCGCTATGGGGCCATCCATCTCGGCCGAGAACGCGCGTACGTTTGGAAGGGAAACCCAGCCAACCGGAAGGCAGATTGACTGGAAAGCTCCACTGGCGATCACTGACCCAGAGCGTTGCGCTGGGGAAGGCACGGCAGAGGGCGGGCGTTGGCAGCTTGTGTTCCAGACCGGAGGACGTAGCGAGCACGATCGAGAGCACGGGGCCGTGCTGCCGCTCAAGCTCCCTCAGTGAGGCCAGTAATTCCGCAGTAGGGCAAACGGGCGAGTAGAGCATCAGTCCACCCTGCACCTTCAGCACCGTCATCCGGATCGGCACCGCTACATACCACACCCCGTGCAGCTGCTCGAAACCCCAGACTCTGCTGGGAACCAGCTCACGAACCAGCGTGGGGCGCTGGCCATAGGGATAAAGCGGCAGCAGGGGCCACCAAGGCCAGCGCTGCTGCCTGGGGTCTACAAAAGCGTTGGGCGAGAGCACAGGGACGACGGGCGGTGAGGCCAGCGCTCTCGCAGAGGAGGGGCGCGCTGACGGACAGCGAATGACGACCCGTTGATGATCGCAGTTCTTGGCCGGCAAGGGCGATAAAAAAAACCCGCCGTCAGGCGGGGGTAGCGGTGTAGGGCCGCAGTTGGCCAGGGAGCGACTTAACCGATCGCTGGAGCGCTCAGCGCCACGGGGGTGGCTTCTGCGGAGGCCAGATCCAGGGGGAAGTTGTGAGCATTGCGCTCGTGCATCACTTCCATGCCGAGGCCGGCACGGTTGAGCACATCGGCCCAGGTGTTTACCACCCGACCCTGGGAATCCA
>JBEIRX010000006.1:0-63903 GCA_040375715.1 Aphanothece sp.
CAGAATCGAAATGGTGTCTTCCACCGTGGGCTGATCCACAAACACCTGCTGGAAGCGGCGCTCTAGGGCGGGATCTTTCTCGATGTGCTGGCGGTGTTCGTCAAGGGTGGTGGCGCCAATGCAGCGCAGCTCACCTCTGGCAAGCATGGGCTTGAGCAGGTTGCTGGCATCCATGGCACCGCCAGCGGCGCCGGCACCCACCACGGTGTGGATTTCATCGATGAAGAGCACGATCTGCCCTTCGGAGGCAGTGACCTCCTTGAGCACGGCCTTGAGCCGTTCCTCGAATTCCCCGCGGTATTTTGCACCGGCAATCAGGCTGCCCATGTCGAGGGCAATCAGCTGGCGGTTCTGCAAGGCGGAAGGCACATCGCCGTTCACGATGCGCTGGGCCAGGCCCTCCACGATGGCGGTCTTGCCCACGCCCGGCTCGCCGATCAGCACGGGATTGTTCTTGGTGCGGCGGCTCAGGATCTGAATCGTGCGGCGGATTTCCTCGTCTCGGCCGATCACCGGGTCCAGCTTGCCGTCGCGGGCGGCGGCGGTGAGGTCGCGGCCGTATTTCTCCAGGGATTCGTAGGTGCCTTCCGGGTTCTGATCGGTCACTTTCTGGCTGCCGCGGATTGATACCACAGCTTGCTTGAGTTTCTCCGCATTGCAGCCGCACTGGCTGAGCAGCTGCTTGCCGCAGCGGTCGTCAATCGCCAGGGCCAGGAGCAGGTGCTCAATGGCGATAAAGCTGTCGTCAAAGCTCTTTTTCAGGGAATCGGCCTGATCCAGCACACTGTTCAGCCCTTTGCCCAGATACACGTTGTCGGGTGGGGTGTTCAGGCTGGGTTGGCCCGCGGTGAAAGCTTCGATTTTCTGGTTCAGGGTGCCCACATCCACCCCGGCTTTCTCCAGGATGCGGCCGGCCAGGCCCTGCTGGGCAATCAGGGCAGCGAAGAGATGCTCGCTCTCCATCTGCTGTTGCCGTTTTTGTTGGGCCAGTTGCTGCGCGGCAACGACAGCGGCCCAGGCCTTCTCTGTGAACAGCTCGGCGGTGGGATGCATGGTTGACGGGGGTGAGGGATGTGGTGATCTGACCGTATGGCGCCCGAATGGGTTGGGCCCAGGCGGAGAGCCGAATCAATCGGTTCGGCCCTCACCACCGATGGTGGGCGCTCTCCACCAGATTGGCGAGACAACCGTCCAACGATTCGTCTGCCCAGAAGTGTGACGGTGAACGCTGGTGGTTCCCTGGCAGCGTGATTGGGTCGCAGGATGGCAAGAGTGATCGTATGGCGGCCATGTTCAGGCGGAGTTGTCGGCACCTGCTGGCTGCAGGGCTCGCTCTTCTCACCACGCTGCCTTTTGTGGGTTCTGATCGGACGTTCGCCAGGGGAGGCGGAGGTGGTTTCGGTGGAGGTTTCGGGCGGGCCGGAGGCGATGGTGGCGCCTTTCACTTTGGGGATGCGGGGTACGACGGTCGGGGCTCAGCCGATGGCTGGGTGCGGGGCTATCAGGGCTATCACCCCCACTACGGACCAGCCAGCCGCCCGCTGTGGGAGGGTGGAGTGAAAGATGGGAATTTTGATAACAATACGTTCCAGAAGACTGTCAATGTCAACAACAATTTCTACAATCGCAATGGCTATGGCTGGAATGCCAACTGGGCTAACGGCGGCTACTGGAACAACCGTCCCTGGAATGCCGGCTGGTATGCCTGGACCCCAGCCACCTGGGGATGGTGGGGGTGGAACACCGCAGGCTGGGGCCTGACAGGCCTGGCCACAGGGCTCACCCTCACCACGCTTGTGAACGATGCGGCCAGCCGCCAGCAGACCGTGATCCTGGTGCCGGGAAGCACCTATCAGCTCAATTACGGATCCGTGGAAGCCGTTGGGCTCTATGGCGTGAGTTTTGCCTACACCCTCGGCCAGGGGGACCCCTTGATGGGGGCTGCCAACTGCCAGGCAGGACTGCTCAACGGCCAGGTGCCCGCTACGGCTGCCCAGGCCCAGCTGCTCAATGCCGTCTGCCAGGTGGCCTATGGAGGCGGGAGCTGAAAGGCCCCTTCACCCTTGCCGCACAGACGCGCAGGACAGCCATCCGGGCCATAGACCGCATCCTCCGGGGAGAGGCAGCCGAGGCGATTCTTGAGGGCCACCTGCTCCGGCAGGATCTTCATCGGCTGCAGAACGGCCTGGTCCGCAGGCACTACGAGCTTGCAGGGGGAGGGTACGAGGGGCACAGCGCCATTGATCGCCAGGGGCTGGTTGGGAGATGTGCCGGTCTGGGCGTTCGGGGCATTCTGGGCGACGCTTGGCAGGAAGCCTCCTCCCACTTGCAAGCTCACCAGGGCGCCGAAAAGACGTCCCCAGCGTTGGCGGCTGAGCCCACCTCGGCAACTGGATGCTCCAGGGGTGGAAACCCGATTGGAGAGGGCTCTCGCCATCATGGGCGTCATTCTTGCTTCCACCACGCAGTCTCTCTGGCCATGGCCCATCCGTCGACCGATCCAACTGACCTGACCCTGGTGCAAGCCCTGGCGGATGCGTCGCGGGAGTTTGATCAGACGGCCCCCGATCCTGAGCGCAACTGCTGGATGGTGGTGCATCGGCATGTGCATGGGATGTTGCCCACGGAGTACGACATCCGGGAGGTGCCTGAGGCCTTGTATCTGGCGGTGCTTGAACAGAGGAAGACACAAAAATTCCCCGCCGGTTCAGCCGACGGGGATGGGGAGGGATGAATCCCTGGAGGGATTCCGTTGATCAGGCCCAGCCCTTGGCGGATTGGTCGATCACATAGGCTGCCACATCAGCGATGTCAGCATCGCTGAGCTTGCCGCCGAAGGCAGGCATGGCGTTCTTGCCGTTGGCCACCTGGTAGGCCACAGCGGCTTCAGGGCCATCGGCATAGTTGGCCAGATAGGCCTTGAGGGCATCGGCCTTGAGGGTGCGCTCGGCATTCACAACGTTGCCGCCGCCCATATGGCAGGCTGCACAGTTGGCGGAGAAAACCTGAGCGCCATGGGCGACATCAGCCGCGAAGCTCGGGGCGGCACCCAGAACCAGGGCCAGACACAGAGCGATCAGAGAGAAAAGACGACGCATGGGAGGTGCAAAACGCACACGCAACCGGATCACGTTAAGGATTACCTCGACACTCCTCGGCCTTCCTGACAGATCTGCAACATTTCATCCCGATCCGGACCAAACCCTTCGCAACGGGGCAGGCCTAGGTGTTCTCCACCGGCCCCCGGTGGGGCACCCCAGCCGTCTCCAGCACCCGTTCCAGAGTTGGAGCCAGGCTCCTGAGCCCGAACCGTTCCGGCGGGCTCACCGGCTGGTGCACGAAGTGGCGCTGGCGGATGGAGAAGCGGTCCCATGCGTTCACCTCCAGGCGCAGGAGCCGGATCAGCCCCTCGATCAACCAGCCCCGCAGATCCAGCCCCACAGGAGGGAGCCAGAGTCCACGCCAGCGGCAGAGGGTGGCCACGGCGTTGTTCACCGAGAGCGGCGCCTGGCCCAGCACCAGGCGTCGCACCGCCCCCTGCCCCACTTCTGGATTCCTCTGATGGGGGGTGGTGGCCAGGTGGGCGCACACCGTGGCGATGTCTGCGGCATGGATGAAATGGAAGCTGGCCTCAGCCCTCAGCCAGCGCGCCAGCCAGAGCCAGGGCAGGGCTTCGCCGACGCCGGCGGTGAGGTAGCTCGTGGGATGGGCATCCGCCCCCATCAGCTTCCCCCCGAAGACCAGCGTGGGGAACACAGCCACGATTCGCTCGGCCAGTGGATGGGCCTCGAGATCCTGCAGACACTGGGCCTTGGTTTGGATGTACTCCGTGCCATAGGCCTGGGCTTCCGGCAACAGCTGCAGATCCCGGTTCAGGATGCTGGCCGTGGAGAAATAGATCACCTGCTCCAGCCTCTCAGGATTCAGGAGGCTGAGCAGGGTTTTCACCGCCACCACATTCACATCGAACGCACGCTTGGGGTCTCCCCAGGCCGTGGCGGTGTGGATCACTCGGTGGGCCGAGGCGATCGCTTCTGCATGGGGATCCAGATCCCGCAGGTCCCCCACCAGGAGGGTGATGCGTGGATCGCTGCGCGGCACAGCCGTGAGCTTCGAGGGATCCCGAAGCAGCAGCAGCAGATGGGCATCGCTCTCCCTGTAGAGCGCTTCCGCGGTGTATTGCCCAACGCAGCCACTGGCCCCGGTGATGAGAATCCGTTGCGGGCCATCACCCGCAGCGCTGGACGCTCTCACACTGCGGCTCCGAGGAGCTCGGGGATCGCCTTGCCGGTTTCAAAGAACACCCTGGCATTCTCTTCCGGGGTGCCGGGAAGGATGCCGTGGCCCAGATTGAGAATATGGCGCCGACCGCGGGCCTTTCGCACCGTATCCAGGATCCGCTCCCGAATCGCTTCGGGGGTGCCGAAGAGTAGGCCGGGATCCACGTTGCCCTGTACTCCGAGATGGCTGGGCAGGCGGGCACAGCCATCCGCCATGTCCACGGTCCAGTCCAGGGAGATGAAATCCACTCCGGTGCGGGCCATGCGCTCCAGAACGCCAGCACTGCCGGAGATGTAGAGGATCAGCGGCGTGTCGGGATGGGTGGCCTTCACCTGATCGATCACGCGTTTCTGGTAGGGAGCGGCAAACACGTCGTAATCGATGGGGCTCAGCTGACCCGCCCAGGAGTCGAAGAGCTGCACCACCTGGGCGCCAGAGTCGATCTGATAGCGCACATAGGTGGCGATGGAATCCGCCAGATGGCCCAGCAGCTGGTGCAGCAGAGTTGGTTCCCGGAACGCCATCGCCTTGATCACGGCGTAGGTTTTGCTGCTCTTGCCCTCTACGGCATAGGCCGCAAGAGTCCATGGGGCCCCAACGAATCCCAGAACCGTGGCCTGATGGCCCACGTCCTGGCGGAGTCTCCCCAGCACCTCCCCCACGAAGGGCACGGACTCTTCAGGCACCAGGGGCCTGAGGGCATCCACCTGGGCCTGGCTTCGGATCGCCGGCTCGATGATGGGCCCCTGGCTCTCGATGATGTCGAAGCCGATTCCCATCCCCGGAAGGGGGGTGAGGATATCGGAGAAAAGAATCACGCCATCCGGATGGAAGGCATGAAAAGGTTGCATGGAGATCTCGTAGGAGAGATCCGGTTGTTCCGAGCGCTCCCTGAACCCGGGATGGCGATCCCGGAGGTCGCGATACACCTTCATGTAGCGCCCTGCCTGGCGCATCATCCATACTGGCGGCCGCTCCACCGGTTCCCCTCGGGCGGCGCGCAGAAGGAGGGGAAGCAATTCAGCCATGGAAACGGGCGATGGGCACGCGGACGCCCGGAAACCTAGCGGAGCGCCCTCCACAGCCCCTTTCCCCCCTGAAGTGAGGTGCAATCTGCGACGTGATTCTTCACGCTTTCGCCCTCAAGCTCATTTGCGCGCAAGCACATAGAGGGTATCCGGTTCCTGAAAAGCTCCATCGATCTTTGCATCAGGCGAGCGCAATTCCACAGGAGAAAAACCTGCCTTTTCACAAAGGTGCACCACATTTTCACGGTCAAACATGAACTGGGCATGGCCATTGCAGTAGGCCACATAGCTCACCTGATCCATGGAGCTCCCACTCTCGTGCCAGCCAGGCCTCCACACCGTTGCCTGGCTGGCCTCAAGATGGCGGCGGTTGTCCGCGTAGGCCTTCAGAACGGGTTCTGCATCGGGAACGGAGAAGAACAGAGCCCCTCCTGGTTTGAGAGCCCTGAAGCACTCTTTGAGGAGGTGATCCAGTTGCTGCGCGGAGAGCTGCTGCAGAGTTCTGCGGGCATAGAGCACATCAACTGAACCACTGGGGAAGGGAAGGCCATCGCGATAATTCCAATAGAAATCACAGGCCAGATTCTGATCCAGTGTGAGCCAATCATCGGATTGAACGTGGCTATGGCCCAGCTCCAGATAGATCGGGACTTTTTCATTCAGCAACTGGTCGACGCGTGTCAGGGTTTCTTCCTCCAGCTGTTCCACACGTTTCCGTTGTTTGCGATCCAGGTAAAGTGCTTTTGCAAACAGGAAGGGTCGAAACAGGACTGTCATCGCAGCGGTTCAGATTCTTTTCTCGGTATCAAGTCTATCCAGGCCTCTCATTTTGTCAGTTTCTGCTGCAGCTCGGTTGAAGCTCTTGCCAAGGGTGGTGCCCGCTCTCGCTGCTCTGCTGACACTCCTGCAGGGCTGTGCCCCCCTGCCCCTCATCAGTGGGGAGACCCTCTACGTGATGGTGGCAAGGCAGCGGCGGCTGGACTGGCTCCGGCGGACTGACATCGATGAGAAGTTGTGGGCTCCGCTGCTGGAGGACTATGGCCGCCTGCATCCAAACGTGCGGGTGAGCATTTTCACGGTGAGCGAAAACGAGCTGGTGGCCGAGCTCAGGAAGCGCACGGCTCGGGGGCTGGGGCCTGATCTCATCCTGGCCCGCGCCCCGGTGATCAATACCCTGCTGCGGGAAGGACTGATCGCACCGGTGCCTCGCACGCCTGCCATGAATCGCACCCTGGCGCAGGTGATGCCCGTCCAACTGAATCGGGTGCGCAACGGTGTCGACCTGTCTGGTCTGCCCTTCTCCGAAGTGGTCACCCTGGCCTGCTACAACCGCAAGACCATTCCCGATCCTCCCCGCACCACCTCGGAGCTCATGGCCCGTGCGGCCGCCGGACGCACGATCGGTCTTTCGATCGATGCCTATGGCCTCTGGTGGACCGCAGGCACCATGAACGCGGCTGACTCCCTGGCAATCCTTCTGGTAGGCGAGGCTCCCGCCAACGCGCTGGTCAGACAACAGATGGAGCAACGAATCACGGCCTGGCTGACCTGGTTGCGGCAGCTGGTGGAGCAGAGCCGGGTGGATCTGGCTTCCGGCCCTGAGGAACTCACCGACGGACTGATCAAGGGCCGGTTGGACTGGATTCCCTGCTACAGCCTCACCCTGGATACCCTCAAGGACGGGATGGGAGAGCGGCTCGGGGTGAGTGCCCTGCCGAGGGGGCCTGGGGGCAGCCCGAGTCCCTTTAATTCACTGCATGTCTGGGCTTTTGGCCTGGATTCCAGTGCCCGCCAGCAGCAGAACGCCGCCGCCCTGGCTCAACTGAGTGTGGATCCCGTGCTGCAGAGGCGGGTGGTGCTCGAGAGCCAGGAAGTGCTGCCGGTCAACCGCTTCGTGGAGGTCCCCGTGGCCAGTTCCGGTGTGCTGGCGGCTTTGAAGGAGGCCGGCGAGCAGTTTGAGAGCGATACGCCGATTTTCAAACAACCCTTCGACCTGCGTCGCATGAACATCCTGGTTCCGCAGATGGAGTCTGTGATCCAGCAAGTGATGGTGGGGGTGCTGACACCCATTGAAGGGACCCGGCGGATTCTCAGGTTTGCGGAGCACGTGCGATGAACATGATCCTGCTCCAGGGGTTGGGCTGGCTGGGCTTTCTCAATCGCCCCTACGTGCTGGAGCAACTCCTCTGTGCGGGGCTTGTGTTTGCTCTGCTGGCCCTGATCAGACCTCGTCGACTCGGGTTGCGGACGATGCCCCGTCTCGGGCTGTTGCTGCTGGGGGTGGGGCTCGCGGCTGTCCTGGCAGCTGTTCTCGGGCGGCGTTTCGGCCTGTTGCTGCTCAGTGGCCAGATTCTTGCCGCCTACGGGGCGCTTCGGCTGGTGGAGCAGGGTCTGCTCCGGCGGCTGCTGCCCGATGCGGCGTTCCATGCGCTGGTGAGTCGCTTCCTGCGGCCCGCCTTCTTTCTCGCCGTTCTGATCGTGCTGCTCGATGCGGTGGCTTCCCTGAGCGATCTGGCCTCGATCTCTTTGGGCACCTGGTTTGGCAGCGAAATTTCGCTCGGCACCCTCTTCAATGTGCTGGTGGTGCTCTACTTCGTGATCACCGGTTCCATCCTGCCGGCCCACGCCACAGGTTGGCTCGCCCGGCGCAGCCTGGGATTGAGCGAAGGGAGCCAGCGGGCCCTGATCACCCTCCTGCGCTATGGCGTGATTGGTCTGGGTGTGATCTGGGCCCTGGCGCGGCTCGGGATTGATCGGGCCGGTCTGCTGGCAGTGGCAGGCGGTCTGTCTGTCGGTCTGGGCTTTGGGGTGAAGGAGGTGTTCTCCAATTTCATCAGCGGCCTGTGGTTGCTCATCGAGGGATCGGTGCGGCCCGGTGAGGTGCTCATCCACGATGGAGAGGCCTGTGAAGTGCGCCGCCTCGATCTGCGTGCCGCCACCCTCCTGCGTGCCAGCGACAACGCGGAGCTGGTGGTGCCCAACCAGAGTTTCTTCACGGCCACCACCACCACCTACACCCGCAGTGATCGGATGCGGCGCTGCAGCCTTGAGGTGTCAGCCCCCAGCAGTTGGACCCCTGACCGGATGATGACCCTGCTGCAAGAGGTGGCGGCGAGCCACCCCCAGGTGCTCACAGCGCCTCCCCCAAGGGCCGTGCTGCTGAGCTTCAGCCCCACGGCCCACAGCTACAAGCTGTCGTTTGCCATCGTGGATCCCCTCAGGGCCGGCACCATCACTGCGGAGGTGAAGCTTGCCCTCTGGAAACGGTTTGATGCGGAAGGGCTGTTGACTGTCCCCGAGGGCGACGGAGTGGGATCCAGTTCCCCGGCCAGTTGAAATCGATGCTGGCGATTGACCTCCGGGGTTCGTATCAGCGGTCCGGTGATCTCGGAGCTTCAATATAGCGACTGACCACAATTCCTACCACAACGGCGATGTAAAATGGACCCAGCACACTCAGGGCCACGCTGGCGAGGCGGGCTATGGGCTCGATCGGAGCAATGTCTCCATAGCCCACGGTGGTGAGGCTGACAAAGGCAAAATAGATGATGCGATTTACATTCAAATCCCAGGCTGAGGTGGCTGCCAAAGCAGAGCCAATGGCTGGCATCTGCACCAGGGCTCCTGTGGCCGTATCCCGGAAGGAACCGGGTATCAGGCTGTCAATCACGGTGAGCATCAGGCCGCCCTGGATGCCCAGCAGCAGGTAGCCGGCCAGTCCACCGGCCAACAAGTCGCCCTCGGAGGGGGCATCCATGGCCAGCCGCCGCATCAGGCGCACCAGGCTCCAGCCGATGAACACCACAAACAGCGCGAGGAGGGGGACCCCTGTGATCAGCAGGCTGCGGGGGTTGAACACCCACAGGATCTGGGCCACGATCGATCCCCCCCCGAAGGCCTGGAACGTGAGCTTCCACCAGGGGCTGCGCCAACCGGGCCGCTGGGCCAAGCCTCTCATCAACACCACACACAGGACCGGGTAGCCCAGCCAGGTGAGGCGAGTGAAGGCCGGCGGAAGGGCTGAGCAGGCCATCACAGCCAGGCACAGCCCAAGGAGAGCACGAAAGAAACGATCCCGCGTTGATCGAGACGTTGTCAAACCTCAGTCCCTATCTTGGGTTTGCGGGGAAGGGAGCTTGCGCTCGAGGCTTTTCAACTCATCCCGGCGGAGGATCAGCACACAAAGAGGGGGCAGGCAGAGATCGAGGGACTGCTCATAGCTGTGGATGGCCCAGTCGTCCGTGAACTTTCCTCCGAGATTGCCCAGGTTGCTGCCCCCGTAACGGCCGCTGTCGCTGTTGAAGACCTCCGCGTAAAATCCCTCAAGTGGAACCCCAACTCTGTAATGGGAATGGGTCTGGGAGGTGAAGTTAGCCACCACCACGAGCCAGCGGCCCGTGATGCTCTCCCGGCGCATGAAGCTGATCACCGAATTGGTGCTGTCGTTGCAATCAATCCACTGGAAGCCATACTGATTGAAATCATCTCGCCAGAGGGCCGGCTCCTCTTTGTAAAAGACATTGAGGTCGTCGATCATTCTTTGTAGTCCCTGGTGGGGCTCATATTGCAGTAACTCCCACTGCAGATCACCCCAGACATTCCATTCGGCCCGTTGACCAAATTCCATACCCATGAAGATGGTCTTCTTGCCTGGATGGGTCCACATATAAGCCAGTAGGGCTCTTGTATTGGCAAATTTCTGCCAATCATCACCTGGCATCTTGTGGAGAAGATTGCTCTTACCATGCACCACTTCATCGTGGCTCAGGGCCAGCATGAAGTTCTCGGTGAAGGCATACCAGATGGAGAAGGTGACGTTGTTCTGATGGAACTGACGGAACCATGGATCCATCTCGAAATAATCGAGCATGTCGTGCATCCATCCCATGTTCCACTTCAGGTTGAAACCCAACCCGCCGATGTCGGTGGGTTGGGTCACCAGGGGCCAGGTGGTGGATTCCTCAGCAATGGAAAGGGCCCCGGGGAAATGCTGGAAGAGCACATGGTTGGCCTGCTGCAGGAAGCGCACGGCCTCTGTGTTTTCTCTCCCCCCGTGCTCATTGGGAATCCATTCGCCATCGGGCCGCAGATAGTCGCGGTAGAGCATGGAAGCCACGGCATCCACGCGGATGCCATCGATATGAAATTCCTCAAACCAGTAGACGAGATTGGCCACCAAGAAGTTGCGCACTTCATTGCGGCTGTAGTTGAAGATCAGGGTGCCCCATTCCTTGTGCTCGCCGATGCGTGGATCGCCGTGCTCATACAGGTGGGTGCCATCAAAGAACGCCAGGCCGTGGGCATCCTTTGGAAAGTGGCCCGGCACCCAGTCGAGGATCACGCCGATGCCCTCGGCATGGCAGCGGTCCACGAAGGCGCGGAATTCATCCGGTGTGCCATGGCGGCTGGTGGGTGCATACCAGCCCGTCACCTGATATCCCCAGGAGCCATCAAAGGGGTGCTCTGAGATCGGCAACATCTCGATATGGGTGAATCCCCGCTCCTTCACATAGGGGATCAGGCGATCCGCCAGTTCCAGATAGGTGAGCAGTCGGGCGCCGGGTTTCAGATCGGCGGCAGGAACCGGAGGTCTCGGAGTGCCATCTGGTTCGATGAAGGGTTCATCGGCAGCCGCATGGATCCAGCTCCCGAGGTGCATCTCATACACTGAGATGGGTTGATCGAGGGCGTTGCGGCTGTCGCGCTGATCGATCCAGTGTCCATCGTTCCAGTGGTATCTCCCGAGCTCGGCCACGATGGATCCATTGTTGGGTCGCACCTCATGGCGGAAGCCGTAGGGATCGGCCTTCTGGTAGCAGTGGCCGTTCTGGGCCCGCACTTCATATTTGTAGGTGGTGCCCTGCTGCAGCCCCGGGATGAACAGTTCCCAGATCCCTCCCAGGCGCATCTGCATGGGGTGATGGCGGCCATCCCAGCCGTTGAAATCCCCCAGCACCGCCACGCTGCGGGCATGGGGGGCCCACAGGCAGAACTGCACGCCGGCAACTCCATCCCGTTCGCCCACGTGGGCGCCCATCAACTTCCAGATGTGGTGGTGGTTGCCCTCGGCGAACAGGTGTCGGTCCAGCTCTCCCATCCACTCCTGACGGAACCCCCAGGGGTCGTGCTGGATGTGCTCGATGCCTGCCCGCCTTACCCGGTAGCGGTAGGCAGGCCCGGGATCGTGAGCGAGTTCGGCCTCAAACACCCAGGGATGGTTTGGGGTGCCCATGGCGATGGGCTCGGCTCCCTCCAGCAGAAGGTCCACCTGCTCAGCCTCAGGCATCCAGGCACGCACCACCCACCCTTTCCCCTCCAGGGTCTGGGACCCGAGCACGGCCAACGGGTGGTCATGACGGCATTCCGCAAGCCGGTTGGCATCGTCGACCATCCAGTCGAGGCGGGTCATGGGCGAGGGGTGGCGAAGGGGCGCGTCGGGAGCTTACGGCGGCTGGCCTGCCAACCCATGCATCCCCTCTGGGTAGGCCCTTTCTCAGGGCTGAGCCTGCGGGGCGGCCAGCTGGGGATCCGTTGGGAAATCGACACCAACGATCTGGTTGCTGCTGTCAAGAATCACGAAGAGATTATCGGTGGTGCGGGTGAACTGGGTATTCACCAGCACGAGCTTCATCTCCGCCGTGCTCTCGGAGCGGGCAATGCGGCGCACCTTCACGAAGTTGCCGGTGTTGCGCTGCAGATTTTGCCATTTCCGCTGCAGGCTGGCCGGGCGAATTTCTTCCTGCAGCTCAGGGGCCAGGAAGCTGGTGGCTGCCACGTAGCGGCCATCGATCACGGCCGCCATGAAATCAGCCACCACCTTCTCTGCAGGCTGATCCGCCATGTTGATGTGATAGCCGCCGAGCAGGCCTTTCTCGTCGATCACCATCAACAGGGTGCGCTCACCCGCACTGGTCTGGAGTTTCGCCTCCACGGTGCTGGAATCGATCCCGGGAATCACAGAGGTGATCACCCAGCTGAGCACCTTGGGCTGTTTGCGCATGTTCATGGCCACCAGATAGGGGCTCGTCATGCGTTGCAGCTCAGGGGCGAACTGGGCATAGCGGGCCTGGGCATCCCCATCCCGCAAGGCTTTCAGCACCCGCTCCGCAGCCAGCCGGGCCCGTTGCTCCACGGCTGCGGAGCTGTTCGAAACAGCCATGCCTCGGGCGCCTTGCCCGCTGGGTGCCACGCTCTGGGCTCGGCCAGGGCCAGTCAAGGAACCGGTGACCAGGGTTCCCAGGGCAAGGGCAACCACTCCGAGGCGAAAGGGCACAGAGGGCATGGAAAAGGGAAAGGATGCGCCGTCAGTTTGCTGCAAGGCCCGCATCCTTGCCATCCGCCGCCGAGGGCAGAAGGGGGAGCACATCCAGCCTGGCCCCTGCTAGCTCCAGCGTGAGGGTGATGAGGCGATGAAAGGCGGAGGGTCCGCTGCGGGGTTGGAGCCCGTCGCCCGCATTCACGGCCAGGTAGGGCCAGGCGGCAGCAGCTAGGGACAAGCGCAACCGCTCCCCCGCCTGGAGGGTCGCTGCCAGGGGCTGGAGCTCCACCCAGCGCACCAGAGAGTCCTGCGCTTCAGGTCCCACCACCCGCAGAGCGCCAGTGCAGAGCTGACGGCTGAGCCGGGTCTCAGCGGAGACCACGGACAGGGCGGCGCACAGATCAAACCCCGGCTGGTCGGCCTGCACCCGCAGCCGCAGCCTGGGCCTGCCCAGGAGCTGGAGGGGGCGCTCCAGGGGTGGGGTTGTGAAACAAGCCACATCAGCGCGCTGATCGAGATCCGTGCGATCCGCCAGCCGGGCCTCTCCCCCCAGGTGGCCTCCTCTGCCGGGCACAGGCCGCCAGGGATCGTGCACGAGCACCACGGGCCTTGAAGGGCCCTCCCCTGGCCCCTCCAGCAGCTGTCCCTCATCGCTGCGGATGGCGGCCCGGCCATCACTCGCCAGCCGCCAGACGGGAAGAACACCCGGCGCGCTGGGATCCAACGGCAGCCAGTGGCCTGTGGTGGCATCCTGCAGCCAGATGGCGCCCGGTTCCACGGAGCGTTCCTGAGCCCCGTCAGCCTGCTGGGGGTGGAGGTTCGCTGCCCCTGTCTCGCCCAGGTGACGACGAAAGAAGGCCACCTGTTCGCTGTCCATTCCGCCTTGCCACTGCAGGTGGCTCCAGTCTCCAATGTGAAGCGCCGGCCTGCCCCCGGCAGCGGTGGCGCGCTGCCAGAGCCTGAGCACTCCCCCCAGGTGGGGATCATGCCAACCCCCGATCAAGAGCATCGGTCTCTGCAGGAGGGTGTCAGCGGGGTGATGCACCCGCCACCCCTCCGCGAGCAGCGGATCGGCCCGCAGCCAGGCCAGACCCATGCCCTGGGGATCGTGCCTCTCCAGCAACGTCAGCCCATCGTGCACATAGGCGCCCGTCTCCAGACTCCGGCGGATCGCCTCCCATCCCTGGCCATCGCCCTTCCGCCGGGCGTCCTGGGCGGCCAGCTGCAGAGCCCAGCCCAGCCCGAGAGCCCACCAGTGTGCGCCGCCTTCACTGGCCCAATCCAGCCGTTCGTCCAGGCCGCACATGGCTGGAGCCAGACAATCGGGAAACGCGTCCTCTCTGCCGGCATTGAGAATCTGGGTGAGGCCCTGATACGAAAACCCGTAGGTTCCCAACCGACCGTTGCTTTCCGGGAGGCGGCGGGCCCAGCGCACCGCCTCCGCCCCATCGCAGGCCTCCTGGGCGAAGCCGCCGAATTGACCTTCGGACTCCCCCTTCCCCCGCACATCCTGCACAACCACCACAAATCCCTGCTCGGCGTACCAGTGGGGATGGGCGTAGGTGACGGTGGAGGCCAGGGCGGAGCCGTAGGGCTGCCGCATCAGCAGCACGGGCCATGGGCCATCTCCTTCAGGCGTCCAGATCCTGTTCGCTAGACAGATGCCGTCCGCGCACGCCATCCAGCTGTCCCGGCGGCGAACCACTCAGCGCACATCCGGGCAGTGCAGGCCGATCACGTAGGTGGCCAGGACTTCGGCATCCACTTGGCTCAACCCCTGGCTGCTGGCCACCATGGCGATGGAATCAGGAGCCGTGGCGGAACGGCCGGCAGCGTTGAGCTGCTTGAACTGGGCACAGAGGCTTTTGGCCAAGGCTGGATTCTGCTTCACCGATTCCAGCAGAGCAGAGGCGGCCTGCAGGGGCTGGCCCACCACCAGGCTGATCAGCAGGCCAGTGATGATGAGCGACAGCGGTGAAGACTGAACCCTTAGGGGAATGGAGGGGGCGTGCATGGGCTCCCGCAAAGGTGCACCATTCGTGCGGAATCTCCATTCCATTCACCGGGGCCATCGGCACAGGCGAGGGGGGGTCAGTTCGCGGAGCGACTCGCCGCCGCCGCCCGGATCCAGCCCTGCACCGTGGGCAGGCTGGGGGTGGGGAGTGCCGGTCCCAGCAGACGGGTCCAGAGACGACGCACCAGCACGTGCAACCGCTGGGGATCGGCCTGGGCCAGGGCGGTTGATTCGGCGATTCCCGCATGGAGCAGCAAGGCGGCCTCCTGGCGGGCCAGGCCTGCAGCCTCCATCAGTCTGGCCTGGGCCCTGAGCTGAAGCAGTCGCGCCTCGCTTGCCCTGCCGGACTTGGCCAGAGCACGCAACTGCTGCTCGTTCAGTGCCGCAAGCTGCTGCCAGTTCTTCACGCCCCCAGCTCTGAGCGTTGTGACCTCATCTCGATAGTGCGAAGGGAGACCCTCCAGGTCTTCCTTCCCTGGCGGCTTCATGAGGGCCTCCGCTGCACCGTGATCTGGCCGCTCGTCAGATCCACATCAGCTTCAGCGAGCACCACGGGCCGTGATTTGCCCTCTCCAGCGTCCTCCAGACGCCGCAGCCGCACATGCACCACTCCATCGGCGGGGGCTCGTCCGGTGGGGCGGAGATTGCGGGCCACCTGTTCGGCAGTGGGGGCTTCCGCTTCGGGAGGAAGGTCCAATGGGGCGGCGGCCACCACCAGATCGGTGCCGTTGTCGAACACCACAGGCACGGTCATGGCACCCGGCACCGTCACCCTGGGGCTGTAGCTCACGGCGAAGGCGGCACAGGAGATGGCCAGCAGGGCCGTGAAACTCGTCACGCCCACCAGACGAAAACGAATGCCCCACCGGGCCACAAACCCGATCACGGTGAGCACCAGCAGGGCCAGGGCCGCCAGGCCCAACCACTTGGAGGCCACCAGGAGAAGCGGATCAGCAGCCATGGCACTGGTCAGGACGGACAGGCTCCTTATATTGCGCCCGCCCGGAGGGGTCTGACCCAGGCAGATGAAACAGCTGCCTGAACCGCCTGAACCGCAAGGATCCACGCAACGACCCTCTCAAGACTCCTCTCGAGCGAGCTTGGTCAGGCGAGCGGTCTGGTTGGCGCGCCCCATCGGCTGGCTGGTTTTTCTTGGACTCACGGCCTTTGTGGTGGCGCTCCTGGTGGCCTGGCAGCGCTCTGATCTGCTGCTTGGCCGGCTCTATGAGCACTGGCGCCCCTGGCTGGAGGGTCAGGTGGGCAAGGTGATGGGCCGACCCCTCCAGCTGGGTTCTTACAAGGGATTCGGTCCTGAGGGGATCCGCATTGGCCCGAGTCGCTTCCTACCGGGTTCAAGGGATGCCTCAACCGCTTCGGTGCAGGGGATGGTGGTGCGTTTCGATCCTCTCGCCAGCTGGCGCGACCGTTCTCTCCGTCTGGAGCTGGATCTGCAGGGAGCCCAGGCCGATCTGCGCCGCAACGCCTCCGGCCAGCTGTGGACCTTCGGTCGGGTTCCGCCGGGACGCCAGCCGCCCCGCCTCTCGCTCACCTTCCGGTTGTTGCAGCCAGGGCGGGTGCGTCTCTGGAATCTGGGGGTCAGCCGCAAACCGTTGGCTCTGGATCTGCAGGGGCAGAGCCGGGTGGAGATCCACACGCAATCGGTGAGCTGGCGTGCCCGGGCCCAGCACCCTGGCCAGAGCGGGGTGGCCAGGGTGCTGGGCGGAGGAAACTGGCGCACGCAGCAGTGGCGCACCGATGTGCTGGCCAGCCGCTGGGGGGTGGCTCCACTCATCGAGCTGCTGCCCCTTGCGGGACAGGTGAGTGGGGTTGGCACGGGACAGGTGGCACTCAGCCTGGAGAAGGGCCGGGGCAGCTGCCAGGGTTCCCTTGTGGGTGAGGGATTGCGGTGGCAGCTCAATGGCACGGCGCCCGTGCTGCAGCTCCCCAGGGCTGGCCTCCGTTGCCGAGGCAGCCAGGTTGCCCTGGAGAGGAGCGCCTGGCGCCTGGGGACCTGGGGCGGAGAGGTGAGCGGCGCTCTGGAGGGTCGGAGGTTGCGCCTTCAGGCCATGGCACGCCCCCCTGAGACCCTTGGCCTGGGCTCCATCCCCCTTGAGGCACGGCTGGCCGGTGGGCTCGGCAGGAGCGGTCTGCAGGAGGTGCAAGCGACAGCCCAACGGGGTCGCTCCCGGCTCCTGGCCTCCGGTGAGCTGTCTCGCAGCTTGGATCTGAAGGGAACCTGGGACCTTGACTTGAAGGACTTTCCCCGCGCCGGGACCCTGCCTGGCTGGGTGAAGGAAGGCCCGCTCAGGGGAACCCTCCAGCTGGCTGGACGCTGGGCATCCCCCCGCCTCGCCGTGGCCACGGGGCAGGAACGCCACAGCCTTCTGGGCCCATGGCGGGCTGATCTGGAGTGGAGTGAGGGTCTGCTTGCCTTGCGCCGATTCCAGGGGGAACAGCTTGCGGGCCAGGGCACTCTGCCCCTGGCCTTCAAGGCGGGTCGGGGGCTGGTTGCGGGTGATCTGGACGCCCAGCTCACCCTCTCCCCCTACCCCTTGGCGCGCCTCAATTCTCTTCTGGGTACGGCTCTCGATGGGTTGATCGAGGCCAGGGGGGTGGTGAGGGGCCCGCTTCGGCATCTACGGCCCGACCTGGAGCTGCGGATCCAGCGCCCCAGGGCGGGCCCCCTGCGCCTCGATGAAACCTGGATCGGACGCCTCCAGGGGGAACTGGATTCCGCCCAACCCCTTGGCGGTGAAGTGGGTGGTGGCACCCTGCAGCTCTCGAACGCCTCCTTGGCGAGTCCTGGCCGGATCCAAGCCTGGCTGGACCGCCGTTGGCAACCCCGGCGCATGGTCTTGGAGCGGGGAGGAGGCCGGCTCAGCCTGGTGGGTTCACCCCGCCGCTACACCTGGACCGCCAGGCGCCTCCCCCTTCAGGGCCTGGTGATGGCCCTCGGCAAACGTCTGGAGAGCCTGGAGGGTCTCCTCAGCGGTGAAGGCACGGTGGAGTTCCAGCCTCTGGCGTTCCGCGGCGATGTGGAGCTCAACCAGCCACGGTTTGTGGGTCTTCCAGGCCGGAGGGTGCAGGCCAGGGTGACCTACGAAGATCGGGCCTATCGGCTCCGTGGGGTGGTGGAGCCCCTTGGAGCCGGCAGCATCGACGTCAGCCTGGAGGGACGCTGGCAGGGACCCTTTCGGGCACGCTTCCAGGCTCGCCAGCTGGATGGCCAGGTGTTCCGAGAGCTGCTGGCTCGGTGGCGCCTGGGTCGGGATGCCCCGGCGCGGCGTTGGGGGCGGGCGGATGATCTGGGGAGCCTGGTGTTCGACACCCTCGGCTCCACCGTGGATGCCCAGTTGCTCGCCCTCCGCCGAGCGATTGAGGAGACCCAGCGCCGCAACCTTGCTCTCAATCGCCCTGTAGGCCTGGTTCCCCTGCTGTCCTCCCTGCAGACCAGCGTGGATGCTGACCTGACCCTCCAGGGGCCGGATTGGCAGAGAGCGCGGGTGAATCTGGACGGCAGCGGCTATCTCTGGGTGGGCCTCCCCGATCGGGACCAGGCCCTCACCAGCACACCCTTTTCCGTGCAGCTGGAGGGGCCTCTCCGTGGAGGGAATGGTCGGTTTCAGCTCGGGGGCCTGCCCCTGGGTCTGCTGGCGCTGCTCACGCCGGTGCCGGAAACCCTGCGGGGTCGACTGGCGCTGAGCGGGCGCTACAGGCTCGGGGCCGATCCCAGGATCGAGATTTCCCTCGGCCTTGTGGAGGGAGCGATCGGCCAAGCTCCGCTCAGCCTTGAACGGGGAGAGGTGACCCTGCAGCAGGGACAGCTCCAGCTGGACCTGGCCGCCAGGGGCGGGGGCTCCACGAATCCGGTCACCCTGATCGGCACGATTCCCCTGGATCCACGCAGTGGCGGGTTGGAACTCCGGCTGGCCAGTCGGGGCGATGGCTTGCGGGTGTTGACCCAGCTGGCCGGTCAGGGGGTGGAGTGGAAGCGCGGCAGCACCGATCTGCAACTCCTCGTGCGTGGCAGCCTGCGCGATCCGATCGCCAATGGCTTCCTGCGACTGCGAAGTGGCGAATACCGGTTGGCCGGCCAGACTCTCTCGGATGTGGAAGCGACGGTGCTCTTCGATTTCCAGCAGGTGCTGGTTCAGGAGCTGCGGGCCAAGGCAGGGCGCCGGGGGCGGATCCAGGGGGAAGGGCGCATCGGCCTCTGGCGTCAGCTCAGCAGCGATCCCACCCTTGCGGTTCAGCTGAAGGAGGTGCCCTTCTCCATCAGCCGCGTGTCCGCCCGCACGGATGGAAGCCTGACCTTTGCTGGCAGCCTTGGCGCGCCGGTGGTGGGTGGGGAACTGACCCTCAGCCGCGGCAGGGTCAACGCTCAGCCGGGCCAGCTTTCCCCCACCCAACCGGTGTCCCACACCCCCGCGAGGCCCACCAGCCTGGCGGAGCTGCTGGAGCAGAAGTGGGATTTCCAGCAGCCCCTGGTGTTGCTCGGGCCCCAGATCGAATCGGTGGGCTCCCAGGCCATGGAAGAGGCCATCCCACGTTTGCCCTGGCTCAGTTTTCAGGGGCTGCAGCTGCGGTTCGGCCCTGATCTGCGGGTGGTGGTGCCGAATGTGGCCAGCTTCGATGCCGGTGGGTCCCTACGGATCAGCGGCCGGCTTGATCCCAGCCTGCGGGCCAGTGGGGTGGTGCGGCTCCTTTCCGGCCGTCTGAACCTCTTCACCACCACCTTCAGTCTCGATCCCGACGCGCCCAACGTGGCGGTGTTCACCCCATCGCTGGGGCTAGTGCCCTATCTGGACATCGCTCTGCGCACCCGCATCGCCGACAATCTGGGCCTGGTGGCTCCCAGCGGCTTTGGTGAGACCCAGACGGGAGGCAGCATCTCGATGGGGCAGCCAGCGGGCGCTCCAGACACTGGTTTCTCCTCGCTGCGGCAGCTGAACCTGATCCTGGTGACGATGAGCGTGAGCGGGCCGGCGGATCGGATTGCCGAATCCATCCGCCTCACCAGCAATCCTCCCTTGCCCCAGGAACGACTGGTGGCGCTGATCGGTGGGAACAGCCTGGCGGGCTTGAGCCAGGGGGGAGCAGGAACGGCCCTGGCCACCATGGTCGGGCAGTCTCTTCTCTCTCCGTTGTTGAGCGGCTTGAGCGATGCCCTTGGCCAACGGGTGAGCCTGGCCCTCTATCCCACCTATGTGAATCCTGAGATCGCCAGCGCCTCAGCGCGCCAGTCCCGCCGAATCCCCCCCCAGCTGGTGCTTGGGGCCGAAGTGGGTGTCGATCTCACTGACCGCATCAATCTCTCGGTGCTGGGAGCACCGAATCGCTCCGATGTGGCCCCCCAGATCACCCTGAACTACAAGGCTTCAGAAGCCATCAATCTCGAAACCTTCGTCGATACCCTGGGCTCCTGGGGCACCCAGCTGCGTCTCCTGATTCGCTTCTGATCTCCGCCCTGATCTCCGGCGTGGGAGCATGATGGCCGTGTGGCACTTCAGGTGTGCAGTGCTCTGGCTCCCAGATGATCGGCATTGATCTGGGGGGAACCGCCATCAAGCTCGGTCGGTTTGACCGGCGGGGAACCCTGCTCGCGGACCTGGAGGTGCCAACCCCACGGCCTTCGGTGCCAGGAGCCGTGGCCGTGGCCATTGCCGAGGCCGTGGAGCGCATCGACCCGGAGCGGTTGGCGGGTTCGGTGGGAATCGGCCTGCCGGGGCCCACGGATGGGGCAGGGCGGGTGGCCCGGATCGCCATCAATCTGGAGGGATGGGAGGACGTGCCCCTGGCCGACTGGCTCGAGCCCGAGCTGGAGCGCTCCGTCACCCTGGCCAACGACGCCAACTGCGCCATGGTGGGGGAGGCCTGGCTGGGAGCGGCCAGGGATTGTGCGAACGCGATCTTGCTCACCCTGGGCACGGGCGTGGGAGGGGGCATCTGGCTCAATGGAAGCCTCTACACCGGTCCCCGTGGGGCCGCCGGCGAACTCGGGCTCATCGGTGTGGATTCCGAGGGACCTCCATGCCGCAGTGGCAACCGGGGCTCGTTGGAGCAGCACTGCAGCATCGGCGCCCTGGGCCGCCTCAGTGCGCTGGAGCCGGAGGAGCTCAGTCGGCGCGCGGCGGCGGGAGATGGGGAGGCCCTGGCCGTGTGGGACCGTTATGGACGCTCACTCGGGGTGGGGCTGAGTTCGCTGATCTATGTGCTCACCCCGCAGCGGGTGCTGATCGGTGGGGGGCTCAGTGGAGCTTTTCCTTTTTTCCTCCCGGCCGTTTGGCGGGAGATCGAAACGCGGGTGCTGCTGCCCAGCCGGGAAGGGCTGGAGATCCAGCGCTGCAGCCTGGGCAACGGAGCCGGCCGTCTGGGCGCGGCGCGGCTGGCCATGGATCGGCTCTCGGATTGACGGGCGAGGCGATCAGCTGTCGCCATGGCGGCGCACAAACCAGGTTTTCACAACCTGGGTGAGGCAGCCATAGGCCAGAAGAATCAGCACTAACCAAGCGAAGTAGGCGGCCGGCAGGGGCTCCAGGCCCAGTCCAGGCCCGAGGGGTGAAAAGGGGAGCGCTACGCCGATGGCCATCACCACCAGTGTGATCAGGGCCATCAGGGGGTTGGGATTGCTTTGCAGGAAGGGAACGCGTGCCGTGCGAATGATGTAAACAATCAAAGTTTGTGTGAGCAGGCTTTCCACAAACCAACCCGTCTGAAAAAGACTTTGCTGGCCCACTGAGTTGGCCTCAAATACAAACCAGAGCACGGCGAATGTTAGATAGTCGAAAAGAGAACTCACTGGTCCCAGTGTGAACATGAAGCGCCTTAGTTCAGGTAGCTTCCATTGTCGTGGTTTCATCAGATATTCCGGATCAACGTGATCAAAGGGGATTCCGGTCTGGGAAAAATCATAGAGAAGATTATTCAGTAGAATTTGCAAAGGCAGCATCGGTAGAAAAGGGAGCAGAATGCTCGCGCCAAGCATGCTGAACATATTGCCAAAGGCTGAACTTGTACCCATTTTGATGTATTTACTGATGTTGCCGAAGGTGCGCCGCCCCTCCCGCACGCCGGCGTGGAGCACCAGCAGGCTCTTCTCCAGCAGCACGATGTCGGCCGATTCCTTGGCGATATCCACGGCCGTATCCACCGAGAGGCCGATGTCGGCCTCCCGCAGGGCCGCGGCGTCGTTGATGCCATCCCCGAGGAAGCCCACCACATGGCCCTGCTCCCGCAGGATGCGGATGATGCGTGCCTTGTCGAGGGGGGAGAGCTTGGCGAACACCGTGGTGCTCTCCACCCGCTGGGCCAGGGCCTGATCATCCAGGCCCGCCACCTCGCTGCCCAGCAGGATCCCGGTCACCTCCAGCCCCACATCCCGGCAGGTTTTCTGGGCGATCACCCCGTTGTCCCCGGTAAGCACCTTCACCGCCACCTGGCTCTGCTTGAGGAGATCGAGCGCCTGGGCGGCCGAGTCCTTCGGCGGATCGAGGAAGGCGATCAGGCCCACCAGGATCAGATCCCGCTCATCCGCCTGGGTGTAGGGCATCTGCTGCAGCGGCACCTCCTTGTAGGCCACGGCGATCACCCGCAGCCCATCGGCGTTGAGGCTGGCATTCAGTTCCAGCACGGCCTTCCGCGTCGCCCCATCCAGGGGGCGCACAGTGGTGCCATCCCGCAGCTGGCTGCAGATGGCCAGGGTTTCCTCCACGGCCCCCTTGCAGATCAGTTCGTGGTGGTGATTCGCCTCCTCCACCACCACCGAGAGCCGGCGACGCTGAAAGTCGAAGGGAATCTCATCGATCTTCTTGAAGCTCTCCTCCAGCTGGAGGGCGTCCCGCAGCTCCACGTGCTCCAGCACAGCCACATCCAGCAGACTTTTCAGCCCGGTCTGGTAGGTGCTGTTCAGGAAGGCCAGGTGCAACACCTCTTCGCTCTCCGCGCCTCGCCAGTCGAGGTGTTTCATCAACACGATGCGGTCCTGGGTGAGGGTGCCGGTCTTGTCGGTGCAGAGCACATCCATGGCGCCGAAGTTCTGGATGGCATCCAGGTTCTTCACGATCACCTTCTGCCGGGCCATGGCGATCGCCCCGCGGGAGAGATTAGCGGTGACGATCATCGGCAGCATTTCCGGAGTGAGCCCTACGGCCACGGACAGGGCAAAGAAAAAGGCCTCCCCCCAGTTGCCCTTGCTCACGCCGTTGATCACAAACACGGCTGGCGCCATCACCGCCATGCAGCGGATCAGCAGCAGGCTCACCTGGTTGATCCCCCGCTCGAAGCTGGTGCTGGTTTTCACCCCTGTCACGGCATTGGCAATGGCGCCGAGGCAGGTGTGATCCCCGGTGGCGAGCACTACGGCACTGGCGGTTCCGCTCACCACGGTGGTACCCATGAAGCAGAGGGTGTCCAGATCCAGCGGCTCGCTCACCCCCTCCTGCGCGGGAGAGAGAACGGCGTGCTTCTCCACCGGCAGGGATTCCCCGCTGAGAGCCCCCTGGGAGAGGAAGAGATCCTTCGACTGCAGCAGCCGCACATCGGCGGGCACCATGTCTCCAGCCGCCAGCAGCACCACATCCCCGGGCACGATCTGCTCCAGCGGCACCTCCTGAATGCCTGGGGCCTCCCCCCCCAGCTCCAGTCCCAGATCAGCAGCCAGCCCTGGTGTGATGTCCTGATGGGCGTCATGGCGCTTCACCGTGGCCGTGGTGTGCACCAGCCTGCGCAGGGCCTCGGCCGCCTTCAGGGAGCGCACCTCCTGGGAGAAGCGCAGCGCCACACTGAACAGGATCATCGTGGTGATGATCAGGGCGGCCTTGGTGTCGCCGGTGAGCAGGGAGAGCCCGGCCAGGGAGGCCAGCAGGAGCACCAGGGGGTTGCGGAAGGTGCCCAGCAGCTGCTTGGGCCAGGCCACGGGCTGTTCATGGGCGATGGCATTGGCGCCGAAGCGCTCAAGTCGCAGCCGGGATTGCAGGGCACTGAGCCCATCCGGGCTCGTGTTCAGCCGACTCAGGAGCGCATCGGGGCTTGAGCGGGCCGCCAGCACCAGGGACTCACGGTCCATGGGGGCCGATGGCTGGGCGGATGGTGCTGCTGGTGGCCCAGGGGCTGCAGGCCAGGGCAAAGTCAAAAAAGATTGGCGGATGTTGGATCAGGTTGGGTGAAGCACGGTTGTCAGGAGTGCCGATGGATATGCCGACACTTCGGGACCGGCAAAGCACTCTGATTCTGCAACCTCTCCTGGATCAAGTCCACTGCATTATCCAATAAAAACTTCTCAAGCTGAGGCATCTTACGCTACGTTTTATCTTGCTTGAGACCAAGGGTTCCAGCATGGCTCCTGCAAGATTCAGAGATGTATCACCTCTTTTGCGGCCAATGCTTCTTGACCTAACAGAGGGTTAAAATCTGTATAAGATGCGGATCAATCGTGCGGTTTTCTCCCTCTGCAGCGAGGCAAGCTTTCGCCTCTGATGCGCTGGCCTTCTGTGTTGGGGTCGCTCTCTTCGGGGCCATGTTTGTTCCCGGGCATCCAAGCCTCGCCCAGGGTGCCTCCACCTCACGAACGGTGAAGGTGAGCCAGGGTGACACCCTGGAGGCCATCGCTCAGCGCCATGGTGTTTCCCTGGCCGAGCTCAAGCGGCTCAATGGCCTGAAGGATGCCGATCTCCTGCAGATCGGCCAGACCCTGCGGCTGCCCCCTCTGGCGCGCAGAGGTGTGGTGGTGGTGAGAAGCGGAGACACCCTGGACTCGATCGCCAAGGCCAACAACACCACGGTGGCCGCCCTGCAGAAGGCCAACCCCGGGATCCAGCCCAGCAAGCTCAAGGTGGGCAGCAGCCTGCGTCTGCCCTCCGCTGCCAGCCCACCAGTGGCCAAAGCCGGTTCCTCCACTCCGCCGGCGGCTCCCACCGCATCCGTTGCACCACCCAGGCCGGGAGCTGTGGCTGAACCAGCAGCTCCGGATCCGCAGCGGCCTCCCTCTCCTTCGGTTGCGCAGATCCCCCCGCCGTCATTCCCCACCGAGAAAGTGGCGCCCAACTCCCGCAGCCGTTGGCGGTATTACGGCGACACCGTGGTCGACTGGGGCGGCTGGAAACGGCTGCCGGATGGGGTGCGCTACACCGTGGTGCAGGCGGCAGCGAAAGACGTGGGCGAAGCCCGTGCCCAGGCCACCGCCATCGCCGTGGATTGCTCCACGCTGCGCCTCAACTGGCGGGTGAAGGAAGCCTGGGAGGCATGGACTGTCCCTGCCCCCCGGTCCGTTGGTCAACAGATTGTTCTCGATCTCTGTGGCAATACAGGGGGTGAGGATCGCCGCCCGGTGCCGGCTCCACCACCTTCCCGCCTCTGATTCCTGATCCCGACCGGTCATCTGGCTGGTGTGGGCAAGGGTGGGAGAGCTGCCAAAATCCCCACCAGCCAGGTGGGGATTTTTCATGACCTTTAGTGCCAAGACCCAGTACGCCCTGGTGTCCCTGATCGAGCTGGCGGCGGTGTACAGCCAGGGCGGGGTGCTCCAGGTGGGGGAGATCGCCCAGCGGCAGTCGATCCCTGATCGCTACCTGGAGCAGATGCTCACCACCCTGCGCCGGGTGCAGATCCTCCGCAGCCAGCGGGGGCCCAAGGGCGGCTATCAGCTGGCCCGTCCTCCCTCCCAGGTGCGGCTTTCAGAGGTTGTGTCCTCCCTGGAGGGCGATCCTGCCCCTTCCGGTGCATCGAGGCACTCGCCTGAATTCCAAGTGCTGGCGAGCCTGGAGGATCAGCTGGAGCGCGCCCGCCAGCAGCTGCTCCAGCACACCACCCTTCAGGATCTGCTGGAGCAGCGCAATGATCTGGCACAGTCGCAGATCATGTATTTCATCTGAGGAGCAACTGAGAATCACTATCAGTAGCGAGAAGCACGGTGAATCATTAATTTCAGCCAGTCACGTGGCGTCTGCAAGAGAATCGATGACGTTCTCGTTGCGCTTGAAAAGTAGACTCGCTGCCACGTATACTATGATTAAGTTTGCCCGATCCCTAATTCAGTAGGTCTGCTCAATATGGTGAATAGTGCCATTACCGTTGTTCCCGTACATCGATCTCACCCTACTCCAAACGAAAGGATTGGACTACGCCACCTTGGCAGGCTGATGACCGACCGACCCATCATCATTGTTTCACCGGAGACGATCGAGACGCAAGCCTATAAGCAGTTGTTGCCCAATGCCTGCGATCTTAAAGTCTCGCCTCGGTGGATGCAAAGCATAAGAGCCTACAATCGCATGATGATTTCACCATTGATTTATAACCATCATCTTCTCCACGGCTATAGCCACATGCTGCTTCATGAGCCTGACGTCGTCCTTCTGAAGGATGAACTTGATCAATGGTCAAAAGAACCATACGATTTCATTGGCTCCCCTTGGACGCGACAGGATGCAGATGCTCTGGCCGGAGTAGCCCTCTGCCAAGGTGCTAACGGTGGGCTATCGCTCACCAACCTTGAGGCGATGCGACGGGTGACTTCATCTTGGCTTCGTTGGCACTCATGGCGATACGTCCTCGGAGATCTCTACTACGGGCTCGTGGAGCGCGATCTCCTTAAGGTCAGAAGGGGGCTAGTTGCTACCTATCCTGGTGGGCTACTGCGAGGAGCCTATCGCCTCTACAACACAGGATGGGATATTTTCTTCACCTATCTTGTGCCTTCATTGTTGCCTGAATTCCGAGTGGCTCCGCCAAATGTCTGCGTGAGGTTTGGCTGGGAAACCGGCACATACGCATGCAAGCTTTATAACAATGGTTATCCACCGTTTGGCTTGCACGCCTGGATGAAATACGAACCCACGGAAATGCTTGAATTGATGCAATCCATGGGCGTCGACTGCAGCGGCCACGAACCTGCAAGTTGACTTAACGTGTTGTCGCTGTAACTGTGAAACAGGCAGCTCCTCAAGTTATCTGCCATCGATGACTCGGCCATTATCGAACCTATTGCTATGCGCCATCCACCACAACAAGGGTCAGCTTCATTTCCAAGCCGTAGAAATGGATTACGTCCAACATTGGTCGACGATGTTCGGGGTAGACCTCAAGTGTCACGAGTCCCAACGCAACGGCCTCCAACACCGGCTCGCTCTTCTCAATCCTTCGAACAATATTTCGGCGGATCCGTATATGACGTATTGAGGCCTTCGGTTGTCCGCATAAGAAGCAGCACTCGACTGGTTGCCATGCGGGAAATCCGCTGCGCCACAATGGATCTTATGATTGAATATCCAGTGCTGCCACGTTTAAGGCGAATCCGCCTAAGATCTGTTCTGGATGTTATAGGGTATCGGCGGGGCTGCTGATGCCGAAAGGGCCACGGTTCAGCACGTGGGTGTAGATCAGCGTTGTTCATGGCCACGCTCGAGCAGGTCGGTGGCAAAGGAATGGCGGAAGCCTCGCGTCTGTTCGGTTTGAGTCTGTCCCCTTTTCATTTTGGCTCCAGTAGCAGATGGCGAGCCATGAAAAGGTTTACCAGTGCTGAGAGCACCTGTGCCTTGCATTCACGACATGGAAGGGGTGCTGCCCTTGAGCTTGGGCTTTGACCAAGGTTTCTGGTCCTGACGGTGTAGCTCCAGTTAGACCAACCCGTCCAATCTCTGTATGCTTCCTCCAGGAACAAGGCCCCGTTACGTCCTCAGTGTTTCCACAGAAACGTCACCGAGTTTGATCCGGATCGTTGCTCCGATGGAGGGCTGCTCCCCCAGAAGATCCACCTTGCGACTCTCAGGCCCTATCTGAAACGGAGGGGGTGGGATTCGAACCCACGGACCCTTGCGGGTCGCCGGTTTTCAAGACCGGAGCCATCAACCACTCGACCACCCCTCCCTGTGGCGCCTGTCGTGCAGGTGCTCACCAGCCCATGATCCCATGGATCCCTGCTGAAGACACCTTCAGATGGGCTGCCCCAGCTGGCTGGGGATTCCCTTGCTTCCGCCCGGGAGGGTGCCTCTGGATCGGGCTCCGCTCCAGGAGGCCAGGTAGTGGTGGGATTGGGGATCCAGGAAACGGCTGCCGGACAGGTTCACGTTTTCCACCACCGCGCCGGTGCCCGCCCCCGTGACCAGATCAAACGGTGCTGAGCCGAGGCGCGGGGAGGCGGTCTGTGGTCGCCCGTAGAAGAGGCGGCAGTCCTCCAGCCGGGCCTGCTCCAGGTTGGCGCCTGCCATGTTGGTGCCCGCCAGGTTGGCCCCCGTGAGATCGCAGAACGAGAGATCCGCCCCCCGCAGATCGGCGCTGTTGAAATCCACCCCCCGCAGATCAGTGCCGGAGAGATCCACCCCCTTGAGCAGCTGCTGCAGGCGGATGACGGGAACCCCGGCAGCTCGGTCTTCCGCATAACTGCCTTCGCCATCGAGGATGGCCCGGCCCAGCCTGTAATCGCGCTTGAGAGGGGTGAGGAGCTTGGCGTGGGAGAGGAAGCGCAGTACCCGCGCCTTGCCGTCCTTGTCGATGGAGCCGAACACCGCCGATAGGCGCCCCTCCGCCAGCATGCGCTCCAGGGGCCAGTCTTCGAGCATGCCCTCCTCATCGCTGATCAGCTCCGAGATGCCATGGATGAAGCTGTCGATGGTCTGGGCTTGGGTGATGCGGTTCTGCTGGGTGGTGAGCCGCTGATCCACCAGCACCTGCCGCCAGGCGATCAGCAGGGCCACGCTCGCCACCATGATCTGGCCGAAGGCACCCACCACCCCTTCCCCGAGGGCGCCGATCGCTTCCCAGTTGCCGCTGCGGAAGAGTTGGAACATTGGATCCAGCCAGCCCAGGCCCAGGGGGATCACCAGGGCGGCCATCACCAGTGCCACCGCCGCCAGCACCCTGGCCGTTGGGGCATCATCCAGCCGACCGCTCAGTTGCCGCCACAGGGGCGGCACCAGTTGCAACAGCGCCAGGGCCAGCAGCAGGATCCCCCCGGCCAGGGTGAGGGGACGAAGGCCCGCCAGACTTGCCGCCAAAGTAAACAGCAGGGCCAGGAGCAGGCGCAGGGAAGCCGAGCGGTTCAGCCGACTCCAGGTATTGCTGGGGCGGAAGACCGGTACCTCAGCCATCTCGGAAGGGCTGAGGCTCTCCCCCTCCGGATCGGGCGGCAAGGGAGGGATCAGGGCTTCGGCAGAGTCAGGGAAGGAGGTCATCTCAGGTGATGGCGGCCAGGGGCATGCTCTGGAAATAGAAGCCCGCCGCCAGAATCACATAAGCGGCCAGCAGGAGCACCCCCTCCAGCCAGTCGGAGCGGCCATCCAGACTCACCAGGTTGCTCACGACAACGGCCGTGGCGATGGCCATCAGCTCGTAGATCTGGAAATTCAGATCCAGAGGATGGCCGAACCTGGGGCCCAGCAGCACCAGGATCGGTACCACCAGCAGGGCCACCAGCAGGGTGGACCCCATCGCCACGGAAACGGCGAGATCCATCTTGTTCTTGCGAGCCATCGTCACCGCCGTGAGGTATTCCGCCACGCCACCAAGCAGCGGCAGCAGCACCACTCCAGTGAAGAGGGCGCTCAGCCCCACCTTGGCGGTGACCTCCTCCACCACCCCCATGAACAGCTCTGATTCGTAGGCCACCCCGGCGGTGGCCGCCACCAACACGGCGAGCCACGGCAGGAGGGCCGGTTTGTGCTTCGGGCTCTCGCTCTCGGCGCCAGGCTCCAGCGGCTCTCCACCCTGCTCCCCTCCACCCAGATCGGCCTCGGCCACGGCGTAGAGCCCGCTGTGGGTGCGCAGGGAGAACAGGAGAGTGAGGCCGTACACCAGCAGCAGCACCCAAGCCACGAAGGTGGAGAAGCGCTGGGTGCCCATCCCATGGCCCCCATCCCCCATCCCCGTGAGGCTGGGGATCAGGATGGCCAGCACCGCCAGGCTCATGGCGGTGCCGTTCACCCTGGCCACCACCGGCTGAAAGCGTTGCTCCTGGCGGCCGATCCCGCCCACGAGCATGGACAGGCCCAGGGCCAGGAGCAGATTGGCCACCACGGTGCCGGTGATGCTCGCTTTCACGATGTCCACCAGACCGGCCCGCAGGGCAGCCAGGGCGATGATCAACTCGGTGGCATTACCGAAGACAGCATTGAGCAGCGCCCCGATCGAAGGGCCCAGGGCCAGGGCCAGTTCTTCCGTGGCCGTGCTCAGCCACACGGCCAGGGGGAGAATGGCCACGGCCGAGGTGATGAACACCGCGCTCTCCCCCATCCCCAACCGTTCTGCGGCGATCGAGAGGGGAATGAACACGAGCATGCCAAGGGCCACCTTGGTGCGGAGGGTCATGCGGGGGCAGTGGGTCTCCACCATTGTGCGGGCTGGCGAGAATGGAGCCCATGTGTGAGCTTCTGGCCCTCAGCGCCAACACCCCCACCGATCTCTGTTTCTCCTTCCACGGCCTCAGGCGCCGGGGCGGGGCCACCGCCGACCATGGGGATGGCTGGGGGCTTGCCTGCTTCGATGTGGATGGCCAGGGGGTGCGCCTCTATCGCGAGGATGAGCCTGCGGCGTTCTCTTCGGTGGCTGCGGAAGTGGCCACCCTCCCCCTGAAGGCCCATTGCTCCATCGCCCACATTCGTAAGGCCACCAAGGGCAGGGTCGCGCTCCAGAACTGTCATCCCTTTCACCGCCGCTGGCGCGGGCAGGATTGGGTGTTTGCCCATAACGGCCATCTCGAAGGCAGCTGGGAATTGGATGGTTCCCACCAGCCCCTGGGGGATACGGACAGCGAGGCCGCGTTCTGCTGGATCCTGCAACAGCTCGATCAGGCTGGGATTTCACCGGAGGATGGGGTCAATCTCCACAGCCATCTGGCCCGCCTTGCCGATGTGCTGGCGCAGCGGGGCACCTTCAACGGGTTGCTGAGCAACGGGCGCTGGTTGTTTGTGTATGCCACCACCCGGCTCCATCTGCTCACTCGGCAGGCCCCCTTCCGTCAGGCGCGCCTGGCGGATGACGATCTGACAGTGGATTTCGCTGAGCTCGCGGCTCCTGGAGATGTGGTCACCATCGTGAGCACCGAACCACTCACCATCGATGAACCCTGGGTGCGGGTGCAGCCGGGCCAGGCGCTGTGGATCGTGGAGGGGAGGGTCTGTACGGCCTAGGTGGCACGCCATCGGCGGGCACAGCGGCGGATCGTTTCCTCGCAGGCCCCCTCCATCAGCAGTCCGCTGCCACCCCAGAGCAGCCTGGGTCCCCAGTCGGCAGGAGCTGATCCAAGTTCGCGCAGGGGTTCAAATCCCAGCGCGCGGAAGTAGCGCACCAGTCGGCGATGCTGACGGTCGTTGTCATGGATGGCCAGAAAACGGGCCCTCCTGCAGGGGGTGTTCTCCAGTGCCCAGGCACAGGCGGCAGCCAGCAGAAGGGGAGCGGCGCCACTGGTCCCCCGTCCTTGCACCCGCAGGGTATCGAGCCGCAGTCCATTCACCTGGGGCAGGGCCCAGCCCCGGAGTTCTCCCAGCCATTCCGCCCGGCCATCGGGCAGAGGTCTGGCCACCCCCGCGCGCAGTGTCCAGAGGCCCAGCCGTCTGGGGGCGGCCAGCCGCAGCTTCCAACCCCTTTGGACAGCCTCGGCTTCCATGGCGGCCAGGTCTGGCCGGGCCATCGACAGGGAGGGAGAGGCATGCGCCGTCATGGGCGGCCGATGGGTGTCTCCGGGCAGATCTCCGGGCAGAAACGCTCGGCGAGCAGCACCGCACGGGTGGGCAGGGCTCCGTAGATGTGGGGAAAGGCCTCACCGCTCTCCGGTGCCGCCTCCAGCCGGATGGGAATGCCATCGCCTTCCAACCTTGCCCGATCGATCACCAGGAGCCTGAGTTCCGGCCCGTCGCCATAGAAACGCCGCCAAGTGGCCTCCACCTGATGCTTCAGGCTCGCGTGGAGAAAGCCAACCTCCTGCAGGTCCTTTCCGCGGGTGGATCGGGTGTAGGTGCCGCTCCTGCGGGCCTCCTGCCAGTCGGATTCCATGGCCAGGTGATACAGCCAGCGGGGGGAGTGCCAGGGCTGGCGGGGGGCCCATGGAGGGGCCATCACCCTGGCCAGGGATGCACTCCCTTCGAAGATCTCCAGCCAGTGCTTCAACCCTTCGAAGCCCTGCTCCCGAGCGAAGCCATCGGGATCGCTGCGGCGGAACTGGCGGAGGAAGGGAAGCAGGGCCCAGCCAAGGGGTTCCAGCCAGGGCGCTGGGGGGGTAGCCCCCAAGCCTGAAGCCTCCAGCGTCCTGTTCCAGTCCCGCAGGATGGCCGTGGCGGCCTGTCGGTGCTGCTCTTTCTCTGTGGAGCTATAGCGAAAGCCATCCAGGTGTTGTTTGAAGGGGCCATCGCAGGCGGCGATCAGCCCGGCGGCAGGGTCTTTGCCCAGCTGGGATCCCGCCTCCCTGAGGGACGCTCTTGCATGCTGATCCAGGGCCCAGTGAAGGATTTGCAGGCTCTCTTCCAGCACGGTCCCATCGCTGAGGTCCAGCACCGGCACGGTGCCTTTGGCTGAGACTTCGATCAGTTCCGGGGGCTTGGCCCGCAGGGCCACCTCCCGCACGTCCACGGTCACTCCCGCCTCCGCCAGGGCCAGCCGTGCACGGATGGCATAGGGGCAGCGACGGAAGCTGTAGAGGATCCCCGCCGGGCTCATGGCTCCTGGGGGGGCGGGAACACCCGGCCGAGATGGGGCTCCCCCATGGCAGCGGCCCGCTGCTGCTGGCGATGCCGTTCCGCATAGCGGGCCCGATCAGCGGCGCACCGTTCCCCCACGCAGTGGCGGCAACACACTCCTTCGCTGTAACTGGGGAGGGCCCGGTCTTCCGGGGAGAGGGGCATGCGGCAGGCGTGACAGAGCGCATGGCGCCCTGGGGTGAGCTGATGGTTGAGGGCCGTGCGCTGGTCGAACACGAAGCATTCCCCACGCCAGAGGCTGTCGTGCTGAGGAGTGGTTTCCAGGTAGCCCAGAATTCCCCCCTGCAGATGATGCACCTCTTCATATCCCTGCTGCAGGAGATAGGCCGTTGCCTTTTCGCAGCGGATGCCTCCCGTGCAGAAGAGCGCCAAGCGCCTGGGCTGCCGTTGCGCGATCCATGATGGAAGCTCCTGCTGGACCCAGGCGGGAAACTCCCGGAAACTCCCGGTGCCAGGGTGGATGGCCTCGCTGAAGGTGCCCAGGTCCGCCTCGTAGCTGTTGCGGGTATCCACCACCAGGGTTTGGGGATCCTGGATCAGCGCGTTCCATTGATCGGGGGCCACGTACTGCCCCACCTCCGCCAGCGGGTCCAGTCCGTCGATCCCCATGGTGACGATCTCCCGTTTCAGGCGCACCTTCAGTCGGAAGAACGGAGGATCGGTGGCCGTGGACCGCCGGATGGCCAGACGCCTCAGCCTGTCATCGGTGCGGAGGTGCGCCAAAATCGTCTCCAACCCGGCCTCTGGGCCACAGAGTGTGCCGTTGATGCCTTCCTCTGCCAGCAGCACTGTTCCCAGCAGACCAGCGTTCTCGCCCATCTCCTGCAGGGTCCGGCGCCTTGGGGCCAGCTCCTCAGGAGCGAAGCGGGCAAAGCAATAGAAGGAAGCGACAAGCACCCGCTCAGGGATCCATGGCCAGTCCAGCGGCCGCCAGCAGGGCCCGATCGGCTTCTTCCGCTGGGTTGCCCGTGGTGAGAAGCGTGTGGCCGAAGAAGAAGGAATCCGCCCCCGCTAGCAGACAAAGGATCTGGGCTTCCCGGCTGAGGTGTTCCCGGCCCGCACTCAGGCGTACTCGGCTGTGGGGCATGAGGATCCGGGCTGTGGCCACCATCCGCACCAGTTCCAGAGGATCCACCGGCGGCTGATCTTCCAAGGGCGTTCCCTCCACGGCCACCAGCACATTGATCGGCACGCTCTCGGGATGGGGGTCGAGGGTGGCGAGCACCTCCAGCAGGGCCGCGCGGTCGTCGAGGGATTCGCCCAGTCCGAGGATGCCACCGCAGCAGAGCTGGATGCCGGCGGTCCGAACCCGCTGCAACGTTTCCAGTCGTTCCTCGTAGGTGCGGGTGGAGATGATTTGCCCGTAATGCTCAGCGGAGGTGTCGAGGTTGTGGTTGTAGGCGGTGAGCCCCGCCTCTGCCAGCCGAGAGGCCTGCTGATCGGTGAGCATTCCTGCGGTCACGCAGGCTTCCATGCCCAGCTCCCGTACCCCACGCACCATGCTCAGCATGGCCTCGAAGGGTGCCCCATCCCGGATCTGTCGCCAGGCCCAGCCCATGCAGAAGCGATGGGCACCGGCTGCCTTGGCCAGGCGCGCCCGGGCCAACACCGCCTGCACCTCAAGATCGGGCCGGCCCCCCACATCTGCACTGTGGTGCAGCGACTGGGGGCAATAGGCGCAGTCTTCCTCGCAGCCGCCGGTCTTGACGCTGAGCAGGGAGGCCAGCAGTACACCCTGCTCTGGATTGGCGCTGCGATGCACCTGCTGGGCCCTCCACAGCAGATCCATCAGTGGAAGCTGCAGAAGCACGAGAATCTCCTTGCGGGACCAGTCGTGGCGGGTTGTCATGGTTTGGGATCCACCCCTCCAAAACGGCGTTGTCGACCTTGAAAGTCGAGAAGAGCACTCTCCAAGGCGCGGGCATCGAAATCGGGCCAGAGCACATCGGTGAGATGGAGCTCTGCGTAAGCCAGCTGCCAGAGGAGGAAATTGCTCAGACGCTGCTCGCCACTGGTGCGGATCAGCAGATCCGGGTCATCCTCTCCTGCTGTATGCAGCTGGGCGGCGAAGGATTCCTCCGTGATCTGGTGGGGCTTGAGCTCGCCGGAGGCCACCAAGGTGGCGAGGTTCTGGGCCGCCCGCACCAGCTCCCGGCGGCTTCCATAGTTGGTGCACACGTTGAAGTGGATGCCGGTGTTCGCAGAGGTGCGACTGGTGGCATCGGCGATCAGCTCCTGCAGTTTCTGGGGGAGCTCCTCGAGTTCCCCCAGGAAACGGATCTTCACCTGCTCTCGCTCGAGGGCTTCAAGTTCCCGGGCCAGAACGCGCTCAAAGAGCGTCATGAGAAACGTCACTTCCTCCCCTGGCCGGCTCCAGTTTTCCGTGGAGAAGGCGTAGGCGGTGAGCGCGCCCACTCCCCAGTCACTGCAGAGCCGGAGTGTGCGCTTGAGCGATTCCACCCCGGCCCTGTGCCCCATCATTCGTGGGAGCCCTCGCTGGCGGGCCCAGCGGCCGTTCCCATCCATGATCACCGCCACGTGCCTTGGAAGCCTGTGGGGATCGAGCCCCTGGGGCAGGGCCTTCGGGCCTGATTTGAATGTGGTCGCCAGGGCGCGACTCATCCGCGTGTTTCCGGCTGAACCCCAACCACGCTACGTCCTGTTGGTCCGGACGCCAGGGCTTCGGTGAGCAGATCGTGCAGCCGACTGCTGGTAATTGGCCGTTCCAGGCGGCCCAATCTGGCCAGGGAAAGGGTTCCGGTTTCCTCAGACACCACAACGCAAAGGCAGCTGTCATGGCGCTCGGTGAGGCCCAGTGCCGCCAGATGGCGTGTGCCGTAGCGGTTCAGTCCCTGGCGGGAGAGGGGCAGGATCACCCCAGCGGAAATGATGCGGTTGTTTTGAACCAGAACGGCTCCGTCATGAAGTGGGGTATCCCCGGCGAACACATTGAGAAGGAGTTCCACGGTCAGGCGCGCATCCAGATGGACACCGGGGTTGAGAAAATCCTCAGGTCTGAGGTCGCTGCCGAGGTCCAGAACGATGAGAGCGCCGCGCCTGGCTTGGGAGAGGCGTCCAGCCGCTTCGGTGAGAACGGCCACCGAGCCGCTCACCAGTTGATTGCTACTGCGATCGGCGAACAGCATCCTGAGATCCCCGGTTCCAAGAAGTTCCAGCAGGCGTCGCAGCTCCCCCTGCCAGAGGATGGCCAGAGCCAGGCTGCAGGCCAGCACCAGGGCATCCACCAGCTTGGTGGTGAGAGGCAGGGGAAGAAACCTCTGCACAAACCAAGCGAGGGAAACAAGGAGGAGATAGCCCCTGAGCAGCCAGAGAGTGCGTTTGTCCTTCAGCCTTCCCAGCAGAAGAATGCCAAGGAGGGAAGCGAAAGCGAGGTCGAGAAAAAAAAGAAGCAGATCCCTGTGATGAATCCAAAACTGCACGGGTCGTCAAGCTCAGCAGGCTTTACGGCTGTTGGTTTTGAACGCATCCAGATATGTGTGAACTGGAAGCATTCTTTCCCAGGGATGTAAACACATCAATCGTCACAAATTAACTCAGTTCAGTCTTTCTGGCAGCAGGTCGTAGCGCAGTAGCTCGTCCGGCTCCTCCCGTCGCTGCACCAGGTCTGCCCTCCCCTCGCAAACGAGAACGGTGGCTGGCCTGGGGATTCGGTTGTAATTGGAGCCCATTGAGGCGTTGTAAGCGCCGGTGCTGAAGATCACAATCACCTCTCCTGCTTGGGTCCTGGGGAGAGTCAGGTCCGTCAGGAGAACATCCCCCGATTCACAGTGTTTGCCAGCCAGGGTGACGGTTTCCAGATCCCCATCAGTAGCGGCCAGCGGGTGATCAGCGAGCACGGCCGTGTAGACCGAGTTGTAGGTGATCGGTCGAGGGTTGTCGCTCATCCCGCCGTCCACCGAGAGATAGGTGCGTCCTCCTGGAATGGCCTTCCGGCTTCCCAGTGTGTAGAGGGTGAGTCCGGCTGATCCGATCAGGGACCGGCCCGGCTCACAGAGCAGGCGGGGCAAGTCGAGGCCACGGGCCTGACAGGCCCGTGCCATGGCACCTGCCACGGCCCCCACCCAGGTCTGGATGGTGGGGGGATCGTCAGAGGCCACATAGCGGATTCCCAGCCCCCCACCGACATTCACGTCCCTGCAGGGATGCCCCATGGAGCGGGCCAGGGCGACGGCGTCAGCCATCACCCCTGCCAGATCACGGTGAGGATCCAGTTCGAAGATCTGCGAGCCGATGTGGGCATGCAGGCCATCCACCAAGGCCCATGGACATCCTCCGAGGTGCTGCAGCACCGTCTCGAGCTGGTCAGGATCAAAGCCGAATTTGCTGTCGAGATGTCCCGTGCGGATGTATTCATGGGTGTGGCATTCGATACCCGGCGTGAAGCGCACCATCAGCCGCGCTGGTGTCGGTTGGGAGGGGGCGATGGCACTGAGGTGCTCCAGATCCAGCCAGTTGTCCACCACGACCGTCACACCATGCTGGATCGCTAGGGCGATTTCCTCCCTGGATTTGTTATTGCCATGCAGCACGATCCTCTCTGCGGGCATGCCCCCCCGCAGTGCCGTCAGCAGTTCCCCGGCAGACACGGCATCCAATCCCAGCCCCTCAGAGGCCACCAGGGCCGTGATCGCCAGGGAGCTGTTGGCCTTGGAGGCATAGAGGGCCAGGGCCGGGCCTGGGTAGGCCGTGGCCAGGGCCTCTCGGTAGCTCCGGCAAGCGGCCCGGACGCTGGCTTCATCGATCACATAGAGCGGTGTGCCGTGGCTGAGAGCCAGCTCACTCAGCAGGCAGCCACCCACCATCAGCCGTTGCTGTTGATCCAGGCTGGTGGAGATGGGCGCCAGATTGCAGTTCGGGCTGTCCAGATTCACCCCCTCTTCAAAGGGTGTGGCCTTGAAACCCTCAGCCACAGGGCCAGGACTCTCCGCTTCCGTTGTGGAGAAGGTTGTGAAAGCTGGCATGTAGCGCTTCAGAATGGCGTGAATTCAAATCGTAAACAGCTCCAGGCCAGCAGGCAGCCGGCCCGGCCTGTTGGCCTGCTCCCAGCCTTGATCTTCCCCTCCCCCCACCTCCCCGATTCGCAAGACATTCCGGTGCAGCCGCTGGGGCCTGAGGATGGGGCGGCTTGCCTGGCTCTGGATCGTCTGGCTCTGGGGGGATTGTGGTCCCTCGAGCAATGGCAGCGAGAACTCCTGGAGCCTGCCAGGCCTGTACTGGGCCGGCGCGACCAGGAGGGTCGCCTCCTGGCTTTGGTGAGTGCCTGGCTGGTGGCGGAGGAGCTGCAGATCACGGCTCTGGCGGTCCATCCCGCCCACCGCCGTCTGGGACTGGGCCGTGAGGTGTTGCAAGCCCTGCTCAACCTTGCACGTCAGGCCGGGGCTGAGCGGGCCTGCCTGGAAGTGTCCTGCGCCAATCAGGCTGCCAGACAGCTGTATTCCTCTCTGGGATTTGCGGAGGTCGCCCTGCGTCGCGGTTATTACCGCAATGGCGATGACGCCGTGGTTGGATTGCTGCACCTGAGATAATTAAAATTTCATGGTCATCGGCATTCACGATGGCTGAAAGTTCAACAATATTTTTCTGCTACATCAAGCTCCATAAGCTTTTTTTGAAGAGCTGAACTCTCATCTTTTTTGCATAACTGCGTCGATCGATCACTGCGCGTACAAGTGCGCTGACGATGTCAGCCCGTTGTTCGGTAAACCGGAACAGGCGGTGAGGTTCCCGCTGCGGAGCCCTTGTTCCGCAGCACCACGAACCCCCCTTAAACCCTGATAGGTTAGTCGGACCTGCTGAGGGCGCCGCCCCATGTTTGAGCGGTTTACTGAGAAAGCCATCAAAGTGATCATGCTGGCTCAGGAAGAAGCCAGGCGTCTGGGCCACAACTTTGTTGGCACGGAGCAGATCCTCCTGGGCCTGATCGGCGAAGGCACCGGCGTGGCCGCCAAGGTCCTCAAGTCCATGGGTGTCAACCTGAAGGATGCCCGGGTGGAGGTGGAAAAGATCATCGGCCGAGGTTCGGGCTTTGTCGCCGTGGAGATCCCCTTCACACCAAGGGCCAAGCGGGTACTAGAGCTTTCTCTGGAAGAGGCCCGGCAGCTTGGACACAACTATATCGGCACCGAACACCTCCTTCTTGGTCTGATCCGGGAGGGCGAGGGTGTTGCTGCAAGGGTTCTTGAGAACCTCGGCGTCGACTTGGCCAAGGTGCGCACCCAGGTGATCCGCATGCTTGGAGAAACCGCGGAGGTGGCTGCCGGCGGTGGGACCAAGGGATCCACCAAAACCCCCACCCTCGATGAATTCGGGAGCAACCTCACCCAGTTGGCGGCTGAATCAAAACTGGATCCGGTGGTGGGCCGGCACAATGAGATCGATAGGGTGATTCAGATCCTTGGTCGTCGCACCAAGAACAATCCAGTTCTGATCGGTGAGCCCGGGGTGGGCAAGACAGCGATTGCGGAGGGCCTTGCCCAGAGGATCACCTCCGGTGAAGTGCCGGACATCCTCGAAGACAAGCGCGTGTTGACCCTCGATATCGGCCTTCTGGTTGCCGGCACCAAGTATCGAGGGGAATTCGAGGAACGCCTCAAGAAGATCATGGAGGAGATCCGTTCCGCTGGGAATGTGATCCTGGTCATTGATGAAGTCCACACCCTCATCGGTGCTGGCGCGGCGGAGGGGGCCATCGATGCCGCCAACATCCTCAAGCCTGCCCTGGCGCGGGGTGAGCTTCAGTGCATCGGCGCCACAACTCTGGATGAATATCGCAAGCACATCGAACGGGATGCGGCCCTTGAGCGTCGTTTTCAGCCTGTGATGGTCGGTGAACCCTCCGTGGTTGACACCATCGAAATCCTTCGTGGTCTGCGGGAGCGCTACGAACAGCACCATCGTCTCAAGATTGCCGATGAGGCTCTTGTGGCAGCGGCAACCCTTGGAGACCGTTACATCTCAGATCGCTTCCTTCCAGATAAAGCCATCGACCTCATTGATGAAGCTGGAAGTCGGGTGCGTCTTCTGAACTCCAAGCTGCCCCCCGCTGCTAAGGAGGTGGATAAACAACTGCGTGAGGTGCAGAAGCAGAAAGAGGATGCTGTGCGCTCCCAGGATTTCTCCAAGGCTGGCGAATTGCGCGATAAGGAAGTGGAGCTGCGTCAGCAGATTCGCTCCATTCTCCAGGCCCGCAAGGAGGATGAGGAGTCTGAAGACACCTCTTCCCCATCCCCGACCACTGCTGAAACCGCTGGACTTCAGGCCAATGAAGCTGTTCAGGGCGACCCTCGCACCCCAGTTGTGACCGAAGAGGACATCGCTCAGATCGTGGCTTCCTGGACCGGGGTTCCTGTTCAGAAACTCACGGAGAGTGAATCTGTGAAGCTGCTGAACATGGAAGAGACTCTTCACCAGCGTCTCATTGGTCAGGATGAAGCTGTGAAGGCCGTTTCCCGCGCCATCCGCAGGGCCCGCGTCGGTCTGAAGAATCCAAATCGCCCGATCGCCAGTTTCATCTTCTCCGGACCGACGGGCGTGGGCAAGACGGAACTCACCAAAGCGCTTGCTGCCTATTTCTTCGGCAGTGAAGAAGCGATGATCCGTCTAGATATGTCGGAATTCATGGAGCGACATACCGTCAGCAAGCTCATTGGTTCTCCTCCTGGCTATGTCGGTTTCAATGAAGGGGGCCAGCTCACGGAAGCTGTGCGGCGTCGCCCTTACACCGTTGTGCTTTTTGATGAGATTGAAAAAGCTCACCCAGATGTGTTCAATCTGCTGCTCCAACTCCTGGAGGATGGCCGCCTTACTGATTCCAAGGGTCGGACGGTCGATTTCAAGAACACCCTCATCATCATGACGTCCAACATCGGATCTAAGGTGATTGAGAAGGGGGGCGGTGGACTCGGATTTGAATTCGGTGGTGGGGATGTGGAAGAAACCCAGTACAACCGCATCCGCTCCCTGGTGAATGAGGAGCTGAAGCAATATTTCAGGCCTGAGTTTCTGAATCGTCTTGACGAAATCATCGTCTTCCGTCAGCTCTCCCGCGACGAAGTCAAGCAAATAGCTGAAATCATGCTCAGGGAAGTGTTCACGCGCATGGCTGATAAAGGCATCCACCTCTCGGTGACGGAAGCCTTCAAGGAACGGCTCGTGGAGGAGGGCTACAACCCCAGCTACGGAGCACGTCCGCTGCGTCGGGCTGTGATGCGGCTCCTTGAGGATTCACTGGCTGAAGAGTTCCTCTCCGGTCGCATTGGTGAAGGGGATTCGGCCCAGGTGGATGTGAACGAGGACAAGCAGGTGGTGATTCGCAAGCTGGAGGCTACGCCCAATGTTCCGGAGTTGGCCGGTCTCTCTGTCTGACCCTCCGGGTGATCCAAACCTCCAGCCACTGCATCGCACCGGCCCTCGTTCTCCGGGGGCAGGGGGTCTGGCCACAGGCCCTTGGCGAGATCGCCAGGCTTGGCCAGGTCCCCCTCCTGCTGGGTCGCAGCTCCTCCACCCGCCCCCTTCGGACAACGCTTCAGCAGAAGCTCCATGGGCTGGGGCTTACTCCTCGCTTCGCAGAGCTTCTTCACGACTGCTGCGAGGAGGATCTCTTTCGGCTGCGCCGCGTGGCCGAGGAGAGCGACTCGGGTCCCCCCTGCGACAGCGTGATCGCCATGGGTGGAGGCAAAGTGTTGGATGCGGGCAAGTTGTTGGCCCATCAATTGGGTGTTCCCTGCATCACCGTGCCCACCAGTGCGGCCACCTGTGCAGGGTGGAGCGCCCTCAGCAACCTCTACACACCTGCCGGAGCCTTCCTTCGGGATGAGAGCCTGGATCGTTGCCCCGATCTCCTGGTCTTCGACCATGACCTGGTGGTTCAGGCTCCCCCCAGAACTCTGGTGAGTGGCATGGCGGACGCCATGGCCAAGTGGTACGAGGCATCGATCAGCAGTGGACAGAGCCCCGATGGGCTGGTGCAGCAGGCCGTTCAGCAAGCGAGGCTGCTCAGGGACCTGATGCTTCTTGATGGAAGGGAAGCGGTTGAGCAGCCCGGATCCCAGGCCTGGGCGAGGGTTGTGGAGGGTGCCGCCCTGACTGCGGGCCTGATCGGTGGCTTGGGGGGAGCCCCTTGCCGAACCGTGGCGGCCCACGCGGTCCATAACGGACTGACCCAGCTGCCGGAGGCCCATGCTCCCCTTCATGGGGAGAAAGTGGGTTTCGGCATCCTCGTTCAGTTGCGCTTGGAGGAAGTTCTCGGCGGCAGCCGGCTGGCCACCCAGGCCCGACACCAGTTGCTCTCGTTCTTCCGGACCCTTGGGCTGCCCTGTGAACTCTCGGACCTTGGCCTGGGAGAATCCACTCTCCCCGATCTCCAGGCGGTCTGTGAGCACGCCTGCCGTGAGGAATCAGATCTCCACCATCTCCCCTTTACTGTCCTTCCTCAGGATCTTCTGGCGGCTCTGGTGAGCACCACCACCACCACCCAGTCCGTGGGATGACTCCCACGGAAAGCCCAAGGGCCCTGCTGGACTGGGGGGCCCAGTCTCTCCTGGATCCAGAGGCGAGGGCCTTGGCGGCTCAGATCCAGTGGTGGGAGCTTCCTTCCCTGGAGGCGGACGAGGCCTCCCCACTTCAATGGCCTGTTGCCATCACAGGGGAGGGACCTCCGTTGATTCTGCTGCACGGATTTGACAGTTCCTTCCTGGAGTTCAGACGTCTGGCGCCCCTTCTTGCTGAGGTCCACACGCTGGTGATCCCCGATCTGTATGGATTTGGTTTCACCCCCAGGCCCGAAGGGGGGGCCTACGGTGCCGCGGGAGTACTGGCCCACCTGGAGGCTCTTTTGGATCGCCTGGGCGCACCTGTCGGGATCATCGGGGCGTCCATGGGGGGAGCTGTGGCTCTGGAGCTGGCTCGACGTCGACCGGGGCAGGTGAATCAGCTGCTGTTGCTGGATCCCGCCGGTCTCTCCGGCAAGCCCCGTCCACTTCCGCCACTCCTGGCCTCGCTGGGAGTCCGTTTCCTCGCGCTCCCCTGGGTGCGCCGAGGGTTGTGCAGGAGTGCCTTTGCCGATCCTTCCGCCAGTGTCGGAGCGCCGGAGCTGGAAATCGCCTCGTTTCACCTTCGCTGTCCGGGCTGGGCCGACGCCCTCGTTCGTTTTGCTGTTTCCGGGGGCTTTGCAGGGTGTGGATCACCTCTTCCACCCCAACCCATCAGCGTGCTCTGGGGCGATCAGGACCGTGTCCTAAGCCCCTCCCTCAGGCGGCAAGCCCATGCCCTGCTGGGTGATCGCATCGTGACCGTGTCCCGTTGCGGTCATCTGCCCCATCTTGACCAGCCGCAACTGGTGCGCGACCACTGGTGTCAGCTGTCTCCGGAGTCCCATGCCTGAAGCCGCTCTCCCCCCGCCCCATGCCCGCGGCGTGGTGCGCCTTCTTTGCCTTGTCCTCGGAGTGATCGTCTCCCTCTGTCTGGTTGGATCACCCGCTCAGGCCTCCCTGCTTCATCTGGAGGGTCCCATCCCTGCCGATCTCGGAGTGCACGACGGCCAGCTGGCCCCCTGTCAGGCACCAGCCCACTGTGCCTGGGCCAGCTGGCCTGTGGACAATCCCCAGGGTGCTCTCGAGGGTCTGCTGCCGGCGGTGCTGGCCCTCGATGGGGTGAATCTGGTGGAGACCGATGCGCGCTATCTCCATGCCACCATCACCAGCCGGCTATTCGGCTTCGTGGATGATCTGGAGCTGTTGGCTGATCCGGGCCGCGGAGAGATCCAGGCCCGCTCCCTGAGTCGCCTCGGGGATTCGGATCTCGGGGTCAACGCCCGTCGACTGGAACGGCTTCACTCGGCCTTGCTGGCCGCCTCTGAGGCAGCGTCACTCCCCCCGATGTGATGGGCGACGATCCGATCCCTCCCCTGGTGAACGGCGCTTCCAGCCGCAAGGAGATTCTTGCCACCTCAGCACCCTGGCTGGCCGCTCTCCTGAATGTGTTGCCCGGTCTCGGCGCTGGATACATCTATCAGCGGCGTTGGCGGGCCTACTGGATCACCGCGCTTCTGGGTGGCCTCCTGATCGGAACGGATGCCCTCCCCAACCTTCAGGGGCTGCCTGCTCTGCAGGGGGGGCAACTCCCACTCCCCGCACTCCTTGGCCTGGCTGGTCTCACGGCAGCCGAGGCCTTCCTGGCCGGTCGTCGCGCACGGATGGACTGAGACCATGCCCACCTCTAATGCTGTAGCTGATCAGGACCCCTCCCCCGCCGGCCCCCTTCTGCCCCTGCTGGCAAAGGCTCTTGAGTTCTGGCTGCGTCAGCGGTGTGAGGCGGTCGGGGAGCTGGACCTCAAACTGGAGGGCACCCTGGCCCAACTCCTGCGTGGCCATCTCCAGGGGGCGCGTCTTCAGGCTAGCCAGGTGGCGTTTCAGGACCTCAGCCTGGAGCGGGTGGACCTGCGCAGTGAACCCATCCAGATCGGGGTTGCCCGGGTGCTGAGAGGACAGAGTCTTCGGCTGGAAGAGCCTTTTCTGGTCCGGGGCTCGGTGGTGCTCACGGGGGAGGGGCTGAGCCGTTCCCTTGGCATGCCCCAGTGGCACGAGTTGGCGGATCTGCTCTCCAGGGAGCTTCTGGAGGGTTGGCCCTTGGCGGCCGTGCAGCTGCAGAACGACCATCTCATCTTTCTGGCCCGAAGGGATGGGGAACTCCAGCCGGTGCAGAGCCACCTGCTCCTCACCTCCCAGGGTCTGCAGGTGTGTTCTCAGGATGGTCGACCACCCCTTCCCATCGCCATGGATGCGGCGATTCGGCTGGATCGGGCAGAGGTGCGTGACGGCCTGCTGGAATTGGCCGGGGAAGCCCTTGTGCAGCCCTAGAGCCGTTCCGATAGGGGAAGCACCAGGGTGACCAGGGAATACACCACAGCCGGCACGAAGAGATAGCTGTCGATGCGATCAAGGATGCCGCCATGGCCGGGGATCGCATCGCCTGAATCCTTCAGGCCTGCATCCCGCTTCATCATCGACTCCGTCAGGTCTCCCACCACAGCGAACACGGCCACCACAACCCCCAGAAGGCCTCCCAGCAGCCAGCCCAGGCGCCAGCCCAGCAGCAGCCCACCCAGTCCACCCACGAGGGCCGCACAGCCCACCCCTCCCAGGGCGCCCTCGATTGTCTTTCCGGGGGAGATCGGCGAGAGGGGCCGGGTTCCCCAGCGGCGACCGATGCCGTAGGCGCCGATGTCCGTGGCAATGATCAAGGCAACGGCCAGGAGCGTCAGGGCGAGCCCTGAGGTCCAGGGCCAGCCCAGACCTGAGATCTGTCCCGCCAGCCTTGGCGCCAGAGCCGGATCGGCAATCGCACGGAGCTTGATCCAGTGGCTCGGAAGGAATCCGAGATAGAAGAGACCAAAAATCGATGCGGCAATGTCGGCGATCGTGCCGGTTACGGGCTGCAGGAGCAGCCAACCGCAGATCACGGCCCCCGAGGCCGGCAGCACAGCTGTGGCCACATCCCCCACGCCACCGCTCCCTGGCCAGCTGCTGGCTCCGGAGGCGGCCATGGTGGAAGCCAGCAACAGCTGAACGGCCACCAGGGTGGTGCGCACCGCCGGGCGGATGCCTTTAAAGCGGGCCATGCGGAAGAATTCCAGAAGCCCCAGGTGCACGATCGCCCCCACCGCCACGGTGAACCACCAGCCCCCCAGCAGGATGAAGACGGCGCCGAGTCCACCGGCCGCCCAGCCGCTGGCCAGCCGGGCCAGTGAGGTGGTGCTGCGGGGTTTGGGGATCAACAGGGGGGGCATGGGCAGCAGCGGAGCACCGGCTTAGCGCTCTGCGGCGATCACAAACAGGGGCTCAGCGGCTGCCAGCCTGGCCTGCGCTCCCCGCCGTTGCATGCGGTGCACCGTGGCCTGGATCACCTGCACATCCCGAGCCTCCAATCGATCCAGCCGGTCGGTGGCATCCACCAGCCCTTCCAGACTCACCGTGCTGATGACCAACCGACCGCTCGGTTTCAGCGCCTCCCATACCGCCATGAGGGTGTCTCCCAGGGGCCTGGCCACCTCCAGGAGCACCCGATCGGGATGGGAGGGAAGCAGCTGCAGATCGTCCGGAGCCATGCCCGAGTGAATGTGCAGGTTGTTGATCCCGAAGCGCAGCCGGTTGCGTTCCAGCAGCTCGATGGCATCAGGGTCCCGCTCCAGGGTGTGCACCTGCCCTGAGGGCATCAGCCGCGCGATCTCCAGGGCCAGTGCACCGGTGCCTCCACCCACATCCCACACGAGGGAATCCGGTCCAGGACGCAGATGAGCCAGGAGAATCACCCGCAGCTCCATGGGGGTCGGGCTGAATCCAGGGGCATCCTGAAAGGCCCCATCTGGAAGCCCGGGGGTGACAAAGTCCCAGTGAAAGGCGCTTGGCTGGATCACGGGCAAGGGTCTCACCTTCAGGCCCTGGGCTGTTCGGCCATGACTCTCACCGTATCAGTGATCTGATCACCCCAGAGCTGCTGCTGCCGTTCCAGCCAGCCTGCACGAGCCTCATCGATTCGTTCCCCTGGCACCAGGAGTGGGATGCCCGGGGGGTAGGGCACAAGGGGGTCTGCGGCGATCCTGCCCACCGCGTCGCCCAGCCTCTCCCAGGTCCCGGGGGATCGCCATGCCTGGCCGATGGGGATCGCCAAGTTGCTCAGCAGAGGCATCGGCGGGGGTGGCACCGGGGGGAGTGGAGCTCCCCCCAGGGTCTTGCGCAACTGCACGAGCACCGATGGCAGGCGCCGTTCCAGCCTCCGCGGGGGAGCCAGCCCGAGGCAGAAAAGGATCACTGCGGGTTCTGGCAGTTCAGCCGCCACCCCCTGCTCCAGGAGCCAGCCATCAGCCTTCAGTCCATTCACTCCAAAGGCCCCACAGTGCAGCAGCAGTCGCAGGGGGTCCTGGTTGGCCACCAGGGGCAGGCCCTCCTGCTCCAGCAGGTGGGCCAGCCGCCGTGCCCGTTGTTCTGCCCGCAGGCGCAGGGCTTTGCCAGGGCCTGAGAGCATCTGTTCCAGAGCTGCCGCCGTGGAGGTGAGGAGCAGGGCGCTGGGGCTGGAGGTCTGCAACCAGAGAAGGCTCCTGTTCAGAGCCTCCCCATCCACCCGATCTCCCTGGATGAACAGAGCGGCACCCTGAGCCAGTCCCCCTGCCACCTTCTGGGGCGAGAGCACCACCAGGTCTGCTCCAGCGGCTACCGCCTCCCCACGGCCATGGGCCTGGTCCACGAGCACGGGCACCCCCCGCCGGTGGGCCATGGCCACAAGGGGAGCAAGATCTGCCCTGAGCCCCTGGTAGGTCGGATCGAGGAGCACCAGTGCCGCCACTGGGCCCTGCTCCTGAGCGGTGCGGAGAATGTCCGCCAGAAGAAAGCAGGGTAGGGGTTGCCACAGTCCCGTTGCAGGATCAAAGGGCGGGGCATACAAGAGAGGCTCCAGCCCTCCGAGCACGCAGCCATGCAGAAGGCTGCGGTGCAGATTGCGTGGCAGAAGCACCCGTGAGCCTGGTGGAGCCAGGGCAAGCAACGCAGCCTGCAGCAGCCCGGAGGCCCCGTTCACCCCAAACCGGCAGCTGCGGGCCCCCATCCATTCCGCGCAGCGATCTTGTGCCTCGGCCACGGCACCTTCGTTCAGCAGTGGCCCCCCCCAGGCCGGCAGCTCCGGCAGATCCCAGGAGCCAGGGGCACGGCGCAGGATGCGGCGCAGGCCTGCTGGGAGCGCACGGCCAGCTCCGTGGGCAGGGAGGTGGAGAGCCAGCTCGGCCTGGTGCTCCAGGAGAGGGAGGAGGGGGCCCGTGGGCCGGAGTCTGCGGCTGGTGGGCTGGACAGGTTTGCCGGTGGAGCCCATGGCCGCAGGAAGAGCTTCCTAAAGTCTGCAGAGCTGATCGTGGATCCCTGACCTCTTCCGCAGTGCTTCCCGGCCCGAAACGTTTGTTGTCTCCGTCTCTCCAGGACCCGGATCTGCGTTATGAGCCCGATCGCCATCTCCGGTGGTTGCTGCTGCGCCCTTGGGTGTTCCTGAGCCGTCTTGTGGTGGTGCTCTTCACCCTCGGCCGCCTGGCCATCGAGATCGTGGCTCAGGGAAACAGCGCCGATTCTTCCACCCAGCAACGGCTGGCCCGCCGGATTCTCAACAGCCTCACCTCCCTGGGGCCCTGCTTCATCAAGGTGGGCCAGGCACTCTCCACCCGCCCAGATCTGGTGCGCCGCGACTGGCTGGAGGAACTCACCCGCCTGCAGGATGATCTTCCCCCGTTCCCCTGCGCTCTGGCCCGGCAGACCATCAGATCCGAACTGGGTGCGGAAATCGATGAATTGTTTGACGACTTTCCGGGGTATCCCATCGCTGCAGCGAGTCTTGGCCAGGTCTATCGCGCACGCCTGAAGGACGGACGCTGGGTGGCTGTGAAGGTGCAGCGGCCGAATCTACCGATGATTCTTCGGCGAGATCTGGCCATCATCCGGGCCTTGGGTGTGATGGCAGCCCCCTTCCTTCCGCTCAACCTCGGTTTTGGCTTGGGAACCATCATTGATGAATTTGGCCGCAGCTTATTTGATGAGATTGATTACCGTAAAGAAGCAGACAACGCTGAGTATTTTGCGGTTCTCTTTGCGGACCACCCTGAAGTCACGATTCCAGAAGTTGAACGCTCTCTCTCCAGTCGGCGGGTCTTGACAACAACCTGGATCAATGGGGTGAAGATGTCCAGTCGCCGGGAAGTTGAGGCCCATCATCTTGATCCGGCAGCCCTGATCCGTACTGGAGTGATTTCAGGACTCAGGCAACTTTTGGAGTTTGGATATTTTCATGCTGATCCCCATCCGGGCAATCTTTTCGCCCTGCCAGGAGTAACGAATGGACTGGGGCATATGGCTTACGTTGATTTTGGCATGATGGATGCCTTGGGTGAGAAAGACAGACTCACTCTCACCGGTGCTGTGGTTCATTTGATCAACCGTGATTTCAAGGCCCTTGCCAAGGATTTTCAAGCCCTTGGCTTCCTGCATCCCAAGGCTGATCTCGAACCGATTATTCCTGCTCTGGAAAGTGTTCTTGGTGACGCCATCGGTAAAAATGTTGGTCGTTTCAACTTCAAGTCAATCACAGACCGTTTTTCCGAATTGATGTACGACTATCCATTTCGGGTGCCAGCCAGATTCGCACTCATCATCCGCGCTGTTGTCAGTCAGGAAGGACTGGCCCTACGGCTGGATCCAGACTTCCGCATCCTGCAGGTGGCTTACCCCTATGTGGCCAGACGCCTTCTTGCCGGTGATACAGCAGAAATGCGTGAGAAGTTGATGGAGGTGATCTTTGATGAAAATGGGCGGCTGCGGCTGGAGCGCCTATCCAATCTTCTCAGCGTTGTGGATGCAGATCTTTCCGGAGGTCAGGAACTCCTGCCTGTGGCCAGGGATGGGCTGCGACTTCTGCTTGGACCCGATGGAACCAATCTGCGCCAGCGTTTCCTTTTGAGTCTCGTTGCAGAGAACAGGCTGCATACGGATGATCTCAAGGCACTTCTAGCTCTGGTTGGTCAACACTTTTCGGTGGGCAAGATTGCCATCAGCCTCTTGAGTCGCCTCAATCCACTGGCGGCATGATTTCCCGCACCTTCAGTCCAGGGATTTTTCAATCAAAAAGGCCGCAAGATTGGAGAGGGAGCGCCCCTCCTCATCACTTCTCTTCTTGAGATGAAGATAAATATTCTGGGGCAGTGTTATGGTTACCCTAACAGGTTTCCTGAATATGTTTGGATAATCCGCTGACCTGTCCATCTTGCAGTCATGATGCGCGTTGTTGTCTCAATTAAATCAGTCCTCAATGTGGATTCCAGTGGTTTTTCCCTTTGACTGCCTGGTATTGCGTGGCGGTGATGCCTTTGCCTGTTAGCGAACCTGGGCTCCGCGGCTCTAAGGTTCGCCTGTCCTGAGGTGTGCCTGTGCCTGTTTCTCCCCCATCCCTGCCGGGTCCGGCCCCCATGGATCTCGTAGAAGCGGCGGAAGCCGCCAGGACCGGTGCCTACGGTGATCTTGATTCGGCTGAGATCCTGCTGGAATTCGCTGCCATCAGCCAGCCTCCCTATCTTGTGGCCGGAGCTGGATTGGCCATCGGCATCCTCTGTGGCCTGACCTTCAGCCGACTCGTGCAGAATCGCCTCGACGCCTGGAAGCAGGACCGCCTGCCGCTCCTACCTCTGGCCCGGCCTCAGACCGTTCTTCCTTGGATCGGGCTTCTCCTGGGGATCACCCTTTTCATCGGTGGCAGCCTGCAGGTCTTCGGTTTTGCCTCGGGAACGGCGGTGCTGCTTGCATTTCTGTTGTCTCTGGCGACAGGAGGTGCTCTTTGGGTGCAACTCGTACGCCTGATGCAACAGGTTCAGGAAGGAAACTTCAAGGCAGTCGATTTTGATAACTTCGACGAATTCTTCTAAGGAGCAGGGTTCGCTGAGGGTGCGGGTATCGGGAAGAGAATGGGGAGTCGGCTGGGTACGGTCCCTCCCGAGGGAACCGGTGTGGTGCGTGTCAACAAATTGACCAGCTCCGTTTCAACAAGATAGTGATTGCCCAGATATTTCAGCTGGAGGAGCCTTGGGAGTTCGATTTCTTCAGCCGTTCCCCCATCAGGCGCGGGAGGGATGGTATTGACTCCAAAGGGTTTCTTTTCCGCAATGCGCCAGCGGGGATTTAGAATGAGTGATCCGTCCTCAATCACTAGATTTCCAGGGGGAATATCATACAGTCTTTCTTTGTAGGGAGTGATCTGAATATTGCGAATATCGCCAATATTTACATTGACATCTGATCTGTCTGGGAGTTGACGAAAATAAATAAAACTGATATCTGTGGCATTGATGACTACCTCTTGACCTTGCTGATTGACAAAGACAAAATCCTGAGTTTGCTTGTTATATGACTTGATGCTGGTCAGCCCAGTGTAATTGGTGCCAAATGGGTTTTGAACCCTCATGGAATACCAGCCAATCTTCAGCGCTCTGTTCAGATCAATGCTGATCGGAGCTGCCCGCAAGGACTCTGGAGTCATGGCTGCTGCAGCCAGGGTCAGGGAGACCGCGGCTATGAAGCCATGGATTGGCATGCTGGAAAAGTTTTTCCAAGTCTGTGTTCTCTTGGGCTGGCTCTTCTTTGCATCTTTGCGCATCGACAGCATTTGTGATCGTGAATTTTCCATCTCTCCAGTCAAGCCGCTGTACTCTGAACCGTCAAGTTTCATCCGTTTGCTTGGTTCAGCAACTTGATGCGATAGAGCACATCCTCCACTGCGTCGGCTGCCGAGATGGCGGCAAACCTCTGGGGTGTGGGGTTTTCGCAACAGCTGGCCAGGGGGGCAAGGATCGTGCTTGGCCTCGGGTGGCAGAACTGCACCACACTGAATCGTTCCCTCTGGGGGCCCTCAGCCGAAAGGACGCGGTGCCAGCCGCTGGGAAACCTGCCATTGCTGATGCGTTCCAGCATCAATCCTGCGTTGATGATCACCTGACCTTCCGGCGGCGTAACCGCCTGCCAGTCCCCTTCGAACAACACCTGGAGCCCAGGCCCCGTGGCTCTCGGCAAGACGGTGATCAGATTGATGTCGGCATGGGGAGCGGCCCAGGTGTGGCCTCCGGGCGGAGCCTGGGCCATAGGCGGGTAGCGGAGTGCACGGGTGAGGGTCGGCCCATCCTGAACCATCTCCTCGAAGAACTCCTCTGCCGCCCCGAGGGCGAGAGCGACGACCCTCAGAAAACGCCTCTGGAGGTTGGCCATGGCTTGATGAAACTGATGCATCACCTCCGTGATTCCCGGAACAGCCTCCTCGGGCAGAACACCTTCCGGATACAACAGGGGATAGGTCTGACGTAGGGGGTGCGCGATCGGCAGGGGGGCTGACCAGTTGAGCATTTCCTTCCAGTCCGCCTTCTGTTGCTGCTCGGCGGTCTCCACGAGTACCCCGGTGTAGCCCGTCTGTCCGTGGGCTTCTGGCCGATGGAAGCGTTGCTTGATCGCCATCGGCTGGTGGAAGAACTCGGCCAACAGCCCGTAGGCCTGATCCAGGAGATCCACAGGCAGGTCGTGGGTGCTGGTGACGAACCCTGTTGCCAAACTTCTTCTGACTCCCTCCACCACCATGCGACGTGTGTGATCGCCGCCCCGTTCGAAACCAAGCAGATCCACATCCAGGATGCTGAGGTTCATGCCAACCACACACGCAGGCCCAGCCGAGAATGGCATCCCGCATTCCCACCCCATGGGGAGGCTCCTGATGCGACTGCTCCTGCTCGCCCTGCTGCTTCTGATCAGTGCCTGCGGCAGGCCCCGCTCGGCACCGCCAAAGGACATTCAGCGCCTCGGGGAGAAGAGTCAGGTCATGCAGGAGCGCCGCCAGGCGCAGTTGCAGAGGGAGCGCAATGCACTGGAGCGTTGTCTGAGGGAGCGTCCGGAACTGGAGGCTCAGATGGTGTCACTCAGACGGGCCGAAGCGGAGCTGGCCAGGGTGAAACAGGAGGGCTATGTCTCCCTTCCCCCGCCGGAACCGTGGAATGAGGACAGGGAATCCCGCTACCGGCTCGAGGATCGGGAGGCCGACTGGCAGCGCTACCTGCAGGCCCAGGAGGATTGGAAACGGCGGGAGGAGCAGCAACGCTCCAGCTGGCAGGTGGGTCACCAGTCTCGATTGCAGGTGGCTCAGGCCACCCTGGATCGGGAGGCTCGAGAGCTGAGATCCAGACGGCCAGATCTCTTCACAGGCCCTGGCAGCATTGAGTTCAATGCTGATGTGGCCTCCCAGATCCGCTCCTGCAGGGCCATCGGGATGGGGAGGTGAGGCGTGTTCTAGATCCGCTCTGAGCGATTCAGCCCGAGCAGCTCGGCACCGTAGTGCTCACTCATTTCAACCTGCAATTGCCAGGCGGAGAGGAGTGTTTTGGCCACCTGCTTGAGTTGCTCGATATCGGTGCAGGCGTCAATGGCTCTGGAGTGGAGTTCGGTGCTGAACTGCCGGGAGAGCGAACGGGACATGGGAAGAACTGTGGTTTCAGAACGTTAAGAGCTCTTGCTTTTCTGTGGGCTTCGGTTCTCCGTACGTTGCATTTCAGTTGGCTTGGCATCCGCTCAGGCCAGTTGCTTCAGGCGGCGATCCAGCAACAGAAGACCCACCACCGTCGTGAAGGTGACCATCAGGACCACGGCGGAAAATTCCATGGCATTGATCACACCAGCCTGGCGAGCGGTGGTAGCAAAAACCAATCCCGGCAGACCCCGGGGCATCAATCCGTATACGACCGCAGCTCGGTCAATCCCCGACGCCACATCTTGTTGCCAGATGCCCAGGGCACAGGCCGCCTTGCTGAGCAAGGCCAGTGCCACCAGGCCTCCAGCCAGCCCCCAGGCCTTTGGCTCCAGAAGGGCAGCGATCGGCAGGCGCATCCCCACACTGATGAAATAGAGGGGAAGAAACACCTCGGTGAGCACTTCAAATGTGCGCTGAATCTCAGCATCTCCCCTGGGATTCACCCTCTCTCCCCCCTCCGTGCTCCTCAGACGGGTGAAGAGAACCCCCGCCCACAACGCCCCGAGCAGGGAGCTCAGGCCGCTCACCTCGCCAAGCCAGGCGCAGCTGATCAGCAAAATCAGGAGGGCCAGGGGACTTCTGGGCCGCTCGGAACGATGGCGGATCCAGAATCCTGCCCCCCACCAGCTCACGGCCGCCGCCACCAGGCCCAGGGGCAGTCCAAGCCAGGCCATCTCGCCTGTTGCCGCCGCCTGCCCTCCTGTGAGGGTGGCCAGGGTCAGCAGGGCGATGGCTGGCAGGTCGTCCAAAACGGAAACGCCCACCAGCAGTCGCCCCGAAGGACTGCTGAGGGCTCCCCTCTGGGCCAGCAATCTGAGGGTGACTCCTGTGCCCGTGGCGCTGAGGGCCGCCAGGGTGAGCAGGGTGGCGCCAGTGGACAGTCCGTAGATCCGTTGCATCAGTCCATAGGCCACCAGAGGCATGAGGGCGCTGATGGCCACCGTGCGCAGGATCGCGCCTCGCCTCGAGGCCAGGAGATCCCCACGCACTTCCAGACCCACCTGGAAAAACAGCGTGAGGACCCCCAGCTCCGTCAGCCCGCTGAGGGGGGCGATCGCAGCGAAAGGCAGGATGCTGTTGCCAAGCACTACTCCCACCAGCAGTTCGAGAACGATGGCCGGCACGGCCCAGCGCGCCAGATGCCCAGCGCTCAGCCGGGCGATCAGCACTCCCGCCAGGAGCAGCAGCAGGGTGGAAAGGAGAGAAGGGGAGCCCATGACCTCCTGGGGTGCAGGTTCTCAGGAGACAGGGTGCTGCCGAGGGGTGGTGGTCAGGGCCACCCCAATCGCATGCAGGGACGCCGCCGCCCGGACCGTCAGCTCATAGTTCATGCGGGAGGTGGCGCCGGTGCCGCGGAAGCGGCCTGTCACGGGAGCCGCCAGTTGATGATCCGGGGTGGCTGCCAGAACAACATGGCCGTCGGCCACGGCCAGGCCAAGGCTGGGGTCGTACCCCCTCCAGCCGGCGCCGGGGAGATACACCTCTGCCCAGGCATGGAGTTCATGTTCGCTCACCTCTGGTGGGTGATGCATGGAGTAACCACTCACGAACCTGGAGGCCAGACCAAGGCTTCGACAGGCCTCCACAAACAGCATGGCCGTGTCTCTGCAGGCCCCTTGTCTGAGCCTGAGGGTCTCTGAGGGAGAGAGAGGATCGCCGTCAGGCCGGCCCACATGATGAAATCCGTGATGGATCTGATCAGCCAGGCCCAGGAGAAACGCTGCGGTGTCCTGACCCGCTGCCTCCGCCTGATCCCTGGCCCAGGCCTCAACGGTGGGATCCCCCCCGGCAGGGCGCAGGCAGGGCGCCAGGGACTGGGCTTCGCAGTCGCCGTAGTGCGCAGGCAGAGACTGAACCCCTGGATCGGTCACGACCCAGTCGAAGGGATTGACCCGAAGGGTCTCCACGATGGCTTCCATCTCCACGGTGAGGGAGGGGTGCGTGTCTGCAAACCAGCCAACCACCGCATCCGTTCCGTCCGGTTCCACCACAGGGGTCAACCCGCTCGGCGTCGGCAGGATGGTCAGCCTGTGGTCCAGGAGCCGCTGGCTTCCATCCTGCCGTGGGGTGAGTCGCACCGTCGTCGGTTCGAGGAACACCGCAGGCTCGTAGGTGTAAACGATCCGATGACGGATGTGGAACAACATGGCTGCCCTGAGGAGGCCGGGTTCCGGTCTCCCCAACAGCTTGCCATCACCAGGGCACCGGGCCTCGTCCGGTGCCCACGTTGCAGCCCATCTGGGAGCCGAGGAGGGTTCCAAGGGGGACGGCCCAGGTGCGGCCATCCTGCCGGGAGGTGGCATAGCCCATCCCACCGCCGATCAGGCCACCCACCAGCCGTCCGATGTTGCAGCGCTGATTCATCTGGGCTTCGCTCAGGGCCCATGCGGCAGGGTCGTTGTCATAGACCGTGTCCGTACTAGCCCCTGGCAGGGACCCTCGGTTGCCATAGCTTCCGAAGGGGACCTGGGGCAAGTGGCCTGGATAGGGAGTTGGGCTCAGCACTGGAGGTGGGGCATAGGAGGGGGCATAGGTGGGTCTGCCCCAATGTTGAGCCTGGGCAGCATTCGGGATAAGCAGGGCAGCCAGGCCAAGAAGTCCTCCTGTGCAAACCAGCAGAAGGCCGGAGCTTGAGGACATGGTGGAACGAAGGGTCATCACCGTGGATGCGGGGATGCCTTCAGTTCAACGCCGCCGCATGACTGAGTCATGACGGAGATCAGCATGGATATGACGGGATGTGACCGGGGGACCTGCGCTTGGGAGGTACTCATTTCCTGACGCTGCGCTGCGGGGGCTGTTTGTCTGGGCCGTCCTTGTCAAGCTGGATAGCGTCCAGAACCAACCATGAGCTGGAGCGAACTGGAACGACTTGTAGCTGATGCGGAGGCGGATCCACGCCTCCGCATCAGCCTGCGCCATTGCAGAAGCCGGCGTGAATTGGTGTTGGCTTCGAAGCGATTGGGCTACGGCATCCTGGACGCTGACCTCAGGCAGGCGTGGACTCTGGAGCGTGGTCATGCCCAAAACCCCGATGGGGGCTCACTCAGGCAGGTCCAATGAATCGTCTGCCGAGCCACCCAGCAATCGGTTCAGGTTGACTCCGGCGTCATAGGCCGCGGCATGAAGCTGGCGCTTCTGCCCTTCACTAAGGCCATCCCAGAACGCATGAAACAGATCCAGTGAGGCCTTGCCCAGGCCCACGGCTCCCATCAGCGTGAGGGGGAGGGACAGCCAGGGACAGACCAGCAGCACCACACTCAGCGCCAGACCCACTGCGGTGCCTTCCTTCATGGCCTCCCAGACCGTGCCAAGAATCAGCTGAGCCTGGGCCGCACGGCTGATGTCTCCACGGCGAACCAGTCCTTCACTGCGCAGGCCGGTGAGCAGAGCCTGGTAGGCCGCAAAAACGAGCACACTGGCGAGGGTCGCCTGTGTCACCAGTTGGCGACTGGGCAATCCGGGCTGGGAGGACGTCAGTCCCAGCCCTGCCAAGCCTGCCAGGGGAGCGGCTTCCATGCCGGCCCGTGGAATCTGGAACGGATCAAGCTCACGACCCATCGAAGTCCATGCCGGAACGGAGTTCACTCTCCATTCTCGCCCAGCCCGCGAGCCGCGCCATTGGAGGAGGACCGACCATCTATCGCACCACCAGGACGGGAATCGGCGCATGGAGGAGCACGCGCTGGGTCTCGCTGCCGAGAAGAAGCCCCGACAGCCCCTTCCTGCCGTGGGACGCCATCACGATGAGGTCACAGCCATGGCGTCTGGCCGCCTCCACGATGGCTCGATAGGGAAGATCCTGCTTCACCACCTCCGTCCGGATCTGCAGCCCAGCGGCTTCGCCAGCGACCTTGGCCTCCCTCACGATCCGCTCCGTTTCTCTGGCGGCCGTGGCGCTGAGACTCTCCACAGTCGCGGGATCCAGCATGTCTCCCATCCCGATCAGGGGGATGGGCAGGGGGGGTTGCACGTGCAACAGGGTGAGCTTTGCCCCCAGGGCTTTGGCCAGGAAGATCCCCTGCTCCAGAGCCTGGTTGGACAGCTGGGTTCCGTCACTGGGCACCAGCAGGTGTTGATAGGGCATGGCTTGAAGGAAGCTGATTTCTGTCTACTCAGCTTCTGAGCGATCACTGCACTGTGTAACGACAGCTGGCCACTCCGCAGCGTCTCGCTTGAGTGATGGATGTCGGCGGTTCTTGCTCAGTCCATGTCACGTCCAGGAGTTGTTGCTCAGGGAGAGTGGAATCATCGGGGTTGTATCGTTCGCTGGGGGAAGGACTCTGCCGGATCCTCCCCGCGATTTGCTATCTGCCACAGCAGCGGCCTTCCCATGGGGCAAGCCGGCAGTCTTGATGAAGCGCGCCAGCTGATTGACGAGGGAATTCATCTGGTGCGGCAACGTTTGGCAGCTACCCCTTAACAGTCGCCATGGCTGCCGGACCCTCGGGAGGCTGAGTTGGCTTCTCGGGCGAGGCGTCGACGGGACAGGAGAAGGGTCACGAGCTCTTGCCTCAGCTGCGACAGCTCCTGCCAGCAGCTCTGAAAGGAGGCACGATGCTGAAGATTTGGATCCACGCAGCCAAGATCCTCTAACAACAGTTCGATCGCATCAATCTGCTGCTGCCAGCAGGCTGCCGTGGCGGGCTGAGACGAGGGAGAAGCCATCACAGAAGGGAATCGCGGCAGATCGTCAACCCTAAACCTCTTGTATTCCTTCCCGGGAACTCGGACATGCATCCATGAAATGCGCAATCTTGGTTTACATCATTTGGTGGCGATCACTACAAATAAGCCTGGAAGCTCTCCGAGGCCAGTGTTGCTCATGCCATCCGCCGGGGCTTCAGCTGTTCATCACCGATTCTTTCCAGAGTCGCCAGCCTTGTGTCAGGGATCCCTGGCCAGGCTAAAGAGGAACAGGGCCCCAGGCTCTCTGCCTGCAGCCATCTCCGCTCTCTGCCATGTCAAGAAGGCACCCAAACGGGCTACACCCTTTCGGGCTTCAAGGTTTTGTCATTACGGCGGTTCTGGCTCTCAGCGGAGTCGTTCAGTTGTTGCCCGCCTCGTCTCTGGCTCTGGTCCGGCAGGAGTCTTTGCAGGTCGGGCCGATGCAGGGCACAGCGGCCGGAAGGTCCGATCCCCCCCTGAACGATTCAGCTCTCCAGGCCGAGCAGCAGGCCGGTGCTCTTTACAGCGTCGGTCGGTATGAAGAGGCTCTGCGGCTGCAGCAGCATTCCGTTCAGCTCCATCGACAGCTTGCCGCTCAGGACCCCAGCCAACGTCTCAACCTGGCAGCTTCCCTGCACAACCTCGGAGTGGTACTGATCAGGCTCGGCAGAAAAAGCGAAGCCATCCAGCCCACGCAGGAATCCTTGGCGATCTACCGCGAGGAATCGGCTGGTGGCAGAGCCGATTCGGCTGCACTGGAACGTCCCCTGCGCAATCTGGTGCTGCTGTATTTCGAGGCCAACCGTCCTCAGGAGGCCCTGCCCCTAGCGGATGAGCTAGTGCGACTGCATCAGAGCAAGACAGCGGAAGCCTCGACCCTGGAGGCGGAAGGGATGGATGTGCTCAATCTCCGGGCCAGCCTGCTCGTTGCCCTCAACCGTCCTCAGGAGGCCTTCAGGGATCTGGAGGTTGCGGTCTCCTTGGGACGCCGGCTGCTGCAGCGCTCACCGAAGGATCCGGGCCTTCAGTACGGACTGGCGGGATCCTTGGTGAATCTCTCTCAGGTGGCCGATCTGCTTGGGAAGTTTTCCCTGGCTCTGCGCCCTGCCCAGGAGGCAGAGGAGCTTTTGCGTCAAGTGGCGAGGGCTCAGCCCCAGTTGATCGGTGATTGGGCCAAATCCCTGAGCCGGCTTGGTCAGGCCTATGCCCAGGTTGGCGAGGCAGACACCGCCAGAGCTCCCCTGCAGGAATCCATCGCGCTCCTGCGACTGCTCTCCCGTTCAGGACCTGCGGAGACCTTGGTCGTCGAGCCCGGGGGCTATCGCGACGACCTGGCCCATGCCCTTGAAACCCTGGCGATCGTTCAGCACCAACTCATGCAGCCTCAGGAAGCCCGCTCGACCGGTGAGGAAGCCCTGGCAATTTACAGAGGCCTTGCCGAGGTGGAACCCCGCTATGGCAAGGATGTGAGCCGAACCCGGTCCTGGCTGACGGATCTGATTCAGTCCCCACCCCTTAGACGGTGAATTCCAACCATGCTCCACGCGCTCACCTTCGTTCTGTCCAGGGAGAGTTCGCTGCCTTCCGGGGATTGTGAATGGCGGGATCTGCTTGATGCCCAGCGACAGGGTCTTCGCAGCGGGACCCAGCTGCGTCTGTTTCGCATCCCTGAAGCTTCACCCGAGTCGCTACCTGACCTGGTGGAGTTGGGGGCCGCGAAGCCATCAGGCGAGCAACCGTTCCCTGTGGATCGTCCCGCTCAGATGATCTGTGATGCGCTTGTGCCCGTGATCGATCCGCGCAGCCTCTGGCTTGGCGTTTATCAGGTGGGTGGCACGCGCTCAGCAGAACCCTCTCCAAGAGGATTGCCTTTGCAACTGACATCAATCCAGTGTCTCGACCGTTATCCCCTGCTGGATGCCGCCAATGAAACCTGTTGGTTTTACCCGACGGACAACGGCCGTTATCTCGCCTGGGAGAACCGCAGAACGATCGAAACATCACCTGGATTTCTCCCCGACAGGCAGCCGCAGCAAGAACCAATGCCCTATGAACATGGGGATGTCCACGTGCTTTGGTCATTGATGGCCGATGACCTGGCACTCACCTGCGTCGGACTGACCTACAGAAGACAGCGGATTGAATGGCCTCTGCTCCTGGGAGTCCAGGAAGATCTCTCCACCTGGACTGAATTTCAGGTGGATTGCATGGCAGAGACCAGTTATCGGGAGATCTTCAGCACAACGGTCTTTAAGGGTCAATCCGCGGAGAGTTGATCACTCCTCTTCATCGCTGGAGCCCGCAGGAACCAGCCGGATCTGCTTGCGGCCCAGTTTGATTTCAAACTCATCCCCGGGTTTGAGATCCAACAGGCCGGTGTAGGCCTTGCCGATCAGCAGGTTGCCGTTCCCCTGAACGGTGGCCACGTAGCTGAGTTTGCGGCCAGCTTTGCCTTTGCCTGCGGGATTGTCGCCCAGACTCACACCCTTGGCTTCCAGCAGTGCTTCATAGAACGCTGTGAAGTTTAACCGTTCAGCACCATCCTTCTTCTTGCTGAGGTAGCCACAGCTACGAACCAGATCAGACTTGGAGGCATCGCCAAGTTCCTTGAGCTGTGCAAGCAGATCCAGACCTGTGAGAGGCATTGGCTGTTCGGTGCGAAAACTGCTTTCAAGATAACCTACTCACCGCCTATGTGCCATGTGTGGAACAATCATGGCCTTCTACTCTGGGTGTATAAGACCACCTCTGGCTGCGAGAGTGCTCATTGCCCAAGCTCACTGGATAAACGCTTGGTTCTCTCTCAGGAGATCAATCACCTCAGCATCTTGCAGTTGATGGAAATCCTGATACCACAGGCCTACGGCCCGCAGGTCGTCTACGATCGCGAGGGCTTCGAGATCATCCACCAGGGGGGCTAGATCAGCCACCACCAGACGATCCACCACCGGCACGCTGAGGATCAGAGCGCTCGGCTCACAGCGCCGCACGGAAAGCAGGGCCGCCCTTACGGTCATCCCAGTGGCAATGCCGTCATCCACCACCACCAGATTGCGACCGCGAAGCTGTGCTGGAGCTGGATCTCCGAAGCGGGCCTGGCGTCTCGCCAGTTCCCGTTCTTCCATCTGCAGCCATCCCTGCGCTCTCGCCAGCCTCTCCCTCGCCTGGGCCCCCTCATCCCCCCCATCTCTCCAGACCACCACCCCCCCGGCAGCAACAGCCCCGATCGCCAGTTCAGGCCAGGCTGGATCGGCCACCTTTCGCACAGACCAGGTGGCCAGGGGCCATTTCAGCCTGCGGGCCATTTCCGCGCCCACTGCCACCCCCCCCCTGGGCAGGGCGAGCAGAAGGGTGTCGCCCTCGGGGGCTGGCTTGCGCAGGAAGCGTTGGGCCAACTCAGCTCCCGCGGCCTTCCGGTTGGCCCACAGAGGAGGTTGAAGGGTCATGCTGGTAGGAGGTGATGACGGAACCACTCTTTCGCCAGGGTGGTGACCTCTTCAAGAGCTCCAGGTTCTTCAAAGAGGTGGCTGGCTCCTGCCACCACTGCCAGATCGCGGGGGGCTGTCATGGCGGCCAGGGCCCTCTGGTTGAGGATCAGCACGTCCGGATCGGCTTCCCCAACAATCAGGAGGGTCGGACAGCGCACCTGGGGAAGCATCTGCAGCACCAGATCCGGCCTGCCCCCGCGGCTCACAACCGCTCGTACCACCAGAGGTCGCCTGGCTGCCGCCATCAGTGCTGCGGCGGCCCCTGTGCTGGCTCCGAACAGGCCCACGGATGCGCCAGGTTCCTCACGCAGGAGCCAATCCAAGGCTCCGATGAGCCGTTCTGCTAACAGGGGAAGATCCAATCGCCATTGCTGCGTGTGTTGATCCCTCTCCCCCTCCCGGGCGGTGAGCAGATCCAGCAACACGGTCGCCAGGCCTGCCGACCGCAGACCCGCCGCCACTCGGCGGTTTCTTGGGCTGAAGCGGCTGCTCCCACTGCCATGGGCAAATATCACCACCCCCTTGGCCTCTTGAGGCCAGCAGACGGTGGCCCAGAGATGTTCGCCGCCCACAGCCAACTCGATGTCGGTTTCTGCTGGTGTCTTGATCACCATCCCTTCCAGGCGTCTTCAGACTGTCTAGCGGCGTGAGACGGAGCTGAAAGTTGGCGTGATGCTGCACAAATGCATCAGACCCTATTCCTTATTCCAGATCTTTATTCCTTAACGCTGCTGTTTGGAACGATGACCAAAAATAGAAACCACCAGGCCAAAATGCCGATCAAGGGAGGGGAGACCAACCACCATGGGGCGTTGTAGTGCTGGTGCGCCAGAATCAGTAATCCAATCAAAGAGCTGCCAGTGAGCAAGATCGTCCATGGCTGGCACCACCATGGTTTGTGTTGCCAAAACGAATATTCAGAGGGTGAATTGTTTTGTTTGTTGCTCTCTGTCATCAAGACCTATTGATTTGTCAGCGCTGATGGCAAGTTTGCGCTGCCAGGCACATAGGCTTTATTCACGGTTGAAACGTTTTTCAATTGCTTCATCAGGGTGCTTTCAGCGGCTCGATATTGCCCATCTCGACGTGTACCAAGATCTTCAAGTTTCAGTGTCTTGAGTTCCTTGTCTGTGAGCTTTACACTGATATCAGGATCGATGCCGTGCTTGTGAATATCCCGATTGCTGGGAGTGAGGTATTTGGCGATTGTCACCGTCATGCCAGAGCCATCGGAGAGGCCTCTAACGGATTGCACCAGCCCCTTGCCGAAGGTTTTCTGGCCAACCAGCACTGCGCGTTTGTTGTCTTGCAGAGCCCCTGAGAGGATTTCGCTGGCGCTGGCTGAGCCTTCGTTCACCAGTACAACGAGAGGTTTGGTGGTGAGGGCACGTCCAGTGGCTTTTTTGATGTCCTGGATGCCGTCGCGAGTCTTGGTGGAGACAATCACACCCTCGTTCAGCCATTGGCGGGCAATCTCGATGCTTGCAACGAGAAGGCCGCCCGGATTGCTGCGCAGATCCAGCACATATCCCTGCACACCCTGGCCCTCCAGATCCTTCAGGGCCGCCCGCATATCCTTCGACGCATTGGCATTGAATTGCTTGAGTTGGATATAGCCAACCTTCACGCCATCAGGGGTGGTGTTGACCTGATGTTCCACGGCATGGAGCTCAATCAGTTCACGCATCAATGGCACATCGATGAGGGAGCCCTTGCGACGTAGGGTGAGCTTTACGGTGGTGCCGGCCTTGCCGCGAATGAGCTTGACCGCTTCTTCGGTGCTCATTCCTTTGGTGCTCTTGCCGTCGATCGTCACGATCACGTCCTTCGGCTGAACCCCCGCCCTGGAGGCGGGGGAGCCGTCGATCGGTGCGACCACCACCAGTTCCTTGGTCTGCTTGTCGAGGCTCAGCTGGATGCCCACCCCGGAGAGTTCTCCGGAGGTGTCAATCTGCATCTCCTTGAATTCACGCGGGTCGAGGAAACGCGTGTAGGGATCATCCAGGGTGCCCAGCATCCCCCTGATGGCCTCGTAGGCCTCTTTTGGATTGCCGTAGCTCCGGGAGAGCAGATCCCGGCGGAGGGTGCGCCAGCGATCTGGGGTGTATTTGCCGGTGGTGTCGAGATAGTCCCGGAAAACGATCTGCCATGCCTGATCCATCACCTCCTTCGGGCTGTCGGCGATGGTGGGCGTGGCCGTGGGAGCCATCACCATTTCCCTGGCCAGCACGGCGGTGGTGGCGCAGGCACCGAGTCCAACAAGCACCACGAAGGTGGTGCGACTGCTCAGCATCTGGCTTGTCCCTCAATGAAACAGATCGTCTCTTCAACGTAGCGCCGAACAGTGCTTTACGAACAGATTTCAGGGGTCAACCCAGCGGCCGTCCTCCTGGATCAGGGCGATGAGGGCCTCCACCCCTTCGTTTTCAGGCACCCGGCGGATTTCCTCCCTTCCCCGATAGAGGGAGATGGTGCCGGGAGTCTTGCCCACATAGCCGTAGTCGGCATCGGCCATCTCGCCGGGGCCATTCACGATGCAGCCCATCACGGCGATGTCGAGCCCCGTGAGGTGGGCCGTGGCGCTGCGCACCTTGTGGAGCACCTGCTCCAGGTTGAAGAGGGTGCGGCCGCAGCTGGGGCAGGCCACGTATTCCACCATGGTCTTGCGCAGCCCCAGGGCCTGGAGGATCGAGTAGCACACCGGGATCTCCTTCTCCGGCGCCTCGGTGAGCGACACCCGGATCGTGTCGCCGATGCCCTCGGCCAGCAGGGGGGCGATGCCGGCGGTGCTCTTGATCCGGCCGTAGTCGCCATCGCCGGCTTCCGTTACCCCCAGATGGAGGGGGTAGGGAAAGCCTTCGGCATCCATGCGGGCGGCCATCAGGCGGTAGGCGGCCATCATCACGGGGGCCCGGGAGGCCTTCATCGACACGACGATGTTGTGGAACTGGAGCCGGTCGCAGATGCGGATGAATTCCAGGGCGCTCTCCACCATCCCCTGGGGCGTGTCGCCGTAGGTGAAGAGCATGCGTTCGGCCAGCGAGCCGTGGTTGACGCCGATGCGCAGGGCCTTGTCCTGCGCCTTGAGCAGGCTCACCAGGGGCTCGAAGGTGGCCTGGATGCGCTCACCGATGGCGGCCACTTCCTCGGGGCTGAACTCCGAGCGGCTGGGGTCGGGCTTGTCGAACACATAGAGGCCCGGATTGATGCGCACCTTGTCTACGTGCTGGGCCACCTCCAGGGCGATCTTCATGCCGTTGTGGTGCACGTCCGCCACCAGCGGCACCGGCCTGTAGCTGTCTTGCAGGCGCTGGCGAATCTCGCCCATGGCCTTGGCGTGCGCCAGGGAGGGCACGGTGACGCGCACGATCTCGCAGCCCGCCTC
>JBEIRX010000115.1:0-1573 GCA_040375715.1 Aphanothece sp.
GTGGCGGCCACGATTGGGAACAGGCAGCCGTAGAACTCCCCTCATGGGAGCCAACCGGCGCTCGGCCGATGAGCGCAGCAGTCACCGACCAACACCAGCAGCAGGGTCAGCTGTAAGGAGACGGCTTCATCTCATGCGGCCATCACTCTGGTGTGAGGAGTGAAGGGATTGCGCTGCCCGCGACTGGGCTGCTCTGATCACGGGGGGCAAGGCAAGCGTTGTCCGTCTCTGGGAATGCTGGTTGTAGTCGCAATTAACCCGGATGACCTTGCAGAGCAAGACCGTTGTGGCAGAGACCTTCGTGCACTTGCGCCAATGCCTGGCAGAGGTCGAAATCGAGATAAACGCGAGAGCTCTGCGCTTGTCAAGCTTCCCTCCCCCTCAGCCAGGAAAGATGACGCCTATCCATCCCGACCGTTGACTCACAAGGGGGCCTGATGGAGGCTGATCGACTGAACGCTTCCCTGGCCGAGCCTGGCGGCGATATGGAGGGACAGGGCCGGGGGGCTGAGGTCCGGGCGGCGTGGGGGGGTAACTGCTGATCCAGCAGCCGAAAGTCTTGGTCGAGCTGAGCCCAGGAGTTCTCGAGCTGTGGGATGCCCGCCTCAAGGGCGGCTGGCTTGGGTTACGGCTCGTCCAGGGCCGAACCGACAGTGCTAGCGAGGGTGATCGCCAGCAGGCCTGAGGCCAGGGAACTTCAGAAGACGATCAACGGACTTGGCCGGCTTCAGGGGCATTCGTAGAGCCCGGGCGAGCTGGGCTGGCCCAGAGCTGGCACCACGACACCCGCCAGGTCGCGAAGGCTGGTGAGCGGGTCCTGCCGCAAGAGGGCCGGTGATGCCAGGGCAACCCCGGTCATCAGGGCAGTGGCCAGACCCGCCACCAGACCTTCCACCAGAAACCGCTTACGGCGGTTGGCCGTGGGACGGGCAGGGTGCAGGGGGCGGGCATGGTACGGACCGCTTAGGCGCGGTCTCAGCCCTTGCGCCGTTCTGGAGCGCGGGCGGTGCAGGGTGCGGGGGAGGGGGGAGGGTTGCATCGCTGGGTCACAAGCTGGGCAAATTATGGAGCCCCCAAGCCGCCGCAGCAGAGGCCACGCACGGGAATGCACTTCTGGCCGGATTGAGGTGCGCTCCTCGCTCCTTAACGCTTGCACACATTCTGATGAGTAGAGCTGCTCAATTTCGGGCACCCCGCATGGTGGCCTCTGTCAATCGGTTTAGGGTGTCGGAACCCAGACATTTCCCGCCATGAACAGCTTCTTCCCCCAGTCCCAGGCTGGCTTCGAGGCCCTTTCCGGGATCGGCGAATCAGAGATTGATGATGTTGTCGATGCGGTTGAGGCCTATTTCGAATGCATCACCACCTGCTCCCTCGATGATCAGGAGTGCATCACCGTCTGCACCACCAAGTTGCGAGATCACAGTTGAACCTTCTCTGTCCCTTTCGGGGGGGGAAGGGGCAAGGTCGGATTTCCGGGCTTTCGCACCGCTGAATCCGACCCTCACTATCCGGGTGAATCCGGGCCAGATTAACGGCCATCTTCGGGGATCTGTTTCGGATCCTTTACCCA
>JBEIRX010000018.1:0-29108 GCA_040375715.1 Aphanothece sp.
CCATCTCGAACTCGGTTGTGAAACGCAGCAGCGGCGACGATAGTTAGGTGGTAGCGCCTCGCGAAAATAGCACGATGCCAGGATAAATCTTTCTCCTCTTTTCTTTTTAGCCACCATTCGGTGGCTTTTTCGCTTTTCGCGATTGTTGTCTACGATGAAGCAAACCGTTCCAATTTTGCAATGCAGGGATCTGGACTGCGAAAGCAGATACGCATTGCCTGGCGCGCCTACAGGCTATGGATGCGCTGTGATTGTGTTGACCTGAGCGCAGCGTTTGCTTTCCATACTCTGCAATCCTTCTTTCCAGCCCTACTGATTGCACTGGCCCTAGCCTCTCGTTTTATTGGACAGGATGAAGCATTGCTGGCACAAGTGAGAATTCTTCTAGCCCAACTAATTCCCAGCGAATCCATACCCCTGTTTAGCGATGCACTATCACGCTTTCTCAGGCAGGGTTTTGGAGCAGGAATTGCTGGAGTCATCCTATTACTCGTGAACGCCAATAATATTTATCTCACATTGCAAAGAGGAGCTGATCGCCTCTGGTGGAATCGGCCTTATGGGCTGGAGACTCTATCTTGGATAAATATCGTTCAGCGTTTTCTGTGGCTTCGCTTGAAATCTCTGCTGATTTTGCTTCTTGTTGGCCCGCTTTTGATCCTTGACCAGGTGATTGGCAACATCCGGGTTCTAGGCTCCACCGCCATGCGTGATTGGCTCTCAGAATCCCTCCCCGATCGTTTTAGCTGGCTTGGAAAGCTGACATTCGGTGCAGATTTGCTCCTCTCAATCGTGCTGGCCTTCATCTCCGTACTTGTGCTCCTGTGGTTGCTTCCTTCTAAACGAGTGCCCTTGCAGCCCCTGATTCCTGGAGCTCTATTGATCAGCACGATCTCAACCCTTCTCACCATCCTTCTGGGTCGCCTTCTTTTTGCCATGGGATTGCGCTTTCAGGCCTATGGCGTTGTGGGTGGGGTTCTCGTGCTCACCCTCTGGTTATGGCTCCTTGGTGTGATCCTCTACTTCGGCCAGTGTCTGAGCGTCACAATTGCCCGCTGGCCCAGGGGAGGGCCATCCACACCCGCCTCAGTCTGAAAAGTCCTCGATGGGGAGGCAGGATGAGAGAACGCGCTTCCTACAGTTCTTTGGACAACATCATCCCCTCCTGGGCCCTAAGGATCCGACCACTTCCAGCAAGCCTTCTGCTTGTTTCTGCGGCCATTGGTGCAACGATTCTGGTGAGCTTGATGATGCTCACCCTTGTTCCCCTTGTTCTGCTGGTCGGGGGACTGGTTCTGTGGATGGTGGTCAGCCTCCTTCTCGGTTGGGCAGGCATTGAAGTGCTGGCCGCCTGTGAGCGATGGATGGAAAGAGACCCCCGCTTTCAACGCTGAATGCAACGATCCTCCTTCCCCTGGATCTGGATTGGCCTGGCCGCCATCCTGCTCCTGATGCCAGGAGCAGCGGGACGCCTTCTGCTCGATCTGCTCGGTGGCATCACTCTGCTACTCATCCTTCTTCCTCTCCTGGCAGCAGGAGCGGGCTTTCTGGGGTGGCAGGTGATCCGCCGTCGCCTGAAAACCTGCGCAACCTGTGGCACCACCAGTTTTGGGAGCGAACTCTGCCCCGCCTGTGGCACCCCCCTTGAGCCCAGGCAACAGGGATGGCGCGCCGAGGATCCAGGGATGATCGACCCTTCCCAAATGACGATCAACGTGGAAGCGGTGGATGTGGAGCCCTCCGTGGAGAGCGAGCAGAAGCCGTCAGCATGATCAGTAGTCGCTTTTCGTTCCCATAGGCTCATTGCCGGAATTGGAAACCTATGGCCCCGTTGTCGGCTGCTCAGTGGGATGTGGTGGTGGTGGGCAGCGGAGCGGCGGGGCTGATGACCTGCCTGGAACTTCCCCAGCATCTGCGCGTCCTGCTTCTAAGCAAGCAATTGAGCCCACGCTTGGCAAGCCGCTGGGCCCAAGGAGGAATCGCCGCCGTCACACAGTCTGAAGACAGCTTTGAAAGCCATATCGCCGACACGCTCAAGGCCGGAGCAGGACTGTGCGACCAGCCTGCGGTGGACCTTCTGGTGCGCAAGGCACCGGCTTGTGTCGAGCGGCTTCTGGCCATGGGCATGGCCTTTGATCTGGAGAATGGCCGGCTGAGCACCACGCTTGAAGCAGCCCACAGCCATCGAAGGGTGCTCCATGCCCAGGACCGTACCGGAGGCGCCCTGATCGATGCCCTGGAAAAGGAGGTAGGTAAACGGCAGTTGCTGGAGCGCCATGCAGGAGTGCCGGCCCTTCAGCTCTGGGTGGAGGGAGGACGCTGTGTGGGCCTGCAGGTGCTGGAGAAGGACCAGCTGCACTGGCTGCGGGCAGGGGCAGTGGTTCTGGCCAGCGGTGGCGGTGGTCATCTCTTCTCTCACACCACAAACCCAAGTCAGGCCTCAGGAGATGGGGTGGTGATGGCCTGGGCAGCTGGAGCCCAGATCCGGGATCTGGAATTCGTGCAATTTCATCCCACGGCCCTGATGCTGCCGGGAGCCCCCCATTTTCTGATCAGCGAGGCCGTCAGAGGAGAGGGGGCTCGGTTGGTGGATTCCCAGGGAAGGAGTCCCGTTGCCCATCTGATCGGAGGGGATCTGGCCCCCAGGGATCAGGTCAGCCGGGCCCTGGCCAGGTGCATGCAAGAGCAGGGAGTCGACCATCTGTGGCTGGATCTGCGTCCCGTGGGAGCCGAACGCCTGCAAAAACAATTCCCCACAATTCTTGGACGCTGTCAGGAACTGGGACTGCATCCGGAAAGCACTCCCATCCCTGTGGCTCCTGCTGCGCACTACTGGATGGGCGGCGTACGCACGGATCTCAAAGCTGCCACAACCCTTCCAGGTCTCTATGCCGTTGGCGAAGTGGCCTGTAGCGGCGTGCATGGGGCCAATCGCCTCGCGAGCAATTCCTTGATGGAGTGCCTTGTGTTTGCCCGTCAGCTTGCTTCTCTCCAGGTTCAGACCGTTGCCGAAGATCGCCTCCGGCCTGTGTCGCGAGGGCTGCCCACGCCAACAAGCACAGTGCCTGCGGAGGACGTTCTGCTCCAGCAGATGGACCAGCTGCGGCAGTTGTGCTGGAGCGTGGCGGGGGTGGAACGATCGTCAGGCAAGCTGCGGGAGGCCCTGCCTGAGGTGCGCCGTCAGCGGCAGTCCCTCGAGGAACAAGCAATCTGGCGAAATGTGCAGGAGCAGCCTCCAGAAGTTTGTTTTCAGATGGATGGAGCCCATGTCTCCAGATTTCTGCTGTTGCATGAATTCCGGCAACGCCTGGTGTTGGCGGAACTTCTCATGGAGTCAGCCCTGTTCAGGGTGGAGAGCCGAGGGGGGCATTACCGCACGGATGCCCCTGCACGGCAGCCATTCTGGCAACGGCACAGCCGGCAGGAGCGCGGAAGAGCCATTCACACGGATGCGGTGGCCACAGAAGGCTGAATCCGGGATGGAAGCCACCTGAGTGCGCTCAGAAGCCTGTGGGCCCGCTGTAATTGCTCATGGCGGCCAACTTGGCCAGGGGTTTGACACCGGATTCGATGGTTCCATTGACCTCCCAGCTGGGAAATCCCTTGATCTGCTTGCTCTCGCAGAGCGCCGCCTGATTCTTGTAGCCATCCGGAGCACACTCCACCACTTTCAGCTCTGCGGTGGCTTCTTTACCAAAGAGCTCCTTCTGCTCCCGGCAATGGGGACACCAGTAGGCGGTGTACATCACCACTCCCTTGGCCGTGAGGTGCTTGGCCAGGGCGATGGCGGCCGTAGAGCTGGGGACGGTGATCGGAGGAGCCATGCCCTTGCTGATGGGACTGTCCGGCCGATCAAGGGCTGTGGCCCAACCCATGCCGAAAACGAGCACCGCCAGGCTCGCAAGCACCCCTCGGAAGATCAGTTGGCCCCGCTCCTGCCAGTCGCCACCCAGGATGGAGAGCACCATCAGAGCAAGGGACAGGCCCGCCGAGAGAAGGCAGAACGCACAGAATGCCTTGATCTTGAACACCATCACGGCCATCAGCACCAAGCTGAAGATGGCCATGGCTGTGCTGATCAGGAAGAGAGCCCACCAGCTGCCCTGATGCAGCCTGGCCCGGGCTTCTCCCTGGAGGAGAAGGGGGAGCAGGGACAGCAGGAGCACCGCCAGGTAGGCCAGAGCTCCATAGAGGGAGAGCGGTTGACCGAAGAGAGAGCCCCAGGCGCTGCTCAGGACCTTGTCGCAGCCATCACTTCCTCCTGGACAGACCAGCGGACCCAGCACACCCCAGCGATGGAGCGTGATGGAGCCCGTATCCAGAAGCCCGATGGTGGCCAGCACGGCCATCGCCACCCTGGCCCAGCGGTGTCCAGGGTCGCCACGGCGTCGGCTGCTGCTCAGGCGGCTGGCAAGTCGGGTCGACGTCACAGAGGGAAACGGGCGTGATCTGCTAATTCTGGCAGCGACCCCACCGTTCCATAGGGTGGGGAAAGCAGCCTTCACCGCCGTCATGCCCTCCGGCCCCGCCAGGAGCACCCCCACTGTCGCTTTCGCACACCTTGGCTGTGAAAAGAATCGGGTGGACACCGAGCACATGCTCGGGCTGCTGGCTGAGGCCGGCTATGGAGTGAGTGCCGATGAGCGCGACGCAGCCGTGGTAGTGGTGAACACCTGCAGCTTCATTGAAGACGCCAGGAAGGAATCGGTGCGCACCCTCGTGGAGCTCGCAGAGCAGGGAAAGCAGCTGATCATTGCTGGATGCCTCGCCCAGCATTTCCAGGAGGACCTTCTGGAAGCCCTTCCCGAGGCCCGGGCGATCGTGGGCACCGGCGATTACCAACACATTGTGAGTGTGCTGCAGCGGGTGGAAGCCGGGGAGAGGGTGAACCAGGTGAGTGCCGTTCCCACCTTTGTGGCCGACGATCATCTGCCGCGCTACCGCACCACCAGTGAAGCCGTGGCCTACCTCAAGGTGGCTGAAGGCTGCGACTATCGCTGTGCCTTCTGCATCATCCCTCGCCTACGGGGAGATCAGCGCTCCAGGCCCATCTCCTCGATCGTGGCCGAAGCCAAGGCCCTTGCAGAGCAGGGCGTGAAGGAGCTGATCCTGATCAGCCAGATCACAACCAACTACGGCCTGGATCTTTTCGGCAAACCCCAGCTGGCTGAACTGCTGCGGGAGCTGGGCAAACTTCCGATTCCCTGGATTCGCGTGCATTACGCCTATCCCACAGGCCTCACTCCAGAGGTGCTGGCCGCCTTCCGCGAGGTGCCCAACGTACTTCCCTATCTGGATCTTCCCCTCCAGCACAGCCACCCTGAGATCCTGCGGGCCATGAACCGGCCCTGGCAGGCTGATGTGACCGAAGGCTTGCTGAACCGCGTGCGGGAGCAGCTGCCCGGAGCGGTGCTTCGCACCACGTTCATCGTGGGCTATCCCAGCGAAACCGAGGAGCATTTCCAGCACCTGCTTGCGTTTGTGGCCTCCCAACAATTCGATCACGTGGGTGTGTTCACCTTCTCCCCGGAGGAGGGCACCCCAGCTGCGGCCCTCCCTGATCCTGTGCCCCATGAGGTGGCGATGGACCGCAGGGATCGGCTGATGGCTCTCCAACAGCCGATCGCCGCGGCCCGTAATCAGGCCTGCGTTGGGCAGCTCATGGACGTGCTCATCGAGCAGAGTCACCCCGACACCGGTGCCATGATCGGTCGCTGTGCCCGGTTTGCCCCCGAGGTGGATGGGGAGGTACAGGTGCGCAGTGGGCCAGGAGGATTGGTTGCTGCACCGGGACAACTGGTGCCAGTGCGGATCACGGCCGCCCATCCCTATGACCTGGAGGGGGAACTCAGCGGAGCAGAGGCACTTTTAGCGGAGGCCCGAGGGGTGTCGCGGAGCAAGGGTTGACCCTGCTCCCTCCTCCAAGATCGGCCCTGGGCTGGCTCCGCCATCACCAGAAGGGGGTGTTCCTTGCCGCCTCTGGATTGAGCACCGTTGGCTCCTTCGCCGGCCTGACGGCAAAGAGTTGGATCCTTCTGGACGGCACAGGGAATCCGCTGTTATTGGCACTCCATTTCGCCGCCCTTGCCCTGCCCAGCCTGCTCGTGAGCGGAGCGGCAGGGGTGCTCACGGACAGGGTTGGCAGTGAATGGGTGCTGATCCGGGCGCAATGGGCCCTCCTCGGATGCGCCTCACTGGCAGCCCTGGCCATGCCCTTCTTCAGCGGGCAGCCGCAGGTGGCAGTGCTGATGCTGAGCACCCTTCTGGGTGGGGTGGCCAGCACCTATGAACTGACCGCCCGCAACAAATACACCGCCCTGCTCGTGGAGCGTCCAAAGGACCTGCCGCCCTACCTCACGAGCTTCTCGATCGTGTTCAACATCGGCAAACTGCTGGGGCCACCGATCGGGGGCTGGCTGCTAGCGGTGGCGGGACCCACCCTGGCTCTGGCCGTGGATGCCGCCACCTTTCTCGGGCCCATCGCCGTGCTGTTGTGGGTGGTGCAACCCCACCGCGGTCTGGAGCAGCCCCCCAACCAGAGCGGGAGTGGGTCCCTAAAGGCTGCCTGGCGGGATTGTGGACCCGTGCTGCGACACGTGCTCCGCTTCACGGGCCTGGCTTGCCTCGTGGGGTTTTTCCACCCAGGGTTGGCTCCGGTGATTGCGGCTGGTGTGCTGGATTCCTCGCCCCAGGCCCTTGGGCTCTTCACCAGCGTGATTGCGGCTGGGAGCCTTTGTGGTGGGATTGTGCTTCAACGCAACAGCACCTGGCTATCAGAACGGCCGGGTTTGTTGATGGGCAGCTGCGTGTTGCTCACCGCCCTGGCCCAGATCGGCATGGCCGCCATTCAGGACGGACCATGGAGACAACCCCTGGGATTGGCGATGAGCTTTCTCATCGGCGCGGGAACCGCCACCCTCCTCAGCGGGGTGAATCTGATGGCTCAGGTGGGCGCTCCGATGGGCCTGCGCGGACGAATGGCAGGGCTCGGGCAGATCGCTTTTCTCGGGGGGGGCGGATTCAGCGGGCTGATCGCGGCAGGGCTGCTCGACAGGGTTGGCCTTGGCGCAACATTTGCCCTGCTTGGCGGGATCGGTGCTGTGCTGGGTGTGGTCGAGCTGGTGCAGCGAGGGCGCCTGAAGCTCAGATCAGTCTGATGCCCTTGAGAACAATGGTGAGCAGGTAGGCAGCAACAAGACCGGCCCCGACAAGGCCAAGGTAGTAAGCGACACCCATGAGCTCTGCTCAGAACTGCCATCCATTACAGCAGATCTCCCGGCGTGCGAGGGGCGAATTGGCCGACAGCCCAGCCAGACCCCCTGCAGACCGCGTAATGTTCAGCATCCTTCCAGCCCTCCTGGCCCGGTCCGAGAGGGTCTAACCCACCAGCTCTGCATGCGTACCCTGTTGCTCTACCCAGAGTTTCCGAAGACCTTCTGGAGCTACGAAAAGATTCTGGAGCTGGTGAATCGCAAGGTTCTGCTCCCACCCCTGGGCCTGGTCACCGTGGCTGCCTTGCTTCCCCAGACGTGGGAGATGAAACTGGTGGACCGGAACGTGCGGGAGGTAACGGAGGAGGAATGGAACTGGGCTGAGCTTGTGGTGATCTCGGGAATGATCGTGCAGAAGGCCGATATGGCTGTTCAGATCTCCCGAGCCAAGAGTCGAGGGCTAACGGTGGCGGTGGGCGGCCCTTTCGCCAGCTCAACCCCAGACGCCCCGGAGCTTGAGCTGGCTGATTTCAAAATTCTTGATGAAGGTGAAATCACCCTGCCGATGTTCATTGAAGCGATCAGTCAGGGCGAACAGAAAGGTGTCTTCAGCGCCAAAGGCGAAAAACCCGACGTGACAGAAACCCCAGTTCCCCGGTTTGATCTGCTGGATCTGACGGCCTACGACTCGATGTCGGTTCAGTTTTCGAGGGGCTGCCCCTTCCAGTGTGAATTCTGCGACATCATTGTGTTGTATGGCCGTAAACCAAGAACAAAAACGCCGGAACAACTCATCGCCGAACTTCAATATCTCTACGACCTGGGCTGGCGCCGTTCTATATTCTTGGTGGACGACAACTTCATCGGCAACAAACGAAATGCCAAGCTCCTGCTTCCCCAGTTGAAGCAGTGGCAGATCCAGCACCGATACCCTTTCAGTTTCGCCACGGAAGCATCCGTTGACCTGGCTTCCGACGACGAACTGATGGAGATGATGGCCGAGTGCCGATTCGACAGCGTATTTCTTGGTATTGAAACGCCAGACGAATCCAGCCTTGAAACAGCTAAAAAGCTGCAGAACACCCGCAGCTCTCTGGAAGAATCGGTGGACAGAATCACCTCTTACGGCATTCGCGTGATGGCGGGATTCATCATCGGTTTCGATGGAGAGAAGCAGGGGGCAGGTGATCGAATCGTTGAGTTTGTGAGCCGCACCGGTATTCCCGCGGCCATGATGGGCATGCTACAGGCCCTTCCCAACACCGGTTTGTGGCATCGACTGGAGAAGGAGGGTCGCCTGGTTCAGGAACGGGCAGATGCCAAGGGTGTCAACCAGACCAACCTGCTGAACTTCAAACCCACCAGGCCCATCAGGGACATCGCCCAGGAATATGTGGATGCTTTCTGCCGCCTCTATGAACCGAATGCCTACATTGACAGGGTGAAGCACTACTACCTGAAGGTGGGTAAGCCCCGCTGGCAGCAGTACGTGCCAGCTGCTCTCGGCAAAGCCGCCCCCCCCAGCTGGACGGATATCCGGGCTCTGGCCATCGTGATCTGGAGGCAGGGTGTGGTTCGGGACACCCGCTGGCGGTTCTGGTCATCCCTTTTCACCATCGCCCGCGCCAACCCCCAGAACTTTGAACAGTTTGTTGTGACCCTTGCCCACAACGAACACTTCCAGGAATACCGCGCCGTTGTGAAGCGCGAGATCGAACAACAACTTGCCCTCCTGCCCCCAGATCCGGCCCAGGGAGTTTCCGCGGATCCGCGGGAACTTCAACCCGCCTAGACCCCTCGGGATCTCAATCCTGAATGTAGGGTTCCCCTGTATCTAGGCAATGCTGGGCCTTCTGCAGCTCTCTTCCAAGATAGAGAGCATGATCCAAACAACTGATCGGCACCTGTCCCGGTGGCTCTGTCAGCAGGATGCCTAGCTCCTTGGCCGTGCGTCCGCGATAGACAGCTACTGGGGTCCTTGGCCCAGCCCCCTGACAACGGATCACCTCTCCGGTTTCTGGATCTGTGGCCAGACCTCGTGAATCGATGGTGTTGCCGTAGTGCTCTGCCACCAATTCTTGCCGCTCTTGATCCACGCGGATCAGGAAATATCCGGAAGGATCCAGGGCAATGAAGCGCTGGGACAGGGCTTGATCCAGCTCATGGCGGCTCTGGCAATCAGGAGACGAGGAGATGGCCTGGCTCATGGGGCATCAGGGGTCACCCTGTTGTGAGGTGAACGTTGTTTCAGGGGGATCGTAGGCGGCCGTGAAGGGAAGATCCGCGTTGATGGCTTCAATTTCAGCCAGCATTTGTTGATTTGCTCCCGGCAACCACTCCTGCAGGATGGAGGCAAAGCGAGGATCAAACCAGCGGTGCACACTGAGGCGAGGTTGGGCCACAAAGCCCCTGCGCTTCTTGTGGCGCCCACCCGCTCCTGGATCAAAGCTGCGGATGCCGCGCTGGATGGCCCATTCCAGCGGGGCGTAATAGCACACTTCAAAATGCAGGTGGTTGATCTCCACATCACTGCCCCAATAGCGGCCCCAGAGTTGGCAGTTGTTGTGCACACAGAAAGACATGGCAACTGGATCATGAGGATCTCCCCTGTGCGCACTGAAGAGAACTACATCGGTGCGGAGATGCTCTGCCGCGGCGACAAAAAAGGCTTCGCTCAGATATTTGCTTCCCCAGGGGCCCCAACGGCTGCAGTGCTGGGCATAGAAGCCATGCATGCGGTTCATCAGCATGGCAGGAATGGCCTCGCCAGTGAGGGGGGTGACGCTGATGCCCGCCTCAGTGATCGCCTTTCGTTCCCTGCGAATGTTGCGGCGCTGATTGGCGTTGAAGCTGCCCAGATAATCTTCATACTCCTGATAGCCCGGGTTACTCCATTCACTCTGTTCATTCAGCCAGAGGGACCAGCCACAGGCCTGAGCTTCCTTGGCGAAAGCAGGGTCCACGTACAACAGATTGCAGCTCAGAAGCTTGTGCTGCCTGCAGAAGGCTTCAATCTGCTGAAACAGCAGGGCTGTGAGCGCCCCAGCATCCTCCCCAGGAGTGATCAGAAACCGGTAACCCTGCACGGGACTGACCGGGCTCATGCCCACCAGCTTGGGGTAGTAGCGCAGACCCAACTGGCCAGCCAGCTTGGCAAAGGACTGGTCGAAGACGAATTCTCCATAGCTGTGGCCCTTGAGATAGAGGGGCGCGAACGCCAACAGCTGATCTCCCCGCCACAGCCCCAGGTGACAGGGCTGCCACCCCTGAGCAGGGACGATGCTGCTACTGGCTTCCAGGGCATGGAGCCAGGCCCATGAATAGAAGGGCAGAGGATGCTGACCCTCTGGGGTGGAGGCTCGCAGGAGAGCCTGGAACTGGTCTGAAGGAATTTCAGCCATGGCCCGGTGCCAGCGGGCGTGCAAATCGGCCATGCCCAGTCCCCAAAGAAGCGCACGAGGCGCAAAACTAATCAACTCTTCCCCCCTCACGCTGATTCCTGGTGGTTTGCCCTGCGATCCCTTGGTGCAAAAACATGCAGAGCCTCCTGCTCACAGGTGGCGTGGTGCTCGGATTGGCCACGCCAGCGCCGGCGGGGTTGCTGATGCCTGTGCTGGAACTGATGCGCCCCCGACTGGAGGCCCGGCTCGCTGAGATCTGCATTCAGACGGCGGCGGGCGGGTCGCCGGGCTTGGAGAAATCTCTGGAGGATCCTTGCCGCAAGCTGGCCGCACCTACCAGCCGCTGCCTGATCGAGGAAACCAATCGCACCGGACGTGGCCTGGGGGTGCTCACGGAGCTGCTGGGCAAACGCTTTGGTGACGACAGCGAAGTGGTGGTCAAGCGCTGCCTGGCCCGACTGCTTGGCTTGCCTCCCGACAGTCTGCGGGATGTGCCCCTCAGGGATCTCACACGCCGTTTCAGCACCCTCGGGCTGGCACCCCCGGGGAGGGCGCAAGGTTTCTAGAGACCCTCTTGGCGTTCGTAATGCAGGAGAAGCTCGCCGCCCGCAAGCGCACGGTGCTCCAGGAGCGCCCAGCGGACCGAGCCATCCCCTGTGGCCTGGGCCGGCAGCCAGAGATGGCTTCCTCCCAGGAGAGTGGGGCACAGGGTGAGCTGGATCTCATCAACCACTGCTGCTGCCATCAGTGACGCGACCAGCTGGGCCCCGCCGAGGGCGACGACCCGCTGCAGTCCAACCAACTGTTCAAGAGTTTCCGTCCATGTGTGGAAGGGCAGGATCCGGCTGAATCCCGGCGCCTCGGCATCAGGTGAGAGGTCTCCGTGGGCTGCCCTCAGGAGCCAGCGCTCCAAGGGTTGCCGAAAGAAGGGCAGCTCAGGAGAGATCTCCCCCACTCGGCTCCACACCATCACCATGGGCTGGGGGGGGAACCCCTTCTGGTGGCGTTGCTGCAGCAGATCGGGGGCGTGGATCAGGCAGCTGGTGCCATGGAGGCGCAGGGTCTGAGCTCCGAGCACCACAGCATCCGCCCAGCAGAGGGCCTCCTCCAGGCGGCGTCTGTCGCCGGGCCCACCCAGCTGGGCTGCTCCACCCTCCGCTGGCGCCAGCCTGCCATCTAGGCTGACGGCCAACACCAGTCGCACCCGGGGCCTGACCAACCTCAGGAGAGGGCCAAGGCTTCAAGGGCTGCCGGCACCATCCCCAGCTGAGCGGTTTCAGCGAACACCTCCGCTGCGTTGTTGGGGCTTTCCTGGAGACGGACCTTATGAAGCCGAGCCCCAAGGGCAGAGATCGGAGCGTTGAGCAGATCCGCGATATGCAGAGCGATGTTTTCCGCTGTGGGCACGCAACTCGCAAAATGGGCAACATCCTTGTTGAGGAAGGTGTGATCAAAGGGCTCCACCACCAGGTCCTGCACAACCTGCTGTAAAGCGGCCAGATCACACACCATGCCCGTGCGGGCATCGATAGGCCCCCGGACGGTGACCTCCAGCAGATAGTTGTGTCCGTGGCCATGCACCCGGGCACACTTGCCGTAGATCGCCTCGTTTTCTGCCTGGCTCAGCTCTTCACGGGCCAGACGATGGGCGGCGGCGAAGTGGGTGCGGATGGAGAGAAAGGCTTCCATGGGATCAATTGTGGGGCCACTGAGCACATCGGCCCAGAGGTCAGGATGTTCGTGGAGACGGATCGCCACCACAGGCAGGAGGGGCTTCAGCCTGTCGCGGATGGCCAGGGCCAGGGCCTCGGTAGTGGGCAGGCGCCCCTCCGCACGGCTGAGATCAAATTCCGACCACACTCCATTGAGGCAGCGGAAGTTGAGGGGCTCGATCACGACCTCCCGGATCGCATGCTTCACCTCGGAGAGGTTGAGCACCATGCCGTCGGCATCCAAGGGGCCCGCCATGGCCACCACGAGCTCGTAATTGTGGCCATGGCCAGGCTCGAGGCTGCAGAGCCCGAAACGGGCCTGGTTTTCGGCCGCATCGAGTTCCGGTAGCCGGTACAGATGGCTGGCACTGAAACAGGCTCTGCGGGTGATAATGCAGGGTCTGCCTCGACCGTGGCCCGATCGGGGAGGAGAGGATGGGCTGGGGACTTGGGGTGGGGATCCCGCCTGGACCGGCAGGCTGAGCCCTGCGGGTGTCATGACGGACTCCAGGGAGAGGAGCATCCTAGGAACTGGCCTGACGCGATGGGTTTCCATGCCACTTGACACCTACACGGATCTGACCCAGCGACTACAGGGGCTCAATCTGTATCTGGTGGGCATGATGGGAGCGGGCAAGAGCGCCGTGGGTCGTCCGCTGGCCCGGGCCCTTGGCTATCGCTTCATCGACGCCGACGCCGTCCTCGAGGAAACGGCGGGCTGCTCGATCCCGGACATCTTTGCCGATGTTGGGGAAGAGGGATTCCGGGCGCTGGAAACCGCTGTTCTGAATCAACTGGCGGGCTGGCACTCCCTGGTGGTGGCCACCGGCGGAGGCGTGGTGACCCGACCGGTGAACTGGGGACACCTGCGCCAGGGCGTGGTGATCTGGCTGGATGCCCCTGACAGCGTTTTGCTGGAGCGGCTTCAGGCCGATGCCACTCCCCGCCCACTCCTGGCCACTCCGGATCCGGCTCAACGGCTGGGCGATCTCCTGGCCGAGCGCCGACCGCTCTACGCCCAGGCTGATCTGCTGGTGAGGCAGCAGGGAGAATCCCCGGAGATGGTGGCAGCCCAGGTGCTGCAAGCCCTGCCAGGAATCCTGCGGGACGCGCCGAGACCGCCGGCAGAAGGCATCAGCCTTGTCCAGGCCGATGGTCAGCCCCGCCGCTCGCTCAATGACTGACGAGGTCAGCTGGGTTTGTCGAGCCGCACCGCAAACCATTGAACGGCGATTCCCGGGGACAGTTCCAGTTCGCAGGCCGTTTCCAGAAGGCGTTCAGCCTGGGCCTCCGGGCTGTTCAAATGGGCCAGATCAGCCGGAGGGCGCGGCAGGGAGGAGAGATGGCGAGCCAGCCAGCTGAGGGTGTCCTCCGCACTGAGGATGGACTCCTCCGCACCAGGTTCGAGCACCACGTAGTCATCCATCTCCCGGAGCAGGGGATCGCTCATGCCACCCTCCGAGTCCCCAGCCCTTCGAGGATTCCATCGCGCCAGCGGAAGAGCGGGGCATGGGTGGGGTTGTCGGCGATACCGCCGACTCCCTCCCCTGCCAGCGCCGCCCCCGCACTGGCAGGGAAACGCAGGAGAGACAACTGGGCCACCACAGCCAGATCGGCCAGGCTGAGCTGATCCCCCACCAGGTGCCCTCGGCCGGACACCAACCGGCTCAGCTGCTCCAGGTTGCGCTGCAGCTGGCGGGTCTCCAGGGGGATCAGAAGCGAACCCAGGGTGTCGCTCAGAGAGCCCATCAATCCCCCAGGAAGGGCATTCACCACTTGCCTGAGGGTGGCGGGTGTGGCCTCAGGAAGCAGGGCGGAGCGCAACTTCGGATTGGTGGCCGCAGCCTGAAAGAGCGCCCGGCGGCAGCCGGCAGCCAATGCCGTATCGGCCCAATCCTCCAGCAGCAGCACCTGGGCCCGTTCCACTGGATCAGCCGGGAGCAGTGGCGGGAGGGGGTGGCGCTTCTCAAGGTGGAGGGCAATCTCTGTGGAATCGGCGATCACCTCCGCACCATCGACAAGCACGGGGACCTGGCGCTGGCCAGAGAGCCGGAAGAGTTCCAGCTGGCCCACCCCTGGGACCACCTCCACCAGGGTGGCTCCCAGTCCCTTGGCCGCCAGGATGAGCCTCACCTTCTCGCAGAAGGCGGAATGTTTGAACTGATGCAGCTCCATCGTTCTGGCCTCAGTGCCGGGCTTCACCGCGGCAGAGTAGCCAGCATGGCTGTGGATGGGCTGCTGCTCCGATGAAGGACTTTTTGCTGAACGTGATTCGCTACCCCCGTTATCTGGTGGCGTTTTCTCTGGGTGTCCTGCAGACCCTCGTGGAACCCCTCAGGGGCCGCAGAAGCAATTCTGTCACCGCCATCGCAGTGGTGGGAGCTCTGGTGAGTGGCCTCCTGACCCTGGGGCTGGTGCTGCGTGCGATGGTGGCACCAGCATCACTGCAGTAGCGATGGCACAGGGCCGAAGGGTGGAGCGGGTGGCCGCCCTGATCCGGCGGGAGATCAGCGATCTCCTCTGCTCAAGCATCCGTGATGTGCGGGTGCATCAGGGGATGGTGAGCATCACGGGGGTAGAAGTGGCGGGCGACCTGCAGCACTGCAAGATCTTCGTGAGTGTGTACGGCACGGAGGAGGAGCGGCAGCAGGCCCTGGAAGGGCTGAAAGCGGCCACCCCCTATGTCCGGGGGGAGCTGGGGCGCCGCCTGCAGCTGCGACGCACACCGGAAGTGGTGTTTCTGGAAGACAGAAGCCTGGCCAGGGGCAGTGCCGTTCTCGGGCTTCTCAGTGAGCTGGAGCAGAAGCGCCAGCATCAGCCAGAGGAGACACCGGATGCCGATGCCTCCTGAGGCAAGCGGGGATGGGCTGCGCCGGCAGGTGGCGAGCCTGCTGGTGGTGCGGGCCAGTGGCCATCTGGCGGATGGGCAACGCCGTTACCCCCGCTGGGAGCACGACAATGCCACCCTCCAGGCATTCCTGGCCGAGGGGGTCGGCGGAGTGATTCTTCTGGGGGGGAGCGCGGCAGAGCTCCGGCTCCGCACCCGTCAGCTCGCCGCATGGAGCGATCAGCCCCTGCTGCTCTGCGCCGATGTGGAGGAGGGCGTGGGCCAGAGGTTTGAGGGCGCAAGCTGGTTGGCTCCTCCCCTGGGCGTTGCCAGGATCCATCGCCGCGATCCCCAAACGGCCCGGGAGCTGGCCGAGCGCTACGGCCGCTGCACAGGGCGTGAAGCCCGCGCCCTCGGACTCAACTGGGTGCTGGGCCCGGTCTGCGATGTGAACAACAATCCCGCCAACCCGGTGATCAATGTGAGGGCCTGGGGAGAAGACCCAGAGGTGGTGGGGGGGCTGACAACCGCCTTTCTCAAGGGGGTGCAGGCCGAGGGGGTACTCGCCTGTGCCAAGCACTTCCCAGGACACGGCGATACCGCCGTGGATTCTCATCTCAATCTGCCCGTGCTTCCCCACAGCAGGGCCCGACTTGAAGCGATCGAACTGCCCCCTTTCCGGCAGGCCATCGCTGCGGGTGTGGCCTCGGTGATGACGGCCCATCTGCTCCTGCCGGAGCTGGATGGGGAGCTGCCCGCCACCCTGTCACCCCAGGTGCTCAGCCAGTTATTGCGCCACGACCTGGCCTTCGATGGACTGGTGGTGACCGATGCCCTGGTGATGGAGGCGATCGCCGCCCGCCATGGGCCTGGAGAAGCCGCGGTGCTGGCCCTGGAAGCCGGGGCAGATCTGGTCTTGATGCCTGCAGATCCCTGGCGGGCCATCGAGGCCATCCTGGGGGCTGTGGATGAAGGGCGGCTGAGCAGGGAACGCCTCCAGCAGAGTGTCCTGAGACGCCACCAGGCGCTGGAGCGCTGCTGGAAGGATCCAGCGGTCTCAGGCCTCGATGCGGCCTGTCCCCTGGGTCCCCTGAGCAATGGCCCGGCAAAGAACGATCAGGGACTGGCCCAGGAGCTGCTGCTGCAGACCCTGGAGCGCCGGGGCCCCAGCGTGGAGCGCCCAGCCCTTGGGGATGGACTGGCCCTGGTGCGGGTGGATGCACAGCTCGGTTGCCCTTTCCTCCCCTCAAGTGCACCGGCACTCACCCTGCCTGGGGCGGCAGGATTCCGGCCCTGGGTGCTGGATGGCCAGAGCCCCCTGGGCTGGGATCACGTCTCTGGAGCAGCGGCGTCTCCAGAACCCCCCTGGGTGCGGGCAGGACTGGTTCATGGGCCGCTTTTGCTGCAACTCTTCGTACGGGGGAACCCCTTCCGGGGCTCTGCTGGGGGTGGGGAGCCATGGGCAGCCTGGATCGCAGAGCTGCTGGCCCAGCGACGGCTTGCTGGATTGGTGGTCTACGGCAGCCCCTACCTGTGGGAGAGCTTGCAACCAATGCTGCCTGCCGACCTGCCCGCTGCCTGGAGCCCGGCCCAGATGCCTGCCGCACAGGAGTTGGTGCTGAGCCAGATGGGTCTGGGTCGCACAGAAACGGCAGGAGGATTCACCGATTGAGCGTGAGCCTTTCGATGATCGTGCGCGATGAGGCGGCGTCCCTGGAGGACTGCCTCGCTTCAGTGCGCGGGTTTGCGGAGGAGATGGTGGTGGTGGACACCGGCTCCGTGGACGAGACCATGGCCATCGCGAAGGCCGCTGGCGCTGTGGTGCACCAGCTCCGCTGGCCCGGGGATTTCGCCGAGGCCCGCAATGCCGCCCTGGGGTGGGTGACGGGGGACTGGGTGCTGGTGCTGGATGCGGACGAGCGATTGCTGCCGGAGGCCATGGCCCCCCTGCAGGAGGCCATGGCCGAGCCGGATGTGCTTCTGATTACCCTCCTGCGTCAGGAGTTGGGCGCCCAGCAATCCCCTTACTCCAGCATCAGCCGTCTGTTCCGGCGCCATCCCGCCATCCGCTGGAGCCGCGCCTATCACGCGCTCGTGGACGACAGCGTGGAGAAGCTGCTGGCCGTTGAGCCCCATTGGCGCATCCTCCACTGCCCCGTGCCAGCCCTGCTCCACGAGGGGTATGGGCCACAGCAGATCCAGGCAAGAGGCAAGGAGCAACGGCTGCGGGAGGCAATGGAGGCCGAACTCCGGCGCAACCCTGCCGATCCCTACACCTGCGCCAAGCTCGGTGGCCTGGAGATCAGCAGTGGAGATCGGGCACGGGGTGTGGCCCTGCTCAGGCAGGGGCTGGCTCATTGCAGCGAGCAGGCCCATCCCGAACGCTATGAACTGCTGCTCCATCTGGCGATGGCCCTGGGCAAGGACAACCCCCAGGAGTCGGCAACGCTCTACAGGCAGGCCCTGGCCCTGCCCCTGGATCCCCGGCTCACCCTGGCCGCCAGGCTCAACCTGTCCTCCCAGCTGCTGGATCAGGGCCGCACAGCGGAGGCCGTCGAGCTCGCTAGGGAGGCCACCGGAATCGCCCCGGAACTGGCCCACGGCTGGCTGCAACTGGGGCTGTGCCTGCGGCGCAACGGAGACACGGCAGGGGCCATCGCGGCCTATCGCCAGGCACTGACCATCGAGCCCGGCCGCAGCGAAGGCCATCAGAATCTGGCGGTTGCTCTTCTGGTGATAGGAGATGTGCTGGGAGCACGGCGGCATTTCCAGGAGGCGATCCAGCGTCTGGAACTGCAGGGGCGCGGGGATGAGGCGGCGGCCCTTCGCCGCTCGGCAGGCCGTCTCGTGAAGCTGGAGGCATGAACGACAAGCCGTTGCAGGGCTGCCGCATCGCGGTCACCCGTGCCGAGCAGCAACTCGGCGCCGCTCGCCAGCTCTTCGAGCGAGCCGGAGCCGAGGTGGTCGACCTGCCTGCACTGGTGGTGGGTCCGCCGGATGAATGGGGGCCACTCGATGAGGCGCTGGCGGATCTGGAGCAGTTCCACTGGATCATTTTCTCCAGTGCCAATGGGGTAGAGGCCGTGCAGAGCCGACTCCGGCGGCGGGGGGGCGACCTGGCCCACCCCCCTCAGGGGTTGCGGATCGCAGCGGTGGGCCGGCGCACCGCCGAGGCACTGGTGGAGTTGGGCGTTCGGGTGGACTTCGTGCCCAGCCGTTTTGTGGCCGATGCCCTGATCGACGAATTTCCAGTTTCAGCCTGGGGACTCCACCTTCTCCTGCCGCGGGTGCAGAGCGGTGGCCGCACCCTGATGGCCGAAGCGTTCGGGAGTGCCGGCGCCCGGGTGGTGGAAGTAGCGGCCTACGAAACGCGCTGCCCCGAGGGGCTCCCCAGCCAGGCGGTGCAGGCCCTGCAGCAGGGAACGCTCCAGGCGATCACCTTCAGCAGTGCCAAAACAGTCCGGCACTGTGCAACGTTGCTGGAGGCGGCCTTTGGACCCGGGTGGGCAGAGGTGCTAAAAGGGGTGAAGGTGGTGTCGATCGGTCCTCAGACCAGCCAACCTTGCCGCTCCCTGCTGGGGAAAGTGGATGCGGAGGCCGAACCCCACGATCTGGAGGGATTGATGGCCGCCTGTGCCCGTGCGGTCAAAGCACAAGACTGACGGACTGCTTGCCTGCCTGCAGCACAAGGACCCCACGGTCGACATCGATGGCCTGCACCCGCCATCCCGGCGGCAGGAGGGAGTCACCCTGCCCTGTACCCACATCTCCGACGCGGAGGGAACCCGAGCGCGTTCCTGCAGCCTCGGATCCAGGGGCATAGTCAACGAGCGCTTCCCGTCCTCCGGGGCCCTGAAGCACGCCTTGAAACACCAGCCCCTTGGGCGGCTCCAGGGGGGGCAGGGGCTTGGAGGCTGCGGCAGCGCCGCCAGATGCCGATGGGGCAGGCGTGCCGATCAGCCGCGGGGTGAGCACGGCGGCGAAGGGATCCCGGCGGCCCACATCCACAGCACGCACCACCTGTTGCGGTGTGGCGAGCGGGGCCAGGGTGGGACCCTCCGGAGGCACCTCTGCCCCGCTCTGAGCCATTGGCACCTTCGGCAGGGGAGGTTCCACCTCCACCTGGGGGCTGGGGGCACAGGCGGCCAGCAGAACGGTCGGCACCAGGGCTACCAGGCCTGGACACCAGGCCTGGACTTGCCTCAGGCCTGGATGGCTAGGGCCTGGGGTTGCTTTCAACAAGGTCGCGGAATCGGTCAAGGTTGGCCTGCAGCTCCCGGTTCACGATGCCGCCCATGATGGAGGGTTCCATCAGTGGCGCCAGCATCGCAGGCAACTCATAACTCACGCTCAGCTTCACCGCTGTCAGGTTGGGCCCCAACGGGTAAAAACGCACTCCACCTTTGGTGGGCAGCCAGCCCACCGATTCCCAGTGCAGCTGTTGGGCCGGCACCCTTCTGGTGATCCGCGCTTTCCATTGAAAGCGGAACCCCTGGGCCACGAGGGTCCATTCCGTGAGATCCGGATCGTCCAGGGTGACCACGGATTCAATCCAGCGCATCCAACGGGGCATGGCCTCCAGGTCACTCCACACCTCCCACACCCTCTCGACAGGTGCAGCGATCTCGGTGGTCACGGTGTGTTCTAGCCAGCGTCCCATGGTTGTGCTCCTAGGCCGCAGCGGCATTACGGGCCAGGCTCACGGAACGATCCATGATGGCCGCTGCGGCCAGGCGCCCGCTCATGGTGGCACCTTCCATGGAATCGATGTAGTCCTGCCGTGTGTAGCTGCCGGCCAGGAAGAAATTGCTCACCGGCGTGCGTTGCTCCGGACGGAACGGCTCCATGCCAGGAGCTTCGCGGTAGAGCGACTGGGCCAGCTTCACCACGTTGCTCCACACCAACCGCAGATCCCTAGAGGAAGGGAACAACTCCCTCACTTGCTGATCGGTATGGGCCACAATCTCCTCGTTCTTTTTCGGAATCCAGGGGTCTCCTGGCGTCAGCACGCACTGGAGCAGGGACCCCAAGCCTGGCTTGCGGTAATCCTCGGGGCTGGCCAGCGCCAGATCCGCAAAGCAGCTGAAATCCGCATCGGCTGTGTAGAGCAGATTGTCGAGTCCGGCAGGGGTGCTGAGATCAGCGCGGCGCTGGCCATCGGCAGGAGCGTCCCCCAGTTCCGTCACCCAGCCGTCGTAGCGCAGTTGCACCGTGGCCACGGGCACGGCCTCCAGGCGGTCCAAATTGGCGAAGAGGCTGTGGCATCGCCAGGCTTCCGGCACCAGTCGCTGGATGCCTGGAACATCACAGGCCGCCAAATAGGCATCTGCCTGCACCTGGAGGTCCCCATCCGGCGTCCCGAAGGTGAGGGCCGTGACCCTCGGGCCAGCAGGCCCGTCCTCATGATCGAAGCGGATGGCACGGTGGCGGAGGTGCAACCGCCCGCCCCGCTCCTCGATGTAGCGGAGGATGGGCCCTGTGAGCCAGCGATGGGGAGACCCCTTGAGAAGATTGAGCTTGGAGGCCTCCGTGCGGGCGGCGAACATCATGAAGATGGTGAGCATGCAGCGGGCAGAAATCGCCTGGCAATCGAGAAAACCCAGGGCATAGGCGATCGGGTTCCAGAGGCGCTGGATGCTGTGCAGATTGCCACCGTGCGCCAGAAACCATTCCTGAAAGCTGAGGCGATCCAGATCGCGGATCACCCGCATCGCGCCCTCGTAATCCACCAGTCCCCGCACGATGGGGCTCGTACCCAGAGCGAGGGCATTCCGCAATTTGTCGACCACCTCCAGCTGGGGGGTAGTGAAGAAGGCCTTCAGGCCATTGAAGGGTGCTCCGATCGGGAAACGGAAATCCAGATCCCGCACATCCCCGCCCCGGTTCACAAACAGATGGGTGTGGTCCTTGGGGAGGAGATTCTCGATCGCACCCACCTTTCGCATCAGGGCAAAGAGGTTGGCGTAATTGAAAAAGAACACATGGAGCCCCATCTCGATGTGGTTACCGTCTGGGTCTTCCCAGCTGCCCACCTTGCCGCCCATGAAGGGGCGGGCTTCGTAGAGATCCACATCGTGGCCGGCATCCACCAGATCCACCGCTGCGGCCAGCCCTGCCAGCCCTGCTCCCACGATGGCGACCCGCACCCGACGACTCCAACAGTGCCCTGACTTTATGGAAGGGGGCTGCTGGAATGCGGCGGAGAACCGACCCACCGCCCGTGTGGGGTGAACCTCCATAGACTTCAAGGGATTGAGCGTTCGTCATGACCGTGGAAACCATCCCCACCACCCACACCGGCGTTGATGGGCGGGGAATCCAGATCACCGAATCAGCCATGCGGCAGCTGGCCAACCTGGTGGCTCAAGACGGCCAGGGAAAGGTGCTGCGGGTGGGGGTGCGCTCCGGAGGCTGCAGTGGCATGAGCTACACCATGGATTTCATCGATCCCTCCGCCATCCGCCCGGACGATGAGCGTTACACCTACCAGGACGCCGATGGCTCGGCCTTCGACGTGGTGTGTGATCCGAAGAGCCTGCTTTACATCTATGGACTGCAGCTTGATTTCTCCACGGCGCTGATCGGTGGGGGCTTCAACTTCACCAATCCCAATGCCACCCAGACCTGTGGCTGCGGGAGTTCCTTCGCCGTCTGAGCCAGTCCATCGCTGCCGTGGGAATCTGAGAAGCCGAGCGTCGTGCCCCAAGCCATGACCAGCAGCCATGAAGGCCTCTTTGAGCAGGCCCTTGAGCGTTACCGCCAGGGCGAGCCCCCTGAGACGCTGATCGATGATTTCCTCCAGATCACCGCCCAGGCGCCTGGCCAGTCAGCGGGCTGGACCTGTCTGGCCTGGCTGCAGCTGTTGCTGGATCAACCCAAGGAGGCCTTGAAATCCGCCCGCACAGCGGTGCGCCTGAATCCCCAGGATCCCCAGGCCCGCTTGAATCTGAGCGTGGCGATGCTGGAAACCGGCGCAAAGGGGGTGCGGGAGCACATCGAGATGGTGCAACGCATCACCGTGATGGCCCCGGAGCTGGGGAAGGACCTGCAGGAGTCGATGGCGGATGGACTCGCTCGTCGTCCTGGATGGTCGGCCATGGAAAAAGTGCGCACCTGGCTGCAAGGGTGAGCAGGGTTCTACTGATCAGCAATGGCCATGGTGAAGACCTCAGTGGTTCCCTTCTGGGGCGAGCTCTGAAAGCGAGGGGCGTGGCCGTGGAAGCCTTGCCTCTGGTGGGCCATGGGAGCGCCTACCGAAAGGCGGGGCTTCCGGTGGTGGGGCCCACCCGCGACTTCAGCACCGGTGGGCTGGGCTATACGAGCCTGAGGGGCCGGCTCACCGAGCTCCGGCAAGGTCAGCTGCCCTACCTGCTGGGCCGGCTGCGGGCGGTCTGGCGCAGGCGCAGGCACTGCGATTGGGTGGTGGTGGTGGGCGATGTGGTGCCCCTGCTGGCGGCCTGGCTCACCGCCAGGCCGATGGCGGTCTACCTGGTGGCCTATTCGAGCCATTACGAGGGTCGTCTGCGGTTGCCCTGGCCCTGTGGATGGTTGTTGCGCCAAGCCCAGGTTCAGCTTCTCTGGAGCCGGGATACCCTTACAGCAGTGGATCTGACGGAGCAATTGGGTCGTCCGGTGACTTTCCTGGGCAACCCCTTTCAGGAGGAGGGAAGCACCCCACCGGCAACACCGCCCCAGGACGGTCCAGGGGCTGTGCTCGGACTGCTTCCCGGAAGCCGGCTTCCAGAGGCCCTCTCCAACCTGCTGCTGATGCTCCAGGTGCTGCAGGAGCTGCCTGAGCCCTGGGCCGCTCGGCTAAGGATCCTGGTGGCGCTTGTGCCATCCCTCACCCCCGGCGCGATCTCCACGGCAACGGCACCCCTTGGCTGGAAACTGGAGGCCGGCACCGAGTCCTCAGGTGGTGCCACCACGCTCCAGCACGGCTCCCTCCGAGTGGAGCTCCTGGCCGATCACTTCTGGTGGGTACTGCACAGCAGCGATCTTCTTCTGGCGATGGCAGGGACGGCGGTGGAGCAGGCGGTGGGGCTGGGCAAGCCCGTGCTGCAACTCGCGGGCCCTGGCCCCCAATTCACGGCAGGATTCGCCGAGGCCCAGCGTCGTCTTCTTGGACCAGCGGTGAGCTGCGCCCAAGGACCCATGGGGGACTCCACCACCCTGCGGGCCACCGCCCGGATGGCCGTGGCCCAGCTGGAACGGTTGGCGGATCCTTTGGAGGGTCCCCGCTGGCTGATGCAGATGGGGCAGATAGCCCAGGAGCGCCTCGGCAGCCCAGGGGGAACGGATCGCATGGTTGAAGCCCTCATGGCCAGACTGGAAGCGCTCAGCAGCCCTGAAGATGCCCACCACGGAAAGCGACACCTTGTCCGGTTTTGAAAAGGTGCAACAGGGGCTGGATCGGCTGCTCGTGCTGGATGTGTTTCTGGTGCTGTTTGGTGCCCTCTGGTTTGGCCTGGGAGTAGCCCTTCACCTCCGGGAAATGGACTCTGTTCTGGACGCGTTCCAGAAGCTCTGGCTGCCGCTGTTTCAACCGGCCATCGGCCTGCTCATGCTGGGGGCCCTGCTCAGCGGGGTCCTGGGCTGGTGGAGGCGACGAGGGCAGCGCTGAGTTCTGGACTCTCGAAGTGAAAGCCCTGCTCCAGCAGCCGCTGGGGCAACACCCTCTGCCCTTCCAGAACCACCGCTGCTCCGTCGCCGAGCATCATCCTGAGCACGGGCGCAGGCACAGGCAGAAGGGAGGGACGGCCCAGCACCTCGCCGAGACAACGTGCAAAGTCGGCCATGCGGACCGGCTCAGGTGCCACGGCGTTATAGACGCCCTGGTAGCTGGGATCCTCAAGAGCGGCAGCGATCAGCCGGCAGAGATCATGGCGATGGATCCAGCTCATCCATTGCTTCCCGGAGCCCACAGGCCCTCCAAAACCGGCGCGAAAGGCAGGGAGCATCTTCCCCAGGGCGCCACCATCGACACCCAGCACAATCCCGAGGCGCAGCACCACCACCCGGCAGGTATCGGAAGCCGCCAGAGCTGCAGCCTCCCAGTCATGACAGAGCTGCCCAAGGAAATCAGTTGCCGATGGGCTGGATTCCACAAAGCTCTCACCCTCGCTGCTGCCATACACCCCCACGGCAGACGCACTCACCAGCACCGTTGGCGGGGTGGCCTGCTCGGTCAGGGCCTGCACCAGGGCTCTGGTGGTGAGCAGACGACTATCACGAAGGCGCTGCCTTTGGGCCTCGCTCCAACGTTGTTCAGCGATGGGTTCCCCCACCAGGTTGACGACCCCGTCTGTGGCAGCGAGCGCAGCCCGCAGGTCGTCGGAAGCCCAGCTGGCCGGATCGGCTGGATCGAGCTGCAGGCAGCGGAGGTGATCCCCCTCAAGCACTGGAAAGGGTTGCCGCTGCCGACTCACCAGGGTGAGGGTGTGTCCCAACTCCAGAAGGAAGGGCACCAATTCGCGCCCCACAAATCCGGAACAACCCAGCAGCAGCAAGCGCACGCCTGACACCCGTCACTGGGGCGAGGCTAGGGTGCCTGCGCTCCTGCCGCCTGGCCCATGGCCGATCCCACCCCCACTCCAGCCCCCACAGCTGCCACCTCTGCTGCCCCTGCTGCTCCACCAACAGCAGCCAAGCAGGAGGCGCTGAAAAAAGGGGCGTTGGTACGCCTCAATCGCAAGGCTTACCAAGGAAGTCTGGAGGCAGCGGCGAGTGCTCCTGAGCCCCCCAGCTACGTGCTGGAGGGTCCGGGTGAAATCCTGGCCTTGAAAGGCGATTACGCCCAGGTTCGCTGGCGCCGGCCGGTGCCTGATGTCTGGCTGCGGGTGGATCAACTGGAAGCCTGGAGCGCCTGAGGGAAAGAGCGCTAGGTGTCCAGCCGCCTCCGTTCACGGTGCAGCTGATCACGCTGGCCTTTGGCTTCCCGCAGCATTTCCCGCCCATCCCGCAGGTAGTCATCCACATACCCGAGGGTGTAACGCTCCAGCTCAGCCAGGGCATCCTGCACCTGGCTGAGACAGTGATACAGGGCCAGGCTCAACCCCTTGACCATGGACGGGCAGGCCTTGGAGCGGTAGAGCAGTTCTGCCTTGGCCATGCGGGCCTGGCTGTCGCGAAGAAAGGCGGTGAACGCCTCCATCAGGACATCGTCATAGGGATCGGCCGCAAGGGCTCGCAGCTGAGCAGAGAAGGGATTGATCACCTGACCCAACCAGCGATCGATGGGGGCATACACCTGCTGGAGCCAATCCTGAAGCAACCCATCAGCCTGGCGGCCGGATCCTGCACGTGGCCGTGGGGCAGCCCCTCCACTGTGGGGGGAGGAGGGACCGCTTCTTTGGGCGTCGTATCGACGCCGGCGATCCCCATCGCCAAGCACCTCCCAGGCCGCGTTGAGGGCGCGGATCTTCTGGTCGTCCCCGCCCACATCAGGGTGGTGGTGCTTCACCAGAGCCCGATAGGCCGCCTTGATCTCGGCCGGAGTGGCACCTGGGCTCACCCCCAGCACGGCATAGGGATCGGCAATGGGCTGGCCTGGCAAGGGCTTGATCGAGGAAGGGCACTATCTTGCTGCGAAGCCGGGACAAAAAAAAGCCCCCTGACGGGGGCCTGGAGTGTGTGTGAGGAGAGGAGAAACATCAGAACCGGAAGGTGGTCTGCACGAGTCCCCCAAGGGTGCCGAGGCTGTCGTCGTTGCTGAAGCCCGGATCTCTCAGGGCCGTGGAGAGACTGCCAGTGCTGGTCATCTGACCGCGGGGGCGGGAGAGCCAGAAGAGGGAGGGCGTGACGGCGATGTTGTCGGTCACCTGGAACTTGTAGTACAGCTCGAAGGCATAGTTGCCGTCGAAGGTGTCAAGATCTTCCCCGCCCAGACGCACGGCCGTGACGAAGGTGGGCTGACCCACGGCAAAGCCGAGGGCATTGCCCTGCCAGAAGACATCCTTCCAGTTCAGGCCGACATACCAGGATTGGCTGGTGGCTGAATCGAGATCAAGCACACCGGTGGCCAGGGGCGCCACAGCCACATCACCGCTGTAGATGTAGTTGTTAAGGCCCCAGCCAGCGCTGACCGAGGGGAACCAGCCCGAATTGATGGGCTGCCAGTACCCCGCTATCGACCAGGAATTCACCTGGCCGCCACCGACGTTGTTGCGGTAGATGCTGGGGAGCAGGGCCTGGGAGAAGGTTGTGCCGGAGATGCTCACACCAGCACTGTTGTAGGTGTAGGCGCCCGTGATGTTCCAGCCCTTGCCGGTGTAGGCCAGCTGAAGCGTGCCGCTCTGCTGGGAGGCATTGGTGCCGATGCCGCCGCAGCCGCCGAAGGCATAGGAGAGACATCCATCTCCGGAAGGATTGCCTCCATCGGAGTTGCCGGACACATAGACACCACCAAAGCTGAAACCGGTCTTGCCGGGTTGCTTCCACCAAAGACCGGCACCACCACCAAGCACCTGGGAATAGGCACCTGGGGCACCGTTGAAATCCCAGAACTTGAGAATTTTGTCGGCGGTGTAAACACTGGGCTTCACAGGAAGACCATCATCCTGACGGAGACGGGGGCCGAAGACAGCGGTGAAGGTTGAACCCAGTGGGAACCGATAGTAGAGGCGGTTGATCGCCACCACATCTCCACAGTCCGCACCAGTGCCGCAATCTTCCTCAAAGGCCGCATCCAGGTTGGCCAGAGGCGAAACGAGGTTACGACTTGAGAAACCCGAATCAGCAAAATTACCGGCACGGAGCTGGGTTTTCAGCAGATCCTTACCCGTAAAGGAGGTATCAAAGTTCAACCTCACATCATAGTTAAATGTTAATGCATTCCTCAGAGGAATAGGCACCCCTGCCACAGGAGCTCCAGCCACCAATTGGGAGGGTGAGTAGAAATTATTGTCAATCAGGTCATTCGGAGAATAATTCAACGCTCCCACCACCCAACGGGTATCCCCCCTGAGCCTGGTGGTGGTGGAAAACTGGGTGGCTTCCAGCTCACCCACACGGGCCTCCAGGCCATCCACCCTGCCGCGAATCACGGCAAGCTCCTTCTCGAATTCCTTCATGAGCTTCTTCAGCTCATCGGTGATCTCGGTGATGCGATCAAGACAGGCGTTCAGCAGGGCAGCCGCCTCATAACGGGTCATGGCCCGCTGACCGCGGTAGGTGCCGTCCGGATAACCGGCCACGCAGCCATACTGCTCGATCAGGTTGGACAGGGCCTGGTAAGCCCAGTCGGAAGGGTTGACATCACTGAATTGATTAATGCTGGTGACCTGATCCTTACTGGAGTACTGGTTGACGCCAGACAGATTGAGATCAGCGGCATTGGCCGCAAAAGGCGACAACAGACCCAGGGCTGCAGGCGCCACCAGCAGTTGCTGGAAGAGTTTCATTTGGTCCTCACACCAAAAGAGGAATCTCCGAAATGGAGATGGAGAGAGTTTAAAAACGACTTCGCATAAGTGACGGCGTAGTGACTACGCAGCGATGTAGCAGAGAGCACATGGAAATCATGGGTCTTTGATCCTTGCGTCATAGAGCAGACGAAGGAAAGAAGGAACCACCTGCTGCTCAGAAGCGGAAGGTGGTTTTCACAAGTCCTCCGAAATTACTGAGAGAGCCGCCAGCCTCCTTCTGAAGCTGGCCTAGGGGAGCACTCAGGTAATACAAAGCCGGTGTCACGCTGATGGCATCCCGGACCTGGAGCTTGAGCCACCACTCCCAGGCATAGTTGCCGTCGAGGGGTTGGGAATCAAGCGGATTGGCAAGGTTCGAGCCATCGGGAATCGCCGTATTCACCCGGGTGATGAATGTGGGCTGCCCCACGGCCATGCCGAAGGTGGTGCCCTGGCCGATCGCATCTGCCCACTGCAGGCCCACATACCAGGACTGGCTGCGGGCGCCATTGATCCAGCGGGAGAACCCATCCCCATCATCCAGCTCATAGGCACTGATGCCCCACCCTGCACTGATGGAGGGAAGCCAGCCGCTGTTCAGGGGCGACCAGTAGCCACTCACGCCCAGCGAGTTGGTGTTATCAGCAAAGGAGGAAGCGGCGACTGCCAGGGGGGTGCCGTTGCCGCCATAGAGCCCGGCCCCCCCCTGGGCATAGCTGTAGGCCAGAGCCAACCCGTGATTCCAGCCGGTGTAAGCGATCTGCCCGGTGAAAGTGGATTGGGAGCAGCCCGTGCCGATCCCACCACCGTTGAAGGCGCAGCCGTCCGCCAATAGGGTGTCGGTTCCTGGTGAACTCTGATCAGCGTTCAGCGACACATAGCTGGCACTCACGCTGAAGGGACCGCTCTTCCACCAGAGACCCCCGCCGGCCCCCAGACTCAGGTTGTAGGTGCCGGGAGCACCGGCATAGGTGAAGACGTCGAGGATGGTGTCAGCGGGATAGGCGCTGGGCCACATGGCGAGCATGTCGTCCTGGCGGACGCGGCCACCGAAGGTAGCGGTGAAGCTGCTGCCAATGGGGAATTGATAGAAAAGACGGTTGACAGTCACCACGTCGCCGCAGTCAGCGAGGCCGCAGATCTCCTCAAAGGCGGTCTCCATCGCATTGAGGCCAATGGGATTGTTGGTGCCAAACCAGGGGGAATCGGCAAAGGTGCCGGCCCGCAGGCGGGTGCGCAGCAGGTCCTTCCCGGTGAAGCTGGTATCCAGATAGAGGCTCAGGTCGTAGGCGAAGGAGGTGGCTCCATCCAGGGCCCTAGCGGTGTTGGCGTAGTTGAGCGTGCCCGGGGTGAAGGGGGTGCCGCCGATGCCCAGCAGGATGAGGGCATCAAAAAGATCGGGCTGTGCCTCCCCGCTGAAGCTGTTGGCACCCATCACGAAGGTGGCCACACCCTTGAGCTTGGTGGTGGTGGAAAACTGGGTGGCTTCCAGCTCACCCACACGGGCCTCCAGGCCATCCACCCGGCCGCGGATCACGGCAAGCTCCTTCTCG
>JBEIRX010000080.1:0-3906 GCA_040375715.1 Aphanothece sp.
CGCAAGGTGCGTCCTGGCCAGGGTCTGCTCGCCCTACCCGGGGGCTACCTGAAGCAGGAGGAGTTCGTGGTGGAGGGCCTGTTGCGTGAGCTCAAGGAGGAAACGGGCCTGAAGGTGCCCAAGCCGGTGTTGGAGGGTTCGATCACCTGCAGCGCGGTGTTTGATGCGCCAGGGCGTTCGGCTCGGGGGCGGATCATCACCCAGGCCGACCTGATGCAGCTCAAGCCAGGTCCTCGGCCTCCGGTGCGGGGCGGTGATGACGCGGAGAAGGCGTTCTGGATGCCCTTGGCGGAGGTCTACGCCCAGGAAGACGCCTTTTTTGAAGACCACCTGCAAATCATCCAACACCTCTTGACCCGCCCCTGAAGGGCGACCTGGGGCATAAGCCATGCCCCATCCCAAAAGCCCCCTGTGGGGCCACCCCTTCTGGGGACCCGCTGAAGCCTGGGGTGACCGGGCAACAGCAACACCTATCCACTTCGTGCGGAGTGCACACCATGGACACCACCATTCTTTTGGACACCGACAGCTACAAGGCGAGCCATTGGCTCCAGTACCCCAGTGACCTGACGGCAATGGGGGCCTATTTGGAGAGCCGGGGCGGGGCCCATAGCGAAACACTGATGTTTGGCCTGCAGATGATCCTGGCCGAACTGTTTGAAGCGCCGATCACCCAGGCGGACCTCAAGGAGGCAGAAGAGATCTGGGGATTGCATGGATTGCCGTTCAACAAGGCAGGTTGGCAGCGCGTGATCGAGGTGCATCGCGGCTGGTTGCCCCTGCGGATCCGGGCGGCGGCTGAGGGGAGCCGGGTGCCCACGGGCAATGTGCTGCTGACGGTGGACTCCACCGATCCGGAGCTGGCCTGGCTGGTGAGCTGGGTGGAGACGGCCTTGATGCGGGTCTGGTATCCGATCACGGTGGCCACCCGCAGCTGGCAGCTCAGGGAGCTGATCGATGCGGGTCTGGAGCGCTCCTGCGATGAGCCGTTGGCGCAGCTGGAGTTCCGGTTGCATGACTTTGGCTCCCGCGGTGTGTCGAGCCGGCAGAGCGCCGCCATCGGAGGGCTGGCCCACCTGGTGGCGTTTCGGGGAAGCGATACGGCTGCAGCACTCCTGGCGGGCAGGCGGTTCTACGACTGTGGGATGGCCGCCCATTCGATCCCCGCGGCGGAGCATTCCACCGTGCTCGCCTGGGGGCAAGAGGACGAGCTGGCGGCTTACCGGCGGATGGTGGAGCAGTTCGCCAAGCCTGGAGCGGTTCTGGCAGTGGTGTCCGATGCCTATGACATCTGGAACGCCGTGGACCACCTCTGGGGAGAGGAGCTCAGGGAGCAGGTGATCACCTCTGGGGCGACAGTGGTGATCCGTCCGGATTCAGGCGATCCACTGGAGGTGGTGCCTGAGGTGTTGCGCAAGCTGGAGGCGCGTTTTGGCTCAACGGTCAATGGCAAGGGGTTCAAGGTGTTGCAGCACGTGCGCGTGATCCAGGGCGATGGCATTACCGAGGCCTCCTTGCCAGGGTTGATTGATGAGATCCTGAAGGCGGGCTACAGCCTGGAAAACGTGGCCTTTGGCATGGGCGGTGGGCTGCTGCAACAGCTGGACCGGGACACCCAACGCTTTGCCTACAAGGTGTCCTGGGTGGAGCGCTCGGGGCAGATCCACCCGGTGCGCAAGTGCCCGGTGACGGATCCAAGCAAGGCAAGCAAGGCGGGGGTGCTGGATCTGATCCACAGCGGCGGCGCCTACCAAACGGTGGTGCGCCCTGCGCCTGGGGAGTTTGCGGATTCCTGCCTGCAAACCGTCTATGAGAACGGCCAGCTGCTTAACCGCCAGAGCCTGGAAACGATCCGAGCCCGAGCCCTCACCAGCTAGCCCTCGGGGGGCTCACATAGGGGCTCTGGAGGAGCACCTGAGGAGTCCCTCCTGAACTGGCTTCCTCACGACCAGTCCATCCCACGGCCCTATCTACTGACTATCAGAAGTCCGATAGGGCATTGGGTAACCTATCCCGCCTGCAACCAACCATGGCCACCGATTCATCCAAGCCAGCCGGCCGCCCCAGGCGATCTGCTGCACCCCCCTCTCAAGCCAGCCCACCCCGCCTTGGGGATGGCGCTGCAACTTCCCTGCCGATGGCCGAACGCCTGCGTCAGATGCGTGCCACCCGCCGCCAAGCCGCTGGAGCCCATCGCCCAGCGGGTGCGCAAGGCCCCTGCTGCTCCTTGAAGCCACCGGGGGCCTTAGGCCCTTGCTGCCCCAGCAAGCCCCCTGCGCCCTCTCCTGCAAAGCCCCCCCTATGCGAGTGGCCCCTGGCCCCCGCCCTTGTGGGGTCGGATGGGGAGCTGGTGCGATTAAATGTGCGGCTGGCCAAGCGCCGCCAGGCGTTGCTGGATCACCAGCGGATCGAGCGTAAGGCGTTTCGGGAACATGCGCGGATTGAGAACGCGGTGAGCGCCTATGCCCGGGAGCTGGGTGCCCTGCTCGATGAGCGGGGGTTCACCCAGGAGGTGCTGCTCAGTGATCCAGAGCCTGGAGGAGAAGCGGTATTGATCGTGCAGCTTTCTGATCTGCATTTCAACGAGCAGGTGGAGCTGCCGAGCAACCGCTACGACTTCACCGTGGCCTCTGCCCGCCTGGCCAAGCTGGCAGGGCGCATCAAGCAATTGGGCCGCAGCTATGGAGCCAGCAAGGTGGTGGTGGCCTGTTTAGGGGATTTCCTCAACAGTGACCGGCGCCTGGATGAGCTCTTGAGCAATGCCACCAACCGGAGCAAGGCGACGTTGCTTGCGGTGGACATCCTGCGGGCGTTTCTGCTGGATCTCAGGAGTGAATTCACCCTGGAGGTGTATGGCATCACCGGCAATGAGAGCCGGGTCAAGCAGGAGCTGGGCTGGAGTGATGCTCTGGCCACAGATAGTTATGACCTGATGATCTACGCGATCCTCAAGCGCGGCTTTGAGGGGGTCGATGGGATCGACTTCTGCGGCTTCCAGGCCAATGAGCTGCTGTTTGAGGTGATGGGCCGCACCTTTCTCTGCCTGCACGGCCATCAAGTGGGGGCGAATGTGCAAAAGAGCGTGCAGGAGATCACGGGCCGCCACGGGGCACGGGGGATCTCGGTGGATTACACCCTCTTTGGCCACCTGCACGCGACTTCCATCGGGGATTACCACGCCCGCAATGCCTCGCTGGTGGGAAGCAACGCCTATTCAGAGGCGGGGCTGAATTTCTGCAGCAAGGCCGCCCAGAACGTGCACATCGTGACGCCAACGTCCATCGATGGCATGAAGGTGGATCTGCAGGACACCACCGGCATCCCGCCCTACCCATTCGCCAGTGAGTGGGAGGCCTATGCCCCCAAGAGCGAAAGCAAGCTCCACCAGGGAGCCGTCGTCTACCAAGTGATCGTCTGATGACTACCTCCACAACACTGCACCAACAGAAGCAGGCCCCTGGCTCTGGCGGGGATCTGCAACGCCAGGCCCCAAGCGGCTCCCAGCGTGCTCGGCTCCTGAGCCTCGGCCGCCCCTTCCCAGGGGCCTGCCACCAACGCTCCCTCCTGAGCACCATCGACGAGCTCACCGACGCCGTGAGGCTGCTCACCACCGCCCTGGTGGGTGAGACCCCGATGGGGTTCCCTGATCCCCTGGAAGAAGAGGAGCTCGCCAGTTCCGATGGCTTCCTGGGCTGCCCCCTGCCGCTCCAACAAGAGCCCTCGGCTCAGGTCCCTTCCACCTCCCTGGGGGGTGCCCTGACCCCCGAGCAGGAAGCCCAAATCGTGGCAGACGCCACCGAGCTGTGGGACACCCCCTGGGAAGCGCTCTCGGTGGTGGAACTCCGCGCCCTCTTGCGCGACCTCCCCATCGATCGCTCCGCCCTTCCCGCACCCATCGAGTACCTC
>JBEIRX010000051.1:0-7801 GCA_040375715.1 Aphanothece sp.
CAAGCCAGGCTCTCTCCCGGTGGACTCTGGGCTGGAATCTAGGCAGGGCCCCCCAACCTCCGCTGGGGGAGAACCGTCCTGCCAGAGCAGAGGGGCAGCACTGGCCCGATTCTGATCGCCATCACTAGGCCGAGCAGGGGGCCGAGCGGGGGAAGGAACCGAGCCAACTCTAAGGTCTCAGGCGAGCTGCGTGAGAACGCGCACGAAGGGGTCCGAGGCGATGGCCTGCGGGGTGCGGGCCAGAACCAGGAGCAAGCAGATACCGAAGAGATAAAGAATCGACCACCGGAACAGGCTGCGAGCCCGCTGCGGATCCTCGGGGTTGTCCCGCAGGGCGGAACTCAGCTGCAGAAGTCGGCCGTTGAAGGGCAGTAGCAACAGTCCATACAGCCAGCCGCCAGTGGGAAGGGCCAGCACCCCGAGGCCGCTGAGCAAAACGGTGAGCCAGCTGTAGCGAGCGATCGCCCGGCCGGTGACCGCCGTTCCCCTGACGACGGGAAGCATGGGAATGCCCACGGAGCGGTAGTCCTCCCGCAGCAGCAGGGCCAGCGACCAGAAGTGGGCCGGGGTCCAAACCATGACAAGGGCGAACAGCCACCATCCGGCCCAGCCGAGGTGACCGCTGGCGGCCGCTGCCCCCACCAAGGGTGGAATGGCTCCGGCCACCCCACCGATCACGATGTTCAATGAAGTGCGGGGCTTGAGCAGGGCGGTGTAGAGCAGCACGTAGCTGCACAGGCCCATCAGGCTCAGGGAGGCGGCGAGTGGATTCACCCCGAACACAAGCACGAGGGTGGATGCCGAGGTGAGCAACACGGCAAGCGCGAAAGCCTGACGCCTGGCCAAGCGCCCCGATGGCAGGGCACGGCGGCTGGTGCGCTGCATGCGCCCGTCGAGCTCCTCTTCCCAGAGGCAATTGAGCACCCCGGCGGCGGCCGAAGCCATGGACCCACCAGCGAGGGTGGCCGCCATGGTGATGCCATCCAAGGGCCAACCCGCGGTGAGAGCCATGCCGCCAATGGTGGTGGCCAGCAACAGGGGGATGAGCCTGGGCTTGGCCACCTCCAGCCAGGCCGGAAGTCTCACCGAGGGTCGCACTGAGGGAGGGGGCGCAACGAGGGAAAGTTCGGTGCTCCCCTTCGCAAGGGGATGAAGAGACAGTGTGGGAACGCTAACCATGGGCCATCTCCAGAGAGGGTGTAAAGGAAACGACCTGGCTCGGGGTACGGGCCGCCAAGGTGATGCCCCAGAGAGCGCCCAAGAGGGCCACCAGCAGAGCGGCCATCAATTGGTGCGCCACGGTGACGATGGGCTGCTGGAGCTGGAGCCGCAGGGTGAAGACCCCTAGAGCAACCTGAAGGGGGACCAGAAGGGCTGGACCGAGGGAAAAGCGCCGCAAGACAGGCGGGATGCCGGGCACAAGATGGGCCAGAACAGCCGGCAGCAGCAGGGCAGCAAGGGCGGCCCAGGCTCCAAAGCGGTGAATCAGCAGCCAGCGGCATCCGTCACCAGCCTGCAGACAGAGCGAGGAAGCCCAGCGGCTGGCCATCGCACCTCCTAGAGCGCACTGGCCGAACAGCACCAGGGTGCTGAAAGCCAGGAGAAAGGTCCACCACTGAGGCAGTGCAGAGGCGGACGGGAGACATCCGCTCAGGGAGCGCCGCAGAGCCTGATGCATGGCGCTGACGAGCAGCACCAACATCAGAGCCGTCATTAGGTGGGCGGTCACCGTGGATGACTGCAGCAGACCGATCACCGTCAGGGCACCGAGACCTCCCTGCAGGCCTACGAGCAGCAGGGCTGCCGCGGCCGCCCATGGCAGCCAGCGGGGCAGCAGGGCTCGACGCAACAGGGAGAGAGAGGTCAGCACGAGGAGAGCGATGCCCACCAAGAAGGCATCGAGGCGGTGAAACCATTCCAGGAACACCTGAAAGTTCATCTGGCGGCCAGGCAGAAGAGAGCCATAACAGAGGGGCCAATCGGGACATGCCAGTCCGGCCTGCATCACCCGGGTGGCCCCGCCGATGCCGACGAGGGCGACCAAGGCCACAACCAAGTGAGCTAGCAGCCAATCCAGGGCACTGAGGAAGGAGAATCCTCCTGGGAAGGACGACTCAGGACTAGGCGACGGATCGGAGAGGGCAGGGTCTTCAGAAGCCCGGGAAGCGAAGGACCTATCGACCATGGCCTCACTTGCAACTGGAAAAACAAGTTAGCGAGTTCACAACGATGAGCGATCCCGCACATCTCAGGCGTAAAAATGAATCAAATCTGAACTTTCAGCCAGTTGAGGCTTCTGAATCCATTCTCACTTCCAGCCCCGCGCTGATCTCCATAGGCTGGGGAGGCTTTGATCAAAGACCAGAAGCGTCCCGTGCCGATCCCTTCAGCCCTGATCACCCTCCTCCTGGGCATGGCACTTGTGCTCGCAGGACTGTGGGTGGGCTACAACGTTTCCCTGCTGCCCCTCGATGCCAGCAGCAACGCTCCGGTTTATGATGCCCTCTTCAAGGTGTTATTCAGCATCGGTACGATTCTTTTCCTCGGAATCGTGGGGCTATTAATGTTTAGCTTAGTGCGGTTCCGACGTCGCAATGGCGACAGCGGCGACGGAGCGGCCATCGAGGGCAATCTCCCCTTGGAGATCGTTTGGACAGCCATCCCAGCTGTAGTGGTGCTGTTTGTTGGCATCTACAGCTATGACATTTATGAGCGTATGGGAGGTATGACACCGCTGAATGATCACGGCGCTATGCATGTCTCCCAGCCTGCTGGCAATCATCACCTTCACACTACCGGCCTTGGTTCGAAGCAGGCGATTCTGACCTCCTCAACCTCAGCGTCGGCGTCAGCAACGGATCAAGAACCTGGCAGGGTCTGGGGTGGCATCGGGGTGAACTCACCGGAGGCCGATACCCTTACGGTGGATGTTACCGCAATGCAATTTGCCTTTATCTTTCATTATCCTGAGGGCAATATCATCACCGGCGAGTTGCATATCCCTGCCGATCGTCCGGTGTCCCTGCACATGGAAGCCCGAGATGTGATCCATGCCTTCTGGGTTCCCCAATTTCGCCTCAAACAAGATGTGATTCCAGGCCAACCCACTCAGCTCAGCTTCACCGCCACCCGCCCAGGTACCTACCCGATCGTTTGTGCCGAGCTCTGCGGGCCTTACCACGGTGGTATGCGTTCCAGCGTGGTGGTCCATGAAGCCGCTGATTTCGATGCATGGCTCAGCAAGAACACCCCACCAGCGCCGGCCACCGTGGCCAGCTCCGGAACCACCCCAATGGCCTGATCCACAATGACTCTTGCTTCCCCGAGTGATTTCCAGGCCCCCCAGCAGAGTTCCCCAGACCAGGGAGGTCCCCGGGGGCTTCAGCCGGAAGGCTGGCTGCGTTACCTGAGCTTCAGCCTTGATCACAAAGTGATCGGCCTCCAGTATATGGTGTGCGGTTTTCTATTTTATTTCCTCGGCGGTGCCTTGGCCGGCGTGATCCGCACCGAGCTGGCAAGCCCGATCAGTGATTTCGTGAGCCGGGAAACCTACAACGAAGTGCTCACGCTCCATGGCACTGTGATGATCTTTCTCTGGATCGTGCCTGTGGTGAATGGGGCCTTCGGCAACTATCTCATTCCGTTTTATGTTGGAGCCAGAGACATGGCCTTCCCAAGGTTAAACGCCGTTGCCTTCTGGTTGATCCCTCCCGCTGGCATCCTGCTGATCAGCAGCTATTTCATTAAAGGCGGTGCAGCCCAGTCAGGATGGACCGCCTACCCGCCTCTCAGCATCACCACCCCAGCCCTTGGCCAAGTCATCTGGATTCTCAGCGTTCTACTCCTGGGAGGCAGCTCAATCTTCGGTGGCATTAATTTCATCGCCACCATCTTGAAGCTGCGCAGGCCTGGGCTGAAAATGATGCAACTGCCAATGTATTGCTGGGCCATGCTGGGCACCAGCATATTGGTAGTTCTCTCGACGCCAGTTCTGGCTGGGACCTTAATCCTTCTGAGCTTCGACATCATTGCTCACACCGGTTTCTTCAATCCGGCCCTTGGGGGAAATGTGGTGGTCTATCAACACCTCTTTTGGTTCTATTCCCATCCAGCCGTTTACATTATGGTACTACCAGCCTTCGGTTTGGTGAGCGAGATTCTGCCGGTGCATGCCCGCAAACCGCTGTTCGGCTATACCACTATGGTTTATTCGATCCTGGCCATTGTAGTGTTGGGTCTGGTCGTGTGGGCCCACCACATGTTCACCAGTGGCACACCTCCCTGGATGCGGTTGTTCTTCACCATCGCCACATCGTTTATCGCCGTGCCGACCGGGATCAAATTCTTCAACTGGTTGGCCACCCTCTGGCAAGGCAAGATCGCCCTCAACAGCGCCATGTTATTTGCCTGTGCTTTCATCGTTAACTTCGTGTTCGGTGGCATCACCGGCGTGGCACTCGCTCAAGTTCCCTTTGACATCCACGTTCACGACACCTATTTCGTGGTAGGCCATTTCCATTACATCGTCTATGGCGGAACCGTGTTCGTTATCTTCAGCGCCGTCTATCACTGGTATCCAAAATTCACCGGTCGCATGCTCGATGAACATCTAGGTCGTCTGCATTTCCTGCTCACCTTCATCGGCTTCAACCTCTGCTTTGCTCCCCAGCATTGGCTCGGACTGAACGGCATGCCGCGCCGGGTAGCAGAATATGATCCCTCTTTTACCACTCTCAACCAGGTGAGCAGTGTGGGAGCTCTGCTGATGGCGGTGAGCACCCTGCCTTTCCTGATCAATGTTGTGGTGAGTGCCTTTCGGGGTGAGGTAGCGGGCGATAACCCCTGGAAGGCTCTCACGCCGGAATGGCTCACCTCCTCGCCGCCGCCGGTGGAGAACTGGATCGGCGAGGCTCCCCTGGTGGCCCACCCCTACGGCTATGGCACTCCGGCCGATCGTCTCGATCTGCAGGTGGTGACCGCCGAACAGATCTGGAACGACCCCAAACCCTGATCGTTCCTTCTTGCCAGCGCCAAACCGTGCACGTTCCGCCATGACTAACCTCACCTCAGCAACCGGTGACATCACCCAGATTTCAGGCGAAGTCGATATCGCTGGCCAGGGCCATGGGGAGGCTGAACACGGCGGCCACGCCGATGCCCGCCTCTTCGGGCTAGCCACCTTTTTGGTGGCCGACGGCATGACCTTTGCGGGCTTCTTCGCTGCTTACCTCACGTTCCGGGCCGTGAATCCGCTGCCGGAAAGCTCCAACTACGAACTGGAACTGCTCCTGCCGAGCATCAACACTCTCCTGCTGGTTTTGAGCAGTTTCACGTTCCACCGGGCGGGCCGGGGTTTGCTGCGGGGAGAGGGCAAGGCCTGTCGCCGCTGGCTGGTGATCACCGCAGCTCTCGGCCTAGCCTTCCTAGCCGGTCAAATGGTGGAGTATTTCAATCTCCCCTTCGGCCTCACCGACAATCTCTTCGCCAGCACCTTCTACGCCCTCACCGGTTTCCACGGGCTTCACGTGACCCTAGGCGTGATCTGCATCCTGATCGTGTGGTGGCAGACCCGCCCGGCGGGCCGGATCAAGGCTTCCAACCCCTTCGGGCTTGAGGCTGCGGAGCTCTATTGGCACTTTGTCGATGGCATCTGGCTGGTTCTCTACGGAATCCTCTATCTGCTCTGATTGCTTTTCCAGTTGAAGACTTGCCGAATCCTCACCGGAATGGCCACAATCGAGATCAGGACCAGGCTCCTTCAAGCCGATCTCATTTCGCCTAGCTCAATTCGATGGCTGCCAACAGGTTTTCGACTGGCTCCGAAGGTGGACATGGCCACGGGGAAGCCCCCCTAGAAGGCAAGGCCCTACTGGATCGGGCCCGCTCCCTGAGCAACCGCCCCGAGGACCAGATCGCCCGGGCCTGCGGCTATGTCGGTCCGAGTGGCCGGATCCTCAAGAAAAGCTTCTACCGGGCCCTCGTGGCCGCCAAGGGCTATGTGCTCCCTTCCGCCCTGCACACGGGAGGTGCGGCAGCCAAGGGCCGACAGGCCGTGTTCCGCACCAGGGTGCATGGCAACGGCAACCTGTTGATCGGCCAGGCTTACACCCGCCGCATGGGATTGGAACCGGGCCAAGAATTCCGCATCGAACTCCACAAGGAAACCGGCTCCATCTGGCTGCTGCCGATGGGCACCGGCAGCGAAGACAGCATCGAGTGAAGGGCAGAGTCCAGGACGCGGGGTCCAGTTCGGGCCCAGGCCGGTCGCTTGAGGCTGAAATTCAGGCAGGATCGCCCCAACCCTTCAGGCCTGCGGTTGGCGATCTCCTTCGCGGAGGGCGTGGAAGCTGGCGCTGAAGGTGAGCAGGTCGAGGCCGCTGAATAGAAAGCTGATCCCCACCAGGGTGCCGAGCACCCAGAGCAAGCTCAGCGACTTCATGGTGAGAATCATCAGGCCCAGAACCAGGGTCACCAGGCCATTGGTGAGGCCCCAGCCCCAACCCTTGACCTGGCGGTGGCTGAGGGCCACCACAGTGGCAACACCCCCCTCGACCAGAAACACCACGCCAATGGCAAGCGCCAGGGAAGCCACTTGGGAGGCGACCCTCTCCGGTCCCGAAGCCAACTGCCGCACCATCCAGAGGCCGGCCACCAGGAAGAGGGTGGACACGGTGAAACGCCAAAAGCTGATGGCGGTGCTGAGCCGGGGGGTCCGGGCGAGGGTGTTGACCCAGCCCACGATTCCACCCACCAGAAAGGCGATGGACACCATGGCGGTGACCCACACGGAGGCAAGCACGGGAAAGATCAGGGCCAGAACACCAAGCACCAGCATCAGCACCCCCTCGGCAAAGGTGAAGGTGCGCAGGGCGCTGCTGTCACGGGCGAGGCGGCCCGCTGGCGGGGTGCCAGAAACCAGATCGCTGAGCTCAGAGGACATGGTTGCGGCCGGTCCGACTCGACACCATGACCCTAGGCAGGGTCATGGTGGAAGACCACGCACCAGGAGCGGCCGGCTCAACCCCAGCCATGCTGGGTCAGCCATTCCCCACTGATGGGAGCGCCAGAGGTGGCTGGGAAAGCCATCCCCGCTGGAAGCCCGGACCCCTGCAGCAAACGTTCGGTGTACTTAGCCAGCAGATCCGCCTCGAGGTTCACCACATCGCCCACCCGGCGGTGGGCCAGGGTGGTGGCTGACCAGGTGTGGGGGATCACGGCCACCCAGAATTGGCCTTCGCTCTCACAACCAGCCACGGTGAGGCTGATGCCATCGACGGCGACGCTGGCCTTCTCACAGACATAGCGTCCATAGGCGGGGTCGTTCCAGCGCACCACCAGGCGCCAGGAGGCCGGCTGCCGCTGAATGGCCACCACGGTGCCCAGCCCATCGACATGGCCGCTCACCAGATGCCCGCCGAGCCGGTCGCTGAGCCGCAGGGCCGGCTCCAGGTTCACGGCCGCCCCTGAGGCGGCCCTAGCAGCCAGGGTGGTGCGGACCAGGGTCTCCTCACTGACGTCAGCCCGGAATCCATCGGGTAGACATTCCGCCACCGTGAGACAGACACCATCCACCGCGACGCTGTCCCCCAGGGCGAGCGGCCCCAGGCCCCCCGGGCCGGCCGAGGGGGCCTCGAGCACCTCCGGCTCAAGGCGCAGCCGCAGACCCGCTGGACATCGCTCCAGCCTGCCCACGGTCCGCACCAGTCCGGTGAACATGCCTGCCTTCCCTGTCACTGTGGCCATAATCGCTTCAAGCGCAACGGCAGCCGCCGGAGGCACAGGGCCATGGTGGAGATGCGGG
>JBEIRX010000049.1:0-9080 GCA_040375715.1 Aphanothece sp.
ACTGTAAATCCGCTGGCTCTGCCTACGTTGGTTCAAATCCAACCCGGCCCACCTTTCCACATGCCCTTGTAGCTCAGCGGTAGAGCACTCCCTTGGTAAGGGAGAGGTCACGAGTTCAAGTCTCGTCAAGGGCTTCCTGAAAACAGCGATGAAGAGAGCGAAAGCTCCCAAGCCGCCGGCACATGCTCGGTGGATGAGAGGTACGGGCTCTGAACGCCCCTACTGGCGATAGCGGACATGGCCGGAGGGAATGGCAAGGCCGCGGGGCTTTGGCTGATCGCCCCAGCCGTTTTCCGCCATGGGCTGAAGATAAAGAATGGCCTGCAGCGGCACCCTCACCACCTCGGATTGCAGCAGCCGTGGCGCCCCTTCCGAGGAGGGCAATCCTCCCCGGGGCTCGTCCACCGGCGCGCAGCACTGAAGCCCTGTCCAGCCCATCAGCCGCCTCTCCCAGCGAATCGGTCACCGCAGCCCCTATAAGGAAGCCACGGAGGAAACCTATGAAGCAATCCCAAGACTCGACTGTGGCGATTGCTACCGAATGTGCCCTCCTTCTGGCGCTTCTGGGCTGTGCGTCTCCCGTAACAGGCACCCCCGATGTCTGCGTGCTGGCTCCCTATCTGGAGCCCACCAGCACCCTCTCGCAGAAGGCCCCAAGGGCCCTGGTTCCAACCAGCCGCCCCACGCTTTTCCTGAAGGAACCCCTCACGGAGCTCCGGATTGAAGCGGGAACCCCGTCCACAGCCCCAGGGCGAATTGCCCTTCTCTGGAGCTGGGAGGGGCAGATGGGCGAACCCCTGGAAGGCCCCCAGCCATGGCCTCTGGAGCCCCTCCAGCCCGGGCAAACCGTCACCGTACGGATGCGGCCCCTCGGCGCCACCTCCGATCATTTTGCCTCCATCGAACTCGAGGCAGCTGGTGCCCAACGTCTGCAGGCTGGTGATCAACTGCTGGCATCGCTAGCCGGGCGGCCGGCCGCCTGGCGCCCCACCATCGATGATCTGCTGGAGAAGGGGGATCGATCCCTGGCCACGGCCCTCCTCTACGCCACTGAAGGCCCAAATGCTCCTGATCTCAACGACCTTCGACGTGTGGTGGCCCAACAGAGCTGCCGTTGATCACCATGTCTGAAACCACTTCCCGTCTCTGCCCTTCCGTTGAGGCGATGCGCCAACCGGTGCGGGACGGCACCACGGGCCCGCTGGACTGGCGCCTGGAGCAGCTCGGCCGCCTGGACATCCTGTTGAAGGGAGCCGAATCCCAGGTGCTCGAGGCCCTGGCCAGAGACCTTGGCAAGCCCCCCCTAGAGGCCTACGTGGAACTGGCCGGCGTGCGGGAAGAGCTTCGGCATACCCGTCGCCACCTGAGCCGTTGGATCACCGGGCAGGGGATCGGCCTTCCCCCCTGGAGCTGGCCCGCCCGGGCCAGGGTGCATCCCGAGCCGTTGGGCTGCGTGCTCATTCTTGGGGCCTGGAACTATCCCTTTCAGCTCTGCCTCCAGCCCCTGGTGAGTGCCCTGGCTGCGGGGAACACCGCGGTGATCAAGCCCTCCGAGCTGGCCCCAAGCACCGCAGGCCTGATCGCCAGCCTGCTGAAGGAGGCCTTCCCGTCTGAAATCGTGCAGGTGGTGCAGGGGAACGCGCAAGTAGGGGCCCAGCTCCTGGACGAACGCTTCGACCACATCTTCTTCACAGGCGGTGCCCGGGTCGGCCGGCAGGTGATGGCGGCAGCAGCCCGCCACCTCACCCCCATCACCCTGGAGCTTGGGGGAAAGAGCCCGGCCATCGTTCTGGGGGACGCACCGATTGCCACCACGGCGCGTCGACTGGTGTGGGGCAAGGGTCTCAACGCGGGGCAGACCTGCGTCGCCCCGGACCATCTGCTGGTGGTGCCGGAGGTGGCGCCCCGCCTCCTGGAGGCCATCGAAAGGGAGATCGGTCGCCTGTATGGCCCTGATCCCCTCGCCAGTAAGGATCTGGGCCGTCTGGTCAATCGGTCGCAATTCGACCGACTGGCTGGACTCATCTCCGAAGCCAGCCAACGGCAACAGGTGCTCCTGGGGGGCCGAGCCGACCGGGAGCAGTGCCGAATCGAACCCACCGTGCTGCGGGTCGAGGATCCGGAGACCGACCCCCTGATGCAGGAGGAACTCTTCGGCCCCCTGCTTCCTGTGGTGACGGTGCCGAATCTGGAGGCAGCGGTCGCCAGGGTGCAGGCAGGTCCCAAACCCCTTGCCCTCTATGTCTTCGGGGGGACTCGCCGGGATCAGGAACTGGTGCGGCAACGCACCAGTTCGGGCAGCCTGGCCTTCAACGACGTGGTGTTGCAGGTGGCGGCGCCCCAACTGCCATTTGGAGGTGTGGGGGAGAGCGGAATGGGGGCCTATCACGGACATAGGGGTTTCCTAACCTTCTCGCACCAGCGCAGCATTCTCAAGCGGGGAGCCTGGCCCGATCTCCCCTTTCGCTATCCACCCTATGGAGACAAGCTGGCTCTTCTGAAGCGACTGATCGGTTAGATCCGTGCAATTCCCCTGCCGGGGACTGGATGAGAGGGGAAACTCTCCTTAACGTGCGCCGAGCTTGACGATGATTGATGGTGACGCGCACTGCCGCTGCTGCCCTGGCACTTGCCCTGGCTTTCCCCCTGCCCTCCATGGCGGGAGCCGTGAGGGTGCAGCCCGGGGAAACGCTCTCCGAGATCGCCGATCGGCTCGGCGTGAGCGTGCAACGCCTGATTGAGCTGAACAAGATTGCCGATCCCGATCATCTGGAGGCTGGAACCCAGCTCAAACTCCCCCCTGGGGTGAGCAGCAGCACGGCCAGTGGCAAAGGTCCAGCCCGCACGACGGTGACGGTGGGGAATGGGGAAACCCTCTCAGACATCGCCGATCGCCATGGTGTGCCGGTGAGCACCCTGATCGCCATCAACAGCCTGAAGGATCCCAACCATGTGGAGGTGGGCCAGGTGCTGAAGCTGCGCGGGGAAAGTCGGGCTACCCCAAGCGCCCCCCGACCTGTGAACAAGCCCGTGGGTTTCACCTATGTGTCTGGGGCCAGTGAGCACGTGGTGCGCAAGGGTGAGAGCCTCTCGGCCATCGCCAAGGGTTACGGCCTTCCGATGAGCCAGCTGGTGGCCCTGAACGCCATCAGCGACCCCAACAACGTGCATGCCGGAAGCACCCTGCGCCTGAAGGGTCAGCCACCGGAGCGCAGGGCGGTCTCCCAGCCCACGCCGACCCGCCCCCAGCCCCGCCCGAGCATCGAGCGTCAGCCCAGCAGGCCAGCCTCCACCCCGGTGGCCGCCGCGCCGCGCCCTGCCACCCCAGCAGTGCAGCAGGCCGCCAGCGGCAAGAGCGACTGGCGGTCCTACGGCCCCCTGCAGGTGGACTGGACCAGCTGGCAGCCAATGGGCGGCAGCATGGTGGCCGCCGCGATCAATGGAAAGGGAGAACAGCTCTACACGTCCATCAACTGCGGCGCCCGCAAGATCAACAGCACGGATGCATCCGGGCAATGGGGGTCCTGGAACGATCCTGCGTCAGATGTGGAGAGCAAACTCGTGAATGATTTCTGTTCACGCCGCGGAGGCTGATCCCACCGGTGGGGAGGGCCGACACCAGTGCAGAGGCCAGGGAGAGCGAAGGAAATGCCGGCCGCTGGTTCTTGTCCACAACCGCTGAAAACCATCCTCACTCTCCTGGAGCAGCTCCTCCTCCACAAGCCGGCGGCAGAGCCAGCTCCACTGTTCTGAATCCCCACCGATCTGGTCGGCCAGCAGATCCGCAAGGCTCCTGAGGGATTGGCCCTGTCTCTCCTGAAGAGCCTCCAGCAGAAGCGCCGCCTGGGATGACCAGTCCTGGGAGCGCTCGGGGCCACGACAGCAGCGATCACAGCGGCCGCAGGCCTCCACCACTTCCCCCACTGCGCGCAGGAGGGCCTGCTCCCTACAGCCCTCCCCCTCGGCGATGGCCTCCATGCGCCTCAGCTGCCGCTGGGCGACCGCCCTGCGCTGGACCTCCGGAACCGATGGCTCCAGGGTGGCCTGGCTGGCCCCGGAACCTCTGATCGCCCAGCGAAGCCGACCACGGTCGGCGGGATCAAAGAGCAGCAGACAATGGGCCGGAGCTCCATCCCGGCCGGCCCGCCCGGACTCCTGCAGATAGCCCTCAGGGCTTGCTGGCAGGTGCAGATGCAGCACCAACCCCACATCTCCCCGATCCACCCCCATGCCGAAGGCCACGGTGGCCACCAGCACTGGACGGGGATGGGTCTGAAAGTGCTCGAGCGCCTGCTGCCTGCGGACCGGATCCATCCCGGCGTGGTAAGCGATCGCAGCCACCCCCGCCTCCCGCAGTCGACAGGTCCACTCCTCCACGGAGCGGCGAGTGCGGGCATAGATCAGAACGGCTCCCCGGGCACTGGCGATGGCCTCCAGCACCTCCGTCAGGGGATCGGGAGATCGCCGCCGCATGGCATAGGAGAGGTTGAGGCGACGGGCAGAACGCACCTGCACCAGAGGCTGGCGGAGCCCCAGCAGGCGGATGATGTCAGCTCTCACCTGGGGATGCGCCGTGGCGGAGAGCGCCACCAAGGGCACGCCGGGGAACAAGGCACGCAGATGCCCAAGGCGGCGATAGTCCGGTCGGAAATCATGGCCCCAGGCGCTGATGCAGTGGGCCTCATCCACCGCCAGAGCCACCAGGGCACCGGAATCCACGCCATCCTTCAGCAGCTGGCGGGTGCTCGCCACCTGGAGCCGCTCAGGGGCGAGGTAGAGGAGCCGCAGGCGTCGTTCCTCCAGGGCGCTTCGCAGCGCGCGCTGATCGTCCAGGGCCAGGCCCCGATGCAGGCAGGCGGCAGGAATGCCATGCCTTTGCAGTTGGCGCACCTGATCCTGCATAAGGGCCACCAGGGGGGAAATCACCACGGTCAGCCCCCCACGCACCAGGGCTGGGAGTTGATAGCAGAGTGATTTGCCTGCACCTGTAGGGAGCACGGCCAGGCAGTCACGGCCCTCCAGGAGCGCTTCCACCACCGGCCTCTGTCCCTCCCGGAAGCCAGGCCAGCCGAAGTGGCGCTGCAAGGACGCGAGGAGGGGGTCCTCCAGCAAGGTCACACCATGGATAGTGCGATCGACCTTAGCTTGCGCTACCGGTGGGCAGGGGTGGTGCTTCCAGCTGATCCGCCCCCTCCTCCACCAGCTGCAGGCGCACCCGTTTTCCGCCAGCCAGCTCCCCCAGCGACACCCGCAGGGTGCTGCCGCTCAGGGTCTGCAGAGCCTGCACCAGGCGCCGCAGGTGAGGGGTGCTGCTGCCGCTCTCGAGCCAGAGTCGCTCCTGCAGCAGCCCGAGCCTGCGCCAGCTCGTGTGGAGCTGAAGCACGGCCCGCTCCAGCTGCCTGGCCTGCCCCACCGCATCGGCCAACACTCCAAGAGCATCCAATCGCTGGGCCTCCAGCATCGCCTTCTCCAGATCGAGATCCTCCTGCTGCAGAGCCCGCACAGCCAGGCCGGCATCAGCGGCTTTCTGAAGCCAGCGCGCCGTGAGGGTCACGTCCCGCACCCGATCCAGCTCGGGCTCCTCACGCAGCTCCTGCCGTAGCGACTCTTGCTGATCCTCGGGCAATTTGGCCAGCTCCCGCACCAGGGGGGCCACCGCCCTCGGCGGCAGCAGATTCTCTGCGGTGCGCTGGCGAATCTCCTCGGGCAGCAACGGGCTGGTGGCCGCCACCACTTCATCACTGAGACGGCGCACCTGCTGGCGTGTGATCTGCTGGCCCGACTGGGCCGCCTCGCTCACTAGCAGCTGCACCTCCGGACCGGCTTGCGCGGTTTCCAGGAAGGCCCGCTTGGAAAAGCGGTTCACACTGCTGTCATCCAGCAACCCTTCCTCGAGGAGGTTGTCGGCGGAATCCGCCAGCTGAATCAGCGTATAGGCCCGGGTCTTGCTGATCTCATGATCCCGCAGCCACTGAAGAAACCCCATCCCCCGGCCCTCACCGCCTCGCTTTTCCCGGTCCCGCACGGCCCGCAGAATGCGGCCACGCCAGATCTCGGTCTGCAGGTCAAAGCGGTCGCACACGGCCCAGGCCTCCTCTAGGCGGGCCTCGAATTCCATGCTACTGATCTGCTCGCTCTCCGGATCGGGCAGATCAAGGGCGAACGGGATGGCTTCGGCGGAGGCAGGAGCAGACACCAGGGTGGGGGGGAGGGTGTAGCGGATGCTGCCACGGTGACCCCACCAGCGGCGGACGACGAATCGTGACGCCGGGGGCCTCTCAGCGGGGGGGGGTGGGTATGGTCTTCTCGATCCTCCTGTGACCCGCTCACGAGCAATGGCCATCTCCCGCGGTGACAAAGTGCGCATCAAGCGTCCCGAGTCCTACTGGTTCAATGAGGTCGGCACCGTTGCCTCCATCGACACCTCCGGCATCCGCTACCCCGTTGTCGTGCGGTTTGAGAAGGTGAACTACAACGGCTACAGCGGCTCAGAGGGCGGAATCAACACCAATAATTTCGCCGAGACCGAGCTCGAAAAAGCCTGAGGCTCCAAGCCCTCCCTCCAGGATCAGCCTTGCCTGAGCTCCCCGAGGTCGAGACCGTCCGCCGGGGTCTTGCGCGCCACACGCTCGGAGTGGATTGGCAGAAGATCGAGGTGCTGCGTGCCCGGGCGGTTGCCAGCCCACCGGATCCTGCGCTCTTCTGCCTGGGACTGAGGGACACACACATCACGGACTGGAGCCGACGCGGCAAATACCTTCTGGCCACCCTTCGCCATGAGGATGGGAGTTCCGCAGGGCACTGGGGAGTGCACCTGAGGATGACCGGTCAGTTTCTTTGGCTCGACACCCCCATTCCGCCCTGCCGGCACACACGAGTGCGGCTCCTGAGTGCTGCGGGACAGGAACTGCGTTTTGTGGATACCCGCAGTTTCGGACAGATGTGGTGGATTCCCTCCGGCATCCCCCCCGAAACGGTGATGGAGGGAATGGCCCGCCTGGGACCAGAACCCTTTGCCCCTGAATTTTCAGCCACCTATCTTCGGCAACGGCTGGCCACCACCAGCCGAGCCGTCAAAACCGCCTTGCTGGATCAGTCCCTGGTAGCGGGGGTGGGCAACATCTATGCCGATGAAAGCCTGTTCAGCGCAGGGATCCGTCCGCACACTCCAGGCATGCGCCTCAGCCTGCGCAGGTTGAGGCGGTTGCGGGAGGCCCTACTGGAGGTGCTGGAGGCCAGCATCAGCGCGGGTGGGACCACCTTCAGTGATTTCCGTCAGGTCTCCGGACGCAATGGCAACTACGGAGGGCAAGCCTGGGTCTACAGGCGAGCAGGGCAACCATGTCGGAGGTGTGGCACAACGATCCGCCTTGATCGCCTAGGCGGCCGCAGCAGTCATTGGTGTGTCCACTGCCAGAGATGATGATGACTGTCACCGCCAACGCCGTCAGCTTCGCTGAGATGTTCTCCCCCCCTTGGGCGTCCGATCGCCAGCTGGAGGAAGCCTCCACCCTCTGCCAAGTGATCACCGCCATCCATCAGCGGGGCTGGTGCGATGGCACCGGAGGCAACTTCAGCAGGGTACTCTGCAAAGCTCCGCTGGAGCTGCTGATGGCACCCAGCGGAGTGGACAAGGGGTCCCTCACGCCAGCAGACCTAATCGTGGTGAATGGGGAGAGCCAGGTGATCCACGGTGAAGGCAAGGCCTCAGCAGAAACGCTCCTGCATCTGGCCATCATCACGACCACCGGAGCCGGGGCTGTTCTGCACACCCATTCCCAATCCGCCACCCTGCTCTCCCGGTTGACAACCATCCGCGAGGAAAGCCCAAACGTCAGCCATCTCTATCTGCAAGGACTGGAGATGCTCAAAGGGCTGGAGGGCATCCACTCCCACACCCAGACGATCGCCATTCCCATCCTGGCGAACAACCAGAACCTGCAGGAGCTGAGCCAGGCTGCCACCCCCCATCTTGCGGAGGCCCCCTACGGATTGCTGATTGCCGGCCATGGCCTCTATGCCTGGGGGGATTCCCTGTTCACGGCCCGCCGCCATCTGGAGATCCTGGAGTTTCTACTCGAGCAACATTGGCGCGAACTGTTGCTCAATGCGTTGCTCAGCCAGCAATCGGACGGACGATGAAGCGTGATCCAGCCTTCCGCCATGTGTTGCTGGATATCGAAGGCACCACCTGCCCCGTGAACTTCGTGGGCGAGGTGCTCTTCCCGTACGCCAGCAGACAGCTGCGTCCCTATCTGAAGGAACACCAGCGGGATGAGCCGATCAGCAACCTCCTCCAGGAAGTGGAGGCGGAAATGGGAAAAGATCCAGTCGCGCAAGAGCCATCTGCTGCAGCCCTCCTGCATGTTCAGGGCAGCGAAAGGCTAGAGAGGATCTGCCTCTACCTGGAAAGCCTGATCAGAGCCGATCGCAAGGTCACCCCACTGAAGGATCTACAGGGAAGGATTTGGGAGGAAGGCTATCGACGCAGAGAGCTGATTGTCCCATTGTTTACCGATGTGCCTGACGCCTTGCAACGTTGGCGAGCCAGAGGGCTGGAACTCTCTGTCTACTCTTCGGGGTCTGTTCATGCGCAGAAGCTACTGTATGCACATACTGAGACAGGAGACCTGAGCCACCTCTTCAGCCACTGGTTTGATACACGCATTGGTGCAAAGAATACTCGGTCAAGCTATGAAAGCATCGCTGCCGCCATCGGCACGAAGCCTCAGGAAACGCTCTTTGTGAGCGATGCCATTGCAGAACTTCAGGCCGCAAATGAAGCGGGCATGGAGGTGGTATTCAGCCAGAGATCAGGCAATCCCCACCAAGACAGCCAAGGATTCACCTGCATCAGGAGTTTCACAAACTTCGACCCGCCAGTGCTCCACTGAGCATCGACATGGCGGCAGAAACCATCGGCTGAAGTATCTCTGAACCGCGAAAAGCGAAAAAGCCACCGAATGGTGGCTAAAAAGAAAAGAGGAGAAAGATTTATCCTGGCATCGTGCTATTTTCGCGAGGCGCTACCACCTAACTATCGTCGCCGCTGCTGCGTTTCACAACCGAGTTCGAGATGG
>JBEIRX010000077.1:0-4335 GCA_040375715.1 Aphanothece sp.
CGCCGGGATGGAAGGCAAACCAACTGCCCGCATGGCGCAACGCCCCATCATTGGCGATCGCCAGCTCCTGCAACTCCGGCCACCGGTTGGTCTGCCCCTTGCGAAAGCCAGTGGCCTGCAGCGCTTCCATCACGCCGTCGTTATCAAGATCGCCAAATTTGTCTCCCATCCCCAGCCGCTCCGCGACAACCCCAGAGATTCGCTCCGATCCAGGTAGGGCGCCTTACCCTGAGCCATCTGCTCTGGATGCCCCGTGCTCACAAATACAAAATGGCTTTCCTCCAGGGCATAGGTGTCGGCAATGTTGCTCACATAAATATCCAGTAGCCCATCACCGTTCAGATCGGCGAAATCCACCCCCATTCCCTTGAAGCTGTCTCGCCCCACCACCTTGGAATTGGGCATGCCGATGGACTTCTCGCCATTCAGCAAAGCCAGGCGAACCTCGCCAGGCCGGGAACGGTTGTGCAGCAAACGATCGGGGCCAAAGTCGTTGGCGAAATACACCTCCGGCAGCAGATCCCCATCCAGATCAGCCGCGCCGATGGCCAAGGTCCAGGCGTGGCTCACCTCATCGGCAAACACGCCCGGTTGATCGGCGTAGGTCACAGAAGGTCTCCCTGCCGTCGTCGCCTGGGCCCAACGCAGGATGTGGTTGGTGCCCCCATTGAAGGCCCGCGTCATTGAATCCTGCATTTCCGGCGCATTGGTGGCGCTGGCATTGAGGATGTCGTCGTTGTCGGCGAAATAGTTGCCAATGATCAAGTCGCTGTGGCCATCGCCATCCATATCGGCAAAGGTGGCCCCATTGGTGAACCATTGCTCCGCCGCCGCTTCCGGCAGCACATCCTGAACCAGATACGCGCCTGAGGCTGGAGGGCTTGTGTCTTGCTTGAGGAAAGCCACCGGCGGGCGGCCCCAGTAATACACCAGCAGATCCATCAGCCCGTCTTCGTTCATGTCATGGGGCACGCAACCCATCGGGGCCACACTGCCGGCTCTGTGGGGGCCAAGCTCAGTGGCCAAGGCGAAGGCCGGAAAGCGATCGCCGCTGCCTGGGACGGGAGCAACAATCACCTGATCGGTGCGTGTTTCCACTTGGCAGACATCATTCGGCAGCCCATCACCATCGAGGTCATTGAGGGCAATCGCCGCGCCCACCGCGGAAATCCAGGCGGAGTGGCGCGCCAGATGGGGATTCACCGGTCGCTCATCCCTGGCTGCGGCCATGGGCAACTCAAGCAGGGGCAGGCGCTGAAACGCGAAGCGATCCGCCATGGCCTCTTGCTCATGGCGGGAGAGAGCAGGCGTTTGGGCCAGTAGCAACAGCCCGAGCACAAGCCCAAGTGCCACCAAGCGCTTACTCTGTTGGCGGAGGAAGCTGCTCAGCCAGCCTTGCCATGCGGTCATGGTGGACTCTCCAAAGACACGAAAGACAACTGAGCGGATTCGGCATGAGACTCATGCGACATTCAGTGGAGGAAGGTTGTTCTCTGGAGTGTGACCTCTGGAAACATCAAACCTCTGCCGAATTCGCCCTCGCCAATGAGCATAGGCAGAAAGTTTGCTGGCGAGAGGAAGTTCATTCAACGTTGCATCGGTGATCTCGGCTACACACTCCACCGCTTGCTGCCACACCAGCTCACACACCAGCTGGGTGTGCTCCGGCACGTAGCCACCCCGCTGCCGGGCCTTGGCTGCGAAAGCCACCCCCTGAGCCAACGCCGCACCGTTCTCAGCCGCGTGGCTCAGTAGACGCCCCACCTCTTGGCCCGATAGGCCGCCCGCATAGGCCAGCGCCAAACCCACCCCACTCCATACATCCGCTTGATGGGAGGAGGGGAAGCGGCTGATCGCTGACGCAATGCGGTCGCTATCCATGCCCAGCACAAAGCTCAAGCTTCTGCCCACCCCCTGGCGGAACACAGGTAGGGCCTCGGGAGGTAAAAACCGGGGTTCCACCTTCGCTTTGACGTAAGTTTCCCAGGCGAAGTAACTCTGATGAAAGCCGTAGCCATCCAGCGCCAAACAGGCCAATAGGGAGTTGCCTGAGGCGGCATCTTTCGAGATGGAACCCGGCTCGATCAAGATGTTGCAATACCGCTGCATCCCCCCGGGGATCCGAGCCAAGGCCCAGCCCAAACCCACGTGGGTGAGATAGGGAAAGGCGTTGCGTGTGCTGCCTAAAAAGTCAGCATATTGGGCTGTTCTCCAAGGCAGCAGCCGATCCAACAGGCCAACCCCCATGGCGGCGCCCTCATAGGCAAAGCCGCGATAGTCCGGCGGTTCAGTATCAAGAGCATCGCAGAGTTGATCCAGATGGCTGCATTCCAGGGCCGCATGATAGCCCTTGAGGAAGAAGGATCCAACCGCCTCAATCCTTCCTTGTTTTTCTGGGCAATCCACCTGAAACCGCCGCCGCTCTGTTGTGACTTCCCTGGCAGAAAGGCCAAGCAGACGTCTCTTCATTGCTGTTTGCTGTTTCTCAAAAATCATCGCAGAGAATATTTAACGTGTATCATGAGAACCAAATTTAGCGAGGGCTTTTTTTTCTGATGTGATCGCAACAGCGCATGTCGCAAAAGTTCGCATTATGCCGATCTCGCTGAAGGCAAAAGCAAAAGTCAGCATGATGGTGGTCAGGAATACGTTCTCCCCAGTCCTTGTCGCGGATCCGTCTCCCATCCATCCCCAAGGCGTTCAGGTGGCCAGCGACAGATCGCCGCAAGTTGGGGGCTCTGGCTTTGCTTGGTGTGTTGGGCCTACTGGTGGGGTCGTCACTTGTGGCAATTCGACGAAAGCCCGAAGCTCCTCATCCTTCCTCTTCTCTCACTCCCTCACTTCAGGGGGTTTCCGCCATTGGCCGTGTGGAGCCCAAAGGGGAAATCATCCGGGTGTCCCCACCCGCCCTGATGGAGGGTGCCAAGGTTGAACAATTGCTCGTGGCGCTTGGAGAACAGGTGCGCGAAGGACAAGTGATCGCGGTGTTGGATAACCATGATCGGCTTCGACGAGCCTTGGATCTGAGCAAGCAACAATGGAATGTGGCCCGATTGAAGCTCAAACAAGTGGAAGCCGGCGCCAAAATCGGCGAAATCCTGGCGCAAACTTCCCGAATCGAGCAACTGCGACGCGAGCTGGAGGGACAAATCGCAAGCCAATCGCTCGCTATCAAACGCCTGGACTATGAAGTCAATAATGCACAAACTGAGTGTGCGCGGTATGCGCGACTGTTTAGCGCAGGCGCTGTGTCAGCCTCACAGAAAGACAACATTTGTTTGCTGGCTGACACCACACAGCAACAGAGAATGGAAGCCCAAGCGCAGTTGCAACGCACCCAGCAGACCCTATCCCAGCAGATCCAGGAAGCACGCTCCAGCAGGGCAGCGATCGCCGAGGTTCGTCCGATCGATGTGTCTGTTGCCCGTGCAGAAGTGGATGAGGCTTTGGCTAATGTGAAGCAAGCGGAGGCCAACCTCGCGCTTTCCCTTGTGCGCAGCCCCCGTAATGGCCAGATCCTCAGTGTGATCACCAAGGAAGGCGAAAAAGTTGGCAGCGAGGGAATTATAGAGCTTGGCGATACAAAGCAAATGATAGTTGTTGCTGAAATCTATGAAACCGATGTGCATCGCGTCAAAGTGGGCCAAAGGGCAACGATCAATAGCCAGGGGCTGATGCAGCAATTGCAGGGCACCGTCAATGAAGTGGGTCTGAGAATTGGCAAAAAGGATCTGCTCGGAACCGATCCCGCCGCGGCCAGCGATGCTCGCGTGGTCGAAGTAAAAGTCAATCTTAACCCCGACAGCAGTCGCCAGGCGAAAGCTCTCACCAACCTGCAAGTTGATGTTGTGATTGACGCCGTCCCACCTCCACCTGCAAAATGAACCGCAAAGGGTTGCTGGGCCTCCTTAACAGAGATAACTTTCAAGTTCCTTTGGCTTGGTTGCAGCTTAAGTCTGAACGTGGACGCTTACTTGCAGGCTTAGCTGGTATCAGTTTTGCCATCATTCTGATGTTCATGCAACTGGGGATTCAGGCTGCCCTATTTGACAGTGCCGTCCAAATTCATAGAAGCTTGAATGCCGAGTTGGTGATGATCAGCCCTCGCTCGACCTCCTTAATCGCCATGAGAACGTTTGCGCGGCGAAGGCTCTACCAAGCCCTGAGCTTTCCTGGCGTCAAATTCGTCTCTCCCTTGTATCTAGGGTTTGCACAGTGGCAAAATCCTGAACGGCCTCGCTATTGGCGCAACATCCATATCATTGGCTTTGACATTCGCTATCCGATTTTTACGCTGCCCCAGCTGGAGCGGAACGCTCATCAGCTGAGTTACCC
>JBEIRX010000067.1:0-5277 GCA_040375715.1 Aphanothece sp.
ATCTGGCTGCCGAAATCGAAGAGCATCGCTGGCCCGTCGCCTGCGGCGACGCCTATCCCTTGCCGCTGCACATCGATCCCGACTTCTTGGCGGTGCCCTCCAGCCGCCTGGAGCTGGCCCGGTTGGAGGCGATGGCCCGAGGGCTGACCCTGCTGATCGAGACCACACCGCACCTGGAGGACTACTGGAACTGGATCGGCCAGGCGCCGCTGCGACGCCAATACCGGGTGCCGGTGCAGGATCGCGGCCGGATCGCCCTCACCATCACCCTGATTCCGCCCGAGGAGGATGGCCAGGACCAGGGGTAAGGAGTCCACCGAAACGCCCATCTCTGAGCCCATTGGGCTGAGAGAGTGGGGCAGCGCTGTCTGCCGCGATCCCCTGGCGGTGCTGGTGATCCACAACTACCTCTACCGCCGGGCTCAGGCCTGCCTGGTGGAGGCCCATCGGCGGCTCACTGGGCCGATTCGCAGTGCCCAGGAGGATCCTCTGCCCAGGGCGGTGGTGGCCATGCTCCCTAAGCTGGAGCCTCGACTGGCTGTCTTTCTGGAAAGCATCTGCACGATGGATTCAACGGCTCGGGAGGCTCTTTTTCTCAGTCCTGAGGGGGAGATGAAGGCGATCCTGGAAGTGTTGGAGCCCGTGGGGTGAGAGGAGGATATATTTCTCTTCATCATGGATCAACTGCTTCCATATCCATTGTACTTCAGCAAAGACCAACAAGATAGTCAGAGACCATGACGGAGCGACGGTTACTGGTGATCGGCTCGCAATGTGATGCCCTGGGTAAGCTGACGTTCCTTGATGAGGCGACCCGCGAGTTATATGCAGTGATGACCGATCCGGATCGGGGGTCCTGCGTCCCCGCCCTTGAAGACAAGGGCCTTCTGATCAATCCCACGCTTACAACGGCCAAGGAAGCCATCCGGCAGGCCTACGACAGGGCGGCAAGAGATGAGGCGACGTTGTTCATGGCTTACATCGGTCATGGCGAACATCTCGGCAACGACTTCTACCTTCTACCGCGCGATTCCTCTCCCAATCAACTCACGTCTGATACAGCAATCCACTTGACACAGCTGATCAAGGAGCAGCATCTGATCAGCTCAGGCCGTGTGGATGGCCTCTGTGTGTTGTTGGATGCCTGTTATTCCGGAACGGCTGCGGTAAGTGCCGCGGAGCAGTGGGTGCGGGACCTGCAAGCGACCTTGCGCTTTGAGGTGATGACAGCCACCTCAGCGGATCGACCGGCCGCAGATGGGTGTTTCACCCGCAACATGGCCAAGATGCTTCGCGAGGGGCTAGCTGACGTTCCAGACGGAGAACTCCGTTGCTGGCAACTCAGAGAGCGTTTGGAGCGTGCCTGCCCTGGTCAGGATCCTCCCCAGCACCCGGCCTACAACCAAGATGCAACGCTCTGGCTGGCGAAAAACACTCGCCGCTCCCCTCTGCCGTGGGCCCAAACAGCCCTGGCGCCGGAAATCCATCGCCTCACCTTGACCTTCCAGGTGACTCTGAATCTGGCGGCGGTGGTGAGCCAATCCAGAAACGTTCCCTGCCTGGCGGTGGTGGCAGAAGCCGGCATGGGCAAATCGGCCCTGGCAGCTGCTTTGGCCTGGCCCGAAAAGGCGCCGGAAATGGATCTCACGGGCTTCGTTCAGGCCATTGTGTTGCTCAATGAAGCTCAGAGCCCGCAGGAGATCGCCCGCATCCTGAGCCAGCAATTGGAACGCTCCGTGGCTGGATTTCACGCCGCCCAACTGGCCTATAAGCGTGATACGCCCTTTGCCGATCAACAGCGGCTGGGTGCCCTGGAGAAGCAGGTGATCGAGCCCCTGCGTCTGATGGCACCACAGAAGGAAGTACGCATCGTGGTGGACGCGCTCGATCGGCTGGCTGCCAGCTCCGGCGAAGCCGTGATGGAGGCTCTCAACTCCCTGATTGCTGTGCCAGGCGTGCGCCTGATCCTCACCGCCCGGCCGACAACTCGGCTACCCGAAGGTGCCGTGGTTCATACCCTCGCACTGGCAACAAAGAATGAGTTGCGGTGCTATCTCCAGGAGCGAGCGATTCGCCCTGATCGCTTCGAGGAGATCCTCATCACGGCCAAGGGCAACTGGCTGGTGGCACGGGTGCTGGCCGATCTGCTCAGCGACGATCCCGACACCCCCCTGACCAGTGGCCAGCTGGCCTTGGCCGATGCCTTTGAGGAGCTCATGGCCAGGTGCCAGGCCACCACCAACCCAGATACTCAGACCGTGCTTGTTCTCCTGGCGGCAGCTGGAGCGGGGCCTGTCTTGCCCCTTCCCCTTCTCTGCGCAGCCAGTGAGAACATGGGCAGATCACTCACCACTGCAAGGCTGCGCGATGAACTGGTGCGACTGCGGGGCCTGGTGAGCCGCAGTGGAGCAGGCACGGAATCAGAACAAGTGGGGTTGTTTCACCAAGCCTTGGTGGATCATGTGATCGCCCGTGCATCAGCGGAAGGCATCAAGGGCAAAAGGGCATTGGTTGAAGCCATTGCGCTGCTGGTGCCCGCGACCACCACTGCAGTGGATCTGTCGGATCCCCTTCAGCGGTATGCCTTTGAGAAAGAAGCCAATCACCTCAGGGCTGTTGGAGATAACGCAAGTGCTCTCAAAGCCCTCAAATCACGCCTGGCCGCTTCGCCGCGGGACAACCTCCGACGCTGGCGAAGCTGGCAGGAGGGCCAGGTAGCCCTGCAAATTGGCCCTGACCATCCAGACACCCTCACAACCCGCAGCAACATCGCCTCCTGGACGGGGAAGTGCGGCAATCCACAGGAGGCCCTGAAGCTCTTCTCAGAGCTCCTGCCCGATCAGCAGCGGGCGCTTGGCCCCGATCATCCAGATACCCTCATAACCCTCAGCGACATTGCGGGCTGGACAGGGGACTGCGGCCTTCGAAAGGAGGCCCTGAATCTTTTCTCAGAGCTCCTAGCTGATCAGCAGCGGGTGCTTGGCCCCGACCATCCAGATACCCTCTCCACCCGAGGCAACATCGCCACCTTTACGGGTGAATGCGGCGATGCAACGAAAGCCTTGAAGCTCTTCTCAGAGCTCCTGCCCGATCTGAATCGGGTGGTTGGCGCTGATGCTCAAGACACACTCACCACCCGCAACAACATCGCCTTATGGACGGGGGACTGCGGCAATCCACAGGAGGCCCTGAAGCTCTCCTTAGAGCTCCTGGCCGACAGGGAGAGGGTGCTTGGCCACGACCATCCAAACACTCTCTCCACCAGAGGCAACATCGCCTCCTGGACGGGGGACTGCGGCAATCCACAGGAGGCCCTGAAGCTCTCCTTAGAGCTCCTGGCCGATCAGCAGCGGGTGCTTGGCCACGATCATCCAGACACCCTCATCACCCGCAACAACATCGCCGCCTGGACCGGGGAGTGCGGCAATGCACCTGATGCCCTGAGGCTCTTATTAGAGCTCCTACCCGACAGGGAGAGGGTGCTTGGCCACGATCATCCAGAAACCTTCAAAACTCGCAACAACATCGCCTACTGGACGAGAGAATGCGGTAATGCAGTAGAGGCCCTGAAGCTTTTTTCAGTGCTGCTCCTAGATCAACAACGGGTGCTTGGCCCCGATCATTCAGAGACAGTGAATACACGTAAATGGATCAAGATGTTGAGCCCCTCCTGAGCACAGATTTCAGCTCACTGGCCACCTGCTGTTTGCCCAGATAAAACTCTGCGCTATGGGGATCAGAGCCGTTGTCAACGGTGTAATCCCCTTTGAATTCGGCCCCCGTAGGGAGAGAAGGACCAAAGAACGGGGTTAGGTCCGGCTCAGCTGCCACTAAATCGTCCCGATCGGCCACATTCACCCACCGCTTCACAGCGGGCGGAAAGCCTGGGGGCTGGGGACGCAAGCGTTGATACACGATCGACTGCAACCCAAGGGGTGAGCCCAGGGTGATCAATAACGGCAAGGATTGCTCAAGGGAATGGGCCACCTCATAGGCCACAACCGATCCCAGGGAATGGCCGATGACCACCTTGGTGCGATCGTCCACCAACTGCCGCACCTTCTCCTGCGCAGCCCCGCGAACGGCCTCATCCGTGAAGTAGCGCGTCACCTGAGCCAGGGAACGCTTCACGAACCGCTCAGCCAATCCCATTCCTGCCGAAGCAAACCAGGGGAGTCTGGCCAGACTCCCGATGGCGCTCCGTCCCACACGTCCTACCCCCTGTTCTTCCCCCATCTGCTGGTTGACATAGGCCAGCTCCCGCTCTGCGAGATCCCGGTCGTTGGGGCGCGAGCTGCGGGTGGAGCCATGGTGCAGCCACTCCCGAGCGAGAGCCTCCGCAATCTCAGCTTCCTCGATGGTGAACGACCCAAGATCCTCCCCTTGCTGGCCTTGCTTTAAAAAAAGGTGGCCGTAAAACGCCATCCGCGTCTCAATCCCCCCAGGAACCCCAGCTGCTCTCCAGAGCTGGTCTGCCAACTCTGGATCTCCATACGTTCGGATGCCACCAGCCAGACAAGGCAACCAAGCGTTCTCCAGCTTGTCCGCTGAGGACTGCTGCTGGTCGATGCCATGAACCAGGACGATCTCTGCCATCCCCAAAATTTACTTGTTCAAACCATCACCATTGCAAGGCATGAGGCTCAGTCTTTGGGAGACATTCAAGCCCGATAAGCACTCCTACCGATCGGCCTCCCCTCCCCTCAACGCCTCCAAATCCATAGGAGACTGACCCCAGCCGAACAGAGGTGGCCATGGATGTCACCCATCTCCCGCGCCGCGACTCCTGCCTGGAGCAGACCTGCCTGCAGTGGCAGCCTGATGGTGAACTCAGCCCCGTGGATCGTGACCTGATCCTTCAGAGGCTGCTGCAGGTGGATAGGTGTTCTGCCGGTGATCAGGAGTGTTGGTTGTTTTCGGGCCGATCGGAGGGCTGAGGGGATCAACCCCCGCAGCGGACTGCGCCAGACGTGGCTGGCAACCCCTTCCCCATGCACTACTGGGTCACCAAGACAAAAAACCCACCAGAGTTCCCAGGTCTTGGGCCATGGGGCAGTGGGCCGTTGCTGTACGGATCGTGCGCCGAAGCGCCGATCACCGGAGCGGGTCTGGACCCTTCTTGCACTCCCGCTGGAATCCCTTCCAACGGCTCTGACGGTGAAGGGTGCTGGGGGGAGGAGACAACAGGGGCGAACACCGTTGTTGGTGTTGATGTTGGCCGGGTGGTTGCTGTTCCGGTTGGCGGCGCGACAGTTGTGCGGTTCGTTGAACCACGAG
>JBEIRX010000090.1:0-2980 GCA_040375715.1 Aphanothece sp.
AGCGAAGCGGCTCTGCCCGGGGAACAGGTTGGCCAGATAGCAGCGGGTCACCGCTCGGTCCTGGCAGCCATGCTGCACCAGAAAACCCGCAAGAGCAGCCTGCACCAACCGGTATTGATCCCAGTTGGGATGCTGATCGATGAAGGTGCGCATCGCTTCCAGCAAGGCCTCAGGCACTTCAGCCATCAGGCTCACCGTGCTTTGCCCATCTCCCCGCGCTTCCCTGCCGAGATCCCCACCTCCCGCCATCATCAACTTGTGCTCCCCGAATGCCCCCCCACTTCTCCACAGGTCTTCCCTGACGTCAAATCGCTGGAGACTCTGGTTCCAGTTCCATGTCTTACGCAGAGACTGCTGTCGCCAACAGGTTCTTCAGAGCCCTTCAGAGCCGCAACCTCGCTGCTGGGAGGGGCACCCCAGTTTCGTCAAGGGTCCCAGACCATCCCGCGGCTGTTTTCCACAGCCGTGCCAGCACCCCTGCCCCCAAACGCTTCAATCTCTGGAAAACCCCTGGAAAACTCCGACGGAACTGGGGGAACCCTGGGGACAGAGGCATTGATTTTTTTTGCTGATCAGTGCTGCCCTGGGGCGGGTCTTACGGGTCAGACGGCATGAGCTGGATGTAGGTCTGAGCGAAGGTCACAGCCGCCCCACGGGACCAGAATCCCTCCACCCCTCGCAACCCGGGAGCGGGGTGGAGCAGGATGCGCAGGGTCCAACCCCAGCGATCTCCTTCCAGGGTGAGCCAAAGACTGCCATCCCCCATGTTCGCGGGACTGGCGGCCCTTCCCAGGCTCCCCTGGTAATCGAGACAGAGGGACTCCTCCTCCATCAGGGTGTCCGCCAGGCTGCGGTGCTGTGCCACCAAAGCCTCCAGGGCCTTGTGCAGTGCCAGGGCCTCCGATTCGGTGAGTTCACTGGCCCAGCCTTCGCCCCCGATCAACACAGGGAAAGGATCCCTCTGGGGATCCCAGGCAAGACGCCAACCCTCACCCTCGCGCTCCAGCACGCCGCATCAGCCAGGTAGGAGGTCGGGCTGATCCTGTTCGTCGCTCAGTTCAACGATCGCCCGCTGCACTGGTTTGATCATCGATTCATCCAACAACCCATCAAAATCATCGAAGCGCCTCTGCTTGGCGCGGTAAGCGATGCGCACGGTCGTCAGGTAGCGATTGCTGGAGTGGCGGATCAGGCTTTCGGCCCGTTGCGCCAGTTCCTTGGGATTGAGATCGGCACCGCTCTGCATCGAAGATCTGCACAAGTCCTTCACACTAAATCAGCTCCATCCAGACCATGTCGGGAACCCTCGCGATCGATCTCGGCAGCACCACCACCGTGGTGGCCTGGCAGGAGGAGCAAGGCAAGCCTTCCCTGCTGGCCCTTCCCCCCTACAGCCTCTCTGAGCCCTGCGTCGTGCCCAGCCTGCTCTGGCTCAGCCATCAGGGCCATGGCCATCCCCTGATCGGTCGTCAGGTGCTTGAGGCCGGTCTGGCGGGCAGATCGGATCCAGGACTCTGCAGGGATTTCAAGCGCTGGATCGGTGCAGCGGTGGCCGATTCGGAAGCGCCTGCCTCCTGGAGCAGTTGGATGACCCCGGAGGAGGCCGGATCTTCTCTCCTGCGGGCGATCTGGCAGGCGCTTCCTCATGGACTGGAGCCCAGGCGACTGGTTCTCACAGCACCTGTGGACACCTACAGCGGCTATCGCCGCTGGTTGATGGAGGTGTCCCAGGACCTGCCGGTTCCTGAAATCGCCCTGGTGGATGAGCCCACAGCGGCGGCGATCGGCTGCGGCCTGGCACCCGGGAGCCGCGTGCTGGTGGTGGATTTCGGTGGCGGCACCCTGGATGTGTCCCTGGTGGTGCTGCAGGGTGGGGAGGGTCGGTCAGCCCCCGTGGCCCAGTTGTTGCGGTTCGCAGGCAGAGACCTTCAGGACAGTCGCCAGCGCTTGCGAACGGCGAGAGTGCTGGGTAAGGCGGGAGTGCCAATCGGGGGGCGCGATCTTGACCATTGGATCGCCGCCGCCCTGCGCCCTGGGGAGAGCCTGACAGGAGAGCTGCTGGCGGGGGCTGAGGCCCTGAAATGTGCTCTGAGTACGGAGGAGCAAGCCCTTTCGATCGTGAGCCCGTTGGAAGGGACCCCTTACGAACTCCGTCTGAGCCGTTCCGGCTTCGAGGAGCTTCTGGAGAGCCGGGGTCTGGGAACCATGATCCGCGGCCTGCTGGATGCCATGGCCGCGGCCGCCAGACGGGAGGGCTTCGAGCTGTCGCGACTGGATGCGGTTCTGACGGTGGGAGGAAGCAGTCGCATCCCCTGGTTGCGCCGGCTCCTGAAGGACCAGCTGCCCTCGGTGCCCCTGCGGGATGAACGGCCCGTGGAATCTGTGGCTCTGGGCGCCCTGGCGCTCACACCGGGCGTGCAGATCAGGGATGTGCTGAGCCGGGGAGTGTGTCTGCGTTGCTGGGATCAACGCAGTCGCGCCCACCTCTGGCACCCCCTGTTTCAGGCCGGTCAGCACTGGCCCACTCCCCAGGCCCTGGAGCTGGTGCTGGCTTCCAGTGGGCCGGATCAGTCGGCCCTGGAGCTGGTGTTCGGAGAACCCCTGCCGGAGGAGCGGGCGGAGGTGGTGTTCGTGGATGGGGTGCCCCTCATCCGCCCGCGTCAGGCTGGAATGCCCCAGGTTCAACCCTGGGCCGTCCCCCCGATTCAGCTGCCCCTGACCCCCCCCGGATCCATCGGAGTGGATCGGCTCAGGCTGCGTTTCTCCATCAATGGCGAGGGGCAATTGGAGCTGGAGGGGGATGATCTTCTGGTAGGCCAGGCTCTGCCCCGCCTGGTGCTGGGAACGGTGCGATGAAGGCCGTTCTCTGCTTGAGTGCGGCTGCCTCCACGCCAGTGAGCCTTGATGCGTGACGTCTCCCGGGATGGGTCCTGGGTCCATCGTTGGGTGGGCTTTCCCATGCTTGCCCTGTCACTTGGAA
>JBEIRX010000114.1:0-1601 GCA_040375715.1 Aphanothece sp.
ATTTCGCCCCCTGGACGGAGGCGTACACCATGCTCTGCTGGGCAGAGAGGTCGTAGGAGTGATCAGGATCCTTGGGGCTCACCACGAGGGGCTGGCCAGGGTTGAACACATAGCGGCTGCTGGAAAAGCCGAGCAGCTTGGCCTCAGCCCAGAGCCGCAACTGGTTGCCCCCCGCTTGGAAGGAGACCCCTTTGCCCGGCGCGAAGGACACCAACGCGCGCTCTTGAGGGGGGGAAGCTGGAGGGCCGCTGGCTGGGGGGGCGTCGACAGAAGACGGCTGACGACTGGTGGAAGCAGCTGGAGAGGAGTTGCCGCTTTGGGCGGTGAGCTGCTGACGAAGCTGGGCAAGATCGCTGGCAAGGGCATCCTGGCGTGCGGTTTCCCGGGCAAGTTCGGCCTGCTGTTGGGCGACGCGCTGGCGGGAGGCTGCCAACTCCTGCTCCAGTTGATCCAATCGAGCCAAGGCCGCGACCGAGCTTCGACAGGCAGGGGTGCGGGCCAACTGCTCCACCAGGGCAGGGTTGGCTTTCAGCAGATCCTGCGGTGGAGTCGTGGCCGGGAGTCCGAGGGCTGCACGACAGGCCGGGAGGCCCAGACTGGTCACGGCAGCCTCCTGCCCAGACCAGGCTGGAGAAAAGGCTGAGAGCACGCCGCCGCAAGCCAGGAGATGGAAGCCCATCGCCCTCCAAGCTCCTGAGGATGAAACGGCGGCGCCGGGAGAACGCACTGGGGACCAAGAGAACAATCAACATGGAAATCATCCCGAGAGTGATGGGGTTTGACCAGCCCAATCCCCACCATTCAGCACCACTATTCAGCAACAGCTGCGGTGATACTGCCGCAGCAATCTTGAAGAGATCATTACTGCTTGCGCCTGGGACTTGCTCATTGCAGAGGGTGACATCATTCGGTGCATCCGTGTCAAGGATCCTCAAGGGGCCCACCCTGAGACCAAACACGATCACCCTTCAGTCTCTGACTCGTCCATGCTTCCTGTCGCTCACCCCACCGATCCAGCCGATGTCTCCAGCTGTTCTCCTCGCCGGCTGCAGGACCTGCGGACAGCTCTGCTGCGCTCCACCCTCGTCGCGCTGGGTCTGCTGATCACCAGCACACCCATCGGCGGCGCTCTCGCCCAAGAGGCGCCCAGCGCCACCCTCTACAACGGCGGCGACATCCTCACCATGGCCGGAGCCCAGCCAACCTACGCCCAGGCCCTGGTGGAGCGCGGGGGCCGCATCGTCTACGTGGGAACCCTGGCTGGAGCGTTGAAGGCAGCGGGAACGGGCGCCCGCCGGGTGGATCTGGCGGGGCGCACGTTGCTGCCTGGCTTCATCGACACCCACGGCCACTTCATCTACTTCGGCAAAAATTTGGTGGATGGTGATCTGTTCGGCGCCGCCACGGTGGAGGAGATCGTGCAGCGGATGAAAGCGCAGGCGGCGAAGGCCGGGCCCGGGGAGTGGATCGTCGGCTTCGGGTTCAACGGCAATGCGTTGCAGAGCTACCCAAGCGTCGCCGATTTGGATGGGGTGTCGAAGGATCAGCCGGTGATGGTGGTGGATAGCTCGGGCCATGCCGGCGCCATGAACTCCGCCGCC
>JBEIRX010000058.1:0-6075 GCA_040375715.1 Aphanothece sp.
CGTCAATTACCCGCCAACAACCGCAGCCACCCTGGCGTGAACTGCCGGTGGAGAGCTCCGCGCAGCCGGCGGACCATGGGGTCCGCCGGCTCGTGCGCTCCGCGACAGGGTCAGGCGGAGGAGGTGGGCTCAAAAGACCGATAGGTGGCTCAGTTTTCGCTGTCCCCTCCCCCTGCCAAGGCAGGGGGAGGGGAAGGGGTGACCCGCCTACGTAATTGACGCGACCCGCCTACGTAGTTGACACCGGGCACCGTGTCGTGGCTCAACTCCGATGGTGGTGATAAGAACCACCTGCCAGGCCCGGTCCTGCAAGCGGTGTGGTCTGAAAGCCTGCGGCGCGGCCACTGGCTCACCCCCCTGGCACCCTTGCCCACCATGGCTCTCGCAGCTGGCCTGGGGGTGCTGCTGGCCGCGGCCCTGGAGCGTCGCCGCCATCACCTCTTGGCCTTGGCCCTGATCTCACTGCTGGCCGTGCCGGTTTCCCTGGAGTTGGCCCTGAGCTTGCGCGTGCTGGTGCCCCTGCTGTTTCCCCTCGGCGCCCTGTGGGCAAGCTGCCTCAGCCGCCGCGAGCGGGACGGGTGAATCAAGCGAGGAATCCGCAAACAACCAGGGGGGGAAGGCCGCTGAGGTCTTCATCCACAATCTCTACCTTCATGACCATGACCTTTCAACGTCCCGTCCTGAATCGCCATGCCTGTGGGGCCGGCTCGGAAGATCCCAACCCTGACAGTGGCAGTGGCATCCTCCAACTCGCTCCCCATGAGTTGGCCGTTGTCCATGCAGGTGTCCTGCCAGCCATCGTGCCATTTGTGCTCGCAAACCCTGGTTTTGCTGCTGGGGTTGTCGGTGGAGGCGCATTTATGTCAAGGGCGCTTAGGGCGTTAAGGTAACCAACGCTTTTAACGGGTACTGTCTATCTCTTCTGTCCGGTCAGGCTCCTCTGGCTGGACCTTTTTCTTGCTGGCGGATCGCCATTCAATAGCCAGATGATGAAATGTAAGGAGCGGTGTATGGAGGTATCTTCCAGTTTTTTTTGATTACGGCCTTACTGATTAGTCATGCCATCAAAAAAGATAGAGCCGATGTAACTGTGCCTTTTTTTTGGCCGCATCCACTTTCCCTTCGTCCGGTCGTCCGAGGGGGGCTCCGGTTCGAGAGAGGTACGGTACTAGAGATGAACTAGGACAGATACGACGGCATCATTCTCAAGGAGTGTTGTCCTAAACTTTGTAACTACATGCCTTGTCACCGCAATCCAGCCAGAAACATCAAGCTGGACTATTTCCACTCTTTAGTATCTGACCCGATGGCACGCTCAGTCGATGGCCATAGCGCGAATCAAGCTGGACGGCTCAGAAACAAGAAGATGGCGAGGGCCGACAAGGCCTTCACCACAATCCATTCCAAGGAGACTTGCCGTGATTAAACTCGATGCTGATGGAATGCAATACTGGGAGAGCAATCCAAGTTTTCTAGATAGGATTATGCTAGATGGGGGGTCATCATCGGAATCCAACGAAGAATCGTCTTCGGAATCCGGTTTTGACAACTTGACTGGCATAGGTCTGATACTGGCAACGACCAATGATCTCTTGGCAGGTGACGCACTGGTATGCATGAATCCTTCCATAGGTGCAAGCTTCGGAAGCCTGCAGCCCTCGACCTGCGCTTTCGGTGGATGGAATGGGCTCGATGCCAATTCCTACTGCCCACCCGGAAGACCACTCAACTGGGATTCCATTCTTTGGTCGGCAGCCATTAGTGCCACTGTGGGATTGGCAAGATATACAGGCAATCCAATGAGTTTTACCGTAGGAGTAGTCGGCTCAGTCATGGGTTCGTTCTTTTACCAGTTGATGCAATCATCGACCAGTGGTCCGCTGGGAAATATCGGGGAACTTGCGGCTCCGTGACACTTGCGAATTCGTACTCTTTACTCGGCAATCTTAACCATGTCAATTCTTCAGCTTTCATCAAATCAACTCCAGGGCATTATCGGTGGAACAAAAATCTCTCCACCTGTGCCAAACTTTCCAGATCGTTGGGACTCATGGCCCCCGCCAAAATGCCCATGGATCTGCCTGCTCCCCGCCACCCACCCCCCAACACGACCAAGCCATAGACCCCTATGGATGGTTGAAATGGATCAAATGAGCTAATCATTATGGGAAGATACATTCACTAACCAGGTCACGGTACCCTGCCATGGTCCAGCCAGATCTCTTGGTTGGACTATTTTTTTGGAAGCAGGTGGTTTTGCAAATCATTCTCTGGCACACGCGTCTCAGCCTTCCTTCAGCTCGCCGTCTTCCTCTGCGCCCCCTCTCCATCCCAAACCTGAATCAAGAGCTGGCCAGCCAAACAAGCAGGAGGAGTCAGGGCCACTACCCGATTCACTCCTCACGCGACCCATGGCTTACACCCCCAGTTTCTCTAATCAAATCGAGCTCCGCCGCGGCGGCATCCGCTCTCGCCTCACTAAGGTTATCTGTGGGGCAAGCCTCGTCCTGTTCGCCTGGGCGGGGGGACTCCCCGCCCAAGCCAACACGATGGCGGATGTGGAGACCCTGATCCAGACCCTTACAGCCCTGGGCACCAAGGTGAAGGCTGGCAATTGTGAGCAGAAGAACCTCTACGGCTTCTATGTTCCCCAAAAAGACCAGATGGTGATCTGCCTCGACTCCATCTCAGGCAAGGATCCCAGCATTCTCTGGGACACCCTCGCCCACGAAGCCACCCACAAGATGCAGGCTTGCATTGGGAGATTCATAATGCCCCCCACACATGTTGGGGCCATGATGCGAGAGCTTAAAGCCATCTATCCCGAGACTCTGCAGGATCTGGATGTTTACTCTTCGGGGGAGATGCGCTATGAACTGGAAGCCCGCTGGATGGAGCTTCAGACGCCTGCCGCCGTGCTCCAACTCCTCGTTACAGCTTGCCGCCGAGGCTGACCATGACACCGAAATCGAGCCCCTATGCGCAGATCTGGCGGCTGGGAGCTGGCAGCACCCACTACTCCGCACTGCAACGCACCGAGCGGCCCCAGGCCGCCGCTCTGATGCGCGAGCTTGAGCTGGATCACCTGGAGGCCGACTCCTCCATTGATCGCCAGCTCCATCAGCTTATGGAGCTTCACCAGGAGGGTGGCGACCAGCGCTCCGCCCTGGCGCGGCTATGCCTGCGCTGCCGGGCCAGCGGGGTGGCTGCCTCGCATCTGAAAGCTCTGGTCGCAAACTACCGCAACCTCTCCCGCCGCGCCCTGCAGCCTGAAGTGGAAGAGTTGGCCAGCTTCATCCTTGACGATAAGGGCGAGCTCGTTCCCGATGGTGCCAGCGCGCACCAGCCCCATGAACCGTTCCTGCTCTTGGTCGTGCGCGGTTGGGATCCCGATCGGGGCTCTCTGCCCACCTGGGTGAAGACAGCCATCAATGGTCACAACGGCATCAAAAAACTCGAGGCCCACTACGGCATCTGTCGCATCTCCACCTGGGCCATTCTGGCCCATCGCGTCAGCGAGAAAGCCATCCGCGACCACTGGAGCTTTCTTGGCGATGGTGACATGAAGCCCGAAGAAGCGATCAACCTGTTGCGGGACTACCAACGGCACTATCCCCAGGTCATCAAGGACTATCGGGCCCGCACCGGGCGCCGCAACGGCTGGCTGCCAGGGGACGACTTTCTGCGGCTGGTGAATCCCCAGGAGGTTTGTAAGAAAACCCTTGCCAAGCTGAAGGCGATAGCCGACTTCTGGCGCGCACTCACCTTTGGCCCCAAGCAAACCAGCATCGAGGACCCTCCCCCCACGGCAGACGGAACCCCCAGAAGGCCTCCGGCTCTGCCGAAGGATGGCGGCGGCTCCGATGAAGCCACCCCGGATCTGCTCCAGCACCTCGCCTCCGAGGAGGATGCCCGCCTGATGCTGGCCCAGGTGGAGAGTGTGCGGCGCACGCTCTGGGACTCGATCACCTCCTCCCCGAGTTACAAACCCCTGCGGCAACGGTTACGCGCCAACGGAGGGCGGTTGCTCTGCGCCTGCCGCGGCCAGGCGGAGGGCCGGAGGTTTGGAGATGAGGAGGAGGGCAATCGGGGGGAGGGCCAACGCAATCAACGGGAGATGGCCAACGAGTGCGGCTGCAGCCAGCCCACGATCCAGCGCGATATCAAGCTCTTGGAAACCTGGGCGGAGGAAATCGCTCTGGAGGCCGCACAGCTCCTGAAAACCACCCCTGGCTTCGAAAAGTTGGGCACGTCGGCAACCTTGATCGACGCAGTCGCTGCCGCTTTGTGTGAGCTACTCCTCAAACCTCTGAACCACGGCGAGCAGGCCCTTCTCTGCCAGGCCATCGATCATCACATTCACTCCTCATGAACCCCCCCGACATCGACGACTCCGCCACCGTATGGGTGGCGATTCCCCCGGAGTCCATCCAGCTCGATCCCCCCTTGCCCGCCACGGCCAGCGATCGCGAGCTGGCCATCGCCGCCCTGCGGCAGGAGTTGGCCGACCGCAGCTTGGATCTTCCCTTCGGCCCCCAGATAGATCCAACCGATCCCGATCGCCTGCTGGCGGTGAATCACCTGGCCGTGCAGCTGGTGTGCACCGCGATGGGGGCCGAGAGTGTTGCCGTGCCCCTGGGCCCCTGGCGCACGGCGACCACCGCTCCCCAGCTGCTGCTGCTAGCCACCGTGGAGGATGAAAACGGCTGGGTGCACCTGGCCGGCAGCCTCACCGCCAGGGAAGTGCTAGCCCTGGCACCCCGGGGCCAGGACGACGGCGACTCCTTACTGCTGCCGGTTTCAGCGTTCCCGGGCGGCCTGGCCCGTTTCCTGCGCCTGGTGCGCCTGATGGATCCAGCCGCCCTGCCTCGCCTGGCCTATCCATCCCCCATCACCCTGGCCGGCCTCACAGAGCGCGCCGTGGCGGTCTGGGACTGGCTGGGCGACCGTCTCGATGAGCGGCTCGCCGCCCTCGGGGGCACCCTCCTGCAGCCCGCGGCGGTGGCCGTGCGCTCCCAGTTCGACCTGCCCCCCGGAAGCCCCGCGGGGCTGCAACTCGACTTCGGCCTCCGCGAGGAGGCCCTGGTGTTTGGTGAGGCGGCCCTGGCCGCGCCCGAACGGTTGCGGCTGGTGATCGCCCTGGCGGGATCCCAGCCCGGCAGCGAGGGCCTTACCCTCTCCCTTCGCTGCCAGGAGAGGGGCGTGCCCTTGCCAGACGGCCTGCGGCTCAGCCTCCGCCAGGGCGACCGCGAGCACACCCTCACCAGCCAGGACAGCCTGGCGCTGGAGCTGAGCGTGCCCGGCGGAGAGGAGTTGATCACCCTCTCTCTCTCCTTTCAAAGCGGCAGCCCCGTGACGCTTCCCGCGTTCACCCTCCTGCCCCCCACCCAGCCATGAGCAGCACGATGCGGTCCCCTGTCCCCGTTTGGCGTCGCTGGCGGCGAACCTTCCTGGCTGCCCTGCTCGGCGGTGGCCTGGCAGCCGCTCCCACCCCGGGCGAAACCAGCCCCAGGCTGGGGGAGTGGATCAAGCGCTGGCTGGGCAATCCGCCCATCGCCACCGGTGGAACACGGGGGAGTCCTCCTCCGCTCTCCATCTGCTTGCTGCATCCCTGGCTGCTACCCCAAGCTCCTCCCCGGGCTGATCTGGCTGTGCCTCTCCCGCTTCCCCGGGCTGATCTGGCTGTGCCTCGGCCCGTGCTGGCCACCTCCACCCTCCTGAGCAAGATCACGTTGAGCGATGGCAGAGGCCGCTACTTCAACGAGGCTGCGCCACCCCCCTCCACCAAGGCCGATGGCACCCAGATGGCCTGGCCCCCCCACTGGCCCTCCCTGGAGCCTGGTCGTCGCTATGAGCTGAGCCTTGTAGCTGCCTCCCCCCGCGATGGGGTGACCATCGAGCTCCAGACCAGCAGCGCGGAGACGTTTGAGCAATTCCGCAGGCTCCAGCAGCGCCTAGGCAGCGACCCCTCCGCCTGGGAAGAGCAGATCCGGGCCTTGCTCACCTCAGGTAACCCCCCCAGCCATCCAAGCCGGGCCCTGGCCGCCCAGCTGCTGTTTTCCCAGCAAGCCCCCA